>NZ_JCACKI010000059.1:0-24560 GCF_059505325.1 Tildeniella sp.
CGGGCTGAAACTCACACTCCAAACATCGCCACTGTGTCCCTTGAGCGTCTGCAACTCCTGCCCCTGGCGGTTCCACAGCTTCACGGTCTTATCCTTACTGGCAGTAGCAATCGTCTGTCCATTCGGGCTGAAACTCACACTCCAAACATAGTCGCTATGCTCTTCTAAGCGATCGCGCTCTTGAACTCCGTAAACCACCTGACGGAGCGTGGCGATCGCTCGCGTCCGAGTATCGGACTGTAAAGTCTTGCTCTTGGATTGCTCAAGCTGCTTGACCTGTTGCCCCGTTTTAATCGCTGCAATGAGTGACTCAAGCTCCAGGTTCGATGCCAGCAAGTTTTGGGCAGCAACACTCTGAAAGTTAAGATCCGCATTCGTTTTCTGATGATCGGCTTCTTGCTGCTTCTGAAAGGCAAACACGGCTGCGCCCAATGCTAAAAAGGACAACAGCCCCAACCCCGCCAAAAACAGTCGCAGTCGCTTAAGTTCTCGTTTGCGGTTTGCTTCCCGCTCCGCCGCTTCCTCATCACGTGCCGTCACGCTATCATCCAAAAACTGCATCGTCTGGTCAAAGTTGGGTGCATAGCGTTCTGCCCATGCCGCATTGGGCTGTTGTTCCTGCCGCCAGTTAAGGGCGATCGTCAACTCTGGGTCGCGCAACAGTCCAGCTCGCTGCTGCTGGTATAGCTCTGCGGTATCTGCCAGCCGTTTATAGATCTGTGCCGATTGGCTCTCTGCCTCCACCCAGCCATCCAGCCGCTGCCACACGCGCATCAGGCTTTCGTGAGAAATGTCCAGCATGGAATCAGCTTGCAGGGGGGTGGGCAGCGGTGGAGTCAAAAAGGTACCGCTTCGTGTGCGAAAGGCTTCTACAATGGCGATGATTTCTGCCTCTGTCGCCCCCGCGATCGCGCCTGCATCCCGTACCCGCGTCGGTCGTCGAATGCCGCGTCCATCGGTTCCCTTCTCCGTCAGGCATTGAAACAGCCAGATGGCACGCTGTCGCGCCTGATCATCTGGTAACTCATCGAAAAGCTCATCCCCATGCTGGGATAGTGCCCGCTCCATGCCGCCGATCGCCTCGTAGTGCAGTACATCGATCGGTTCATTGCCCTGATGGTGTGCCGTCCAGTAGTCCCACGTTCGCATCAGCGCGTGCTGCAAAATAGGGAGCTGATCGGGGTTATCGCCCACATCGTTGAGCAAGCGACTCACCAGACGTGGGGTGATCGTCCCGCCTCCTACGGCAACCGGAGCCTCGATCGCCTGTCGTTGCTGGTCACGGGTCATGCGGGGAATCAAATACTGGCTGTCGTTCATCGTTTCGGGCAGATCGCGAAACTGGGCGCACTCGCCCAAAAAGTCCGATCGCATCGTCAGCACCACATAGATGGGCAGTGCCTGCTGCCGCGTTGCCTCCAGCAGCAGCTTCACAAATGCCGCTGCCTCATCCCCCGCCGCCTCGTTGGACGACTGTTGCTTAAACCGAAACAGTTCCTCAAACTGATCCACCACCAGCAAATTTTCGTCCGCTGGCAGCCGTGACTGCTGCACCGCTTCTACTAACCCCAGCGCACCCCGTCGCAGCACCGTCTCCGTAATAATCGTTTGCAGGCGTTGGTCTTCCCCTTCGGAGCCGAATACATCGGTATGGTTCAATGCCTCTGCCAGGTTCGCGATCGGTGCATTCCCTGGTCGCAGCAGCGCCACTCGCCAGCCTGATCCTACGCCTGCCATAAAGCCGCTGTAGAGCGCAGGCAGCAGTCCCGCTCGTACCAGAGAGGACTTCCCACTACCCGATGTGCCCACCACTGCCAGAAAGCGGTGCGATCGCAGCCGCCGCAAGAGTTCATCCGTCTGTCCCTCGCGCCCAAAGAACAGGTGGTCTTCATCCGCCTCAAAGGGGCGCAAACCGGGAAAGGGATTGGTGCGGGTCTGGGTGCCTGTGGTCATCGGTGCTGTCCTCCCTGCGCCTGAGCAATCTGATCAAAAAACGGTGCCAGTGCCGCTGGCGTAAAGGCATCAAACTGCTTGAGCACGATCGCCTCATTGGTACGCAGCATTTGTTTCTTCGGATTCTCTGGTGCCGCTACATAAATCGCCTTTGCCAGCATCGGCTTCGTGCGCCCGTAACCCGCTGCCTTTTGTAAATCACGCAGCTTGGTGCGGAGCCACAGGTCGTTGCCGCTGCCATAGTAAATCAACACCGCATCACACTCGCAGAGATTGGTTTGATGATCCTGCCGCACCTCGGCTTCGTCGCCTTCAAACGCAGGTAGCATTGCCTCCCAGCCGCGATCGAAAATGTGATTGTAGACAGGCACAATGCCCTCCAGGTCTTTTTGGTCGCAGATGAGGTAGACGCGTACCGTTGCGTCGTCGGTGGAGCCGTTGTCCGATCGTGGCGGTGGCGCAGTCAGTCGATCCTGGATAACGGTTTTGAGTGCTTCAATGCCTGTTTGCAGCCAATCGGGATCGTCCTGTAGCGATCGAATCAATTCCTGCTGGCGATCGTCCTGGGTTTGTAACCCCACAGGCATCCAGACCAACCGCGAAAACTCCTTGCGTTCCTGACACTGGGCAACCGCCAGATCATGCTGGAGCGCCAGCAGCGATCGCTCTGCCGCCTCTGGAATCATGCCGTAGCGTGCCCCAATGAGATGAATGGAGAGCTTGCACCGTGACAGGTTCTCCTTCACCACCCGTTCAAAGTCGGGATAGTAGGTGGGCAAAGTCTGGTCAGGCAACACCAGATGTCCCCGTTGCTGGAGTTCTCGCTTGATCTTGTCGCGATCTTCCTGCAAGTCATAGCTCGTTTCTGCCAGGTAGACCGCCATGCCGCTGGAACCCGCGATGGTAACCGTCTTGCCATTACTCACGCTCGCTGGCTCTGTTACCGTCGTCTGGGCACCATTTCCTTGAGTGGTGACCTCCGGTTCGGCTACAACTTCCACCCGCGACAGCGCTTCCAAAAGCTGGCAGATGTCATACGCCAGGTCAGACAGTTTAGCCCAGTACCGCTGCTCTGCCTCAGACCCAAAGATGCGGTTAAACATCATCGGATTTTCGTTGCGATCGCGCTGATAAAACTCATAGCCCAGCAGACCTTGCACTTCCTCTGGCTGCCGTTCCAGGGGCACAGGCGTTTTGATCACCTTAAAGATACGGGCTTTGTCGGCAACCCGCACACCACCTGTCCGACTGGCAGCCGTGTGAAAGCCCTTTAGTTCCTGAACACACCACTCAGACTTGATGTAGCGCGGCGAGAAGATCGACACCAACAGCGCTACCGTCGAGAACTGATCCACGATCGTGTCGGCAAAGTAATCATTGCCTTGCAGTTTCGGATCACGCCAGATGCGGGGACGATCGCCCAGCAGTTGTGCCAGCAGCTTCTCTAATGATTGATGAAAGTCCGAGATCCAGCCCTCCTGCCCCTCCATTAAAGGTTCATTGTCAATATGGGCATAGCTGATGAAGATGTCGTTCTCGAAAGCGCTTTCAACTGTCATTGCGTTTATCCAGACGTATGCGTTGCAGCACCCTTGCCACCAACCGGGAACCCGCACTAAGACTTTTGTAGGTTGGTCTGAGGGTACGAAGCCCAACGCTCCCACAGATATTGGGCTTCATGCTTCAACCCAACCTACTCGGCTTAGGTAATCTGCGATCCTAAGTATCTTCATGAGCTTTATTCTACCGCTGAGACGCTTTAGACGCACGAAAGCTGACATCTGTACTCAGCAAGGCAAACCTTGGAGGGTTTAACCACAGATGCGGCACGATGCCAAAACCATTCGCTCAAACCGCCGAGGGTTTGATGGTGACTTCCACTCAAACGTTAGTAACTTCCATTCAAGCGTTGCTTACTTCCATTCAACCGTTGGTCACTTCCACTCAAGCGGTAGTGACTTCCATTCAAACATTGGTGACTTACACTCAAACGTTGGTGACTTCCACACAACCGTTGGTGACTTACGATGAAGCTGTGGTTACTTACGGTAAAGCTGTGGTTACTTACGGTTAAGCGTTTGTGAAGAGAGAAACCGGGTTTCTGGATACCATCTCAGCGTCAACGGGAGGAGCTTGTGAAGAAACCCGGTTTCTGGGAGGCTCGTGAAGCCATCCGTACACTACTGCCGTGCAAGTACTCACCGATCGCCCAACCCTTCTTAGAACCCATACATAACCTTGCGGGGTTCGCGGCTCTCAAACTCCTTGCTTGCAAGCCATGCTGGTCTTATCCACTCTCACAGCAGGTTTATATCTTATGTCCCGCAAAAAGCGTACCTCCCGGATGCTCGAAAGCGTTGAACTCCGCTCCGCTGGCTTAAAAGCCGTTGACCCCATGATGAACTTTGGGGATGTTCGTACCCTCGCCAATCTCACCGCTCAGATGGAACAACTCCGCGCCAAACTGGATGCTTACAACACCGCTCTCGCCATCATCGATTCCTCCAAGACTGAAATTGATGCCCTGGAGAAGACCCTGGGCGACCTGGCAGACCAGATGTTGATTGGCGTTGCATTTAAGTACGGCAAAAACAGCCGCGAATACGAAATGGCAGGTGGTGTTCGTAAAAGTGAACGCATTCGCCGGAGTACCGTAAGTCGTCTCAAAGCAGGAGCAGACGAACAAACGAGCAGCAGCACGAGTGGGCAAGCCGTTTAGTCTGCCAACGTGAATCTTCCAACGCCAGGGCGATCGCAGCCTGCCAAACGCATCAGCAGCGCGATCGCCCAACGGCTCACAGTACTATTGTTATGACTTAAACCTCGGAAGTTTACGTAAGCATTAATCCCGATTGGCAATACGCGATTGTAGAGGTGAATGATGCAGTCTCCACCGTTAGGTCTTTCTAGCGAGCGCTTAAACACCGTGCTGACTTCGCTTAAGCAGCACTTGATTGAGCTGTATGGCGATCGCTTGGAGCAGCTCGTTTTGTATGGGTCACAGGCTCGTGGCGATGCTACCCCAGACTCCGATATTGATGTCCTGGTCGTCCTGAACGGTGTTGTAAACCCTGCTGACGAAATCACACGCACCGGGCATCTGACCGCAGCGCTCTCCTTAGATTACAGCGTTGTTATTTCTTGCGTTTTCATAGCTGCCGATCGTTACTTGACCGAACAAAGCCCTCTACTTCTCAACGTTCGTCGTGAGGGCGTTCGGGTTTGACTCCAGAACAGGAGCCGTACCCGTTGAGTTTCACCGCTATCTCATTGAGGCACAGGGCAGTCGCAATATTGGAGACTAGGACACGATCGGTCCTGGTATCACGCCAAGCCAAGCAATGACACAACTCGATCGTGCTGCACAGTTTATTGCTCTGGCGAGACAGCAACTTGATACATGGTTGCCTGAATAACGACTGAACCATCAATATGATGGCGATCGCCGCAAAAAATGCTCCACTTCCAGGACTTCGTGTTAGAACTCTAGTGAGCCACACTTTACTACTGATAGTGTACACTGTGGTTTCTAGAGACCATATCTAGCCAAAGCCCATCCGTTCCCAAGAAGTGAGCGCCTAACCTATGGTTCAAGAACTTAACCAAGTTCGTTCCAAGCAGGGTCTGCAATCCAGTGCCGCTACAACCGAGGATTCAGCCTTTTTATCGGGTCAGTTTCCTATCACGGCTCCGACTGCTAACCCTGTCTTCTTCCGCACCTACAGCCGTCGTACCGAAAACCGTCGTGAGCCATTAGCAGCCGTTATCCAACGAACAACGCAAGGGTTGGTTGAACTAGGGCAGCTTACTCGTGAAGAAGCTGACTTGATTCAGCGTATGCAGCAGCAGCTTAAAAGTATGCCGTCAGGACGCTGGCTCTGGGTTGGCGGTACAGACTGGATCAATAAGCCAGAGAATTTTTCGGGGGCATACAACTGCACCAGCACCAACGTCATCGACTGGCAAGCCTTTGGGCTGATGATGGATCTCGCCATGATGGGTTGTGGCACTGGCGCGATTCTGGAACCTCGCTACATCAATCAATTACCCGCCATTCGCAATCGTTTGCTGGTCACTTTAGACGGTGAAATCGGTACAACCCCTGCGGCTCAGCGGCACGATCGCACTCAGGTAAGCATCAACGGCAACCAGGTACACATTCTTGTGGGTGATAGCCGTCAGGGGTGGGTGCAGTCCTACAAAACCTTGCTGGAGCTGTCAACGGACGATCGCTTTACGGGTGATGTTGCTGTCACCGTCAACGTGAGCGATGTTCGCGCTGAAGGGGAAGTGCTGAAAGGCTTTGGCGGCATGGCGAACCCCATTCGGCTACCCGCCTTGTACGAACGCTGTGCGGCATTGCTGAACAAGGCGATCGGGCGACAGTTGACTTCTGTAGAATGCTGCCTGTTGATTGATGAAGCCGCTGCAACCGTTGTGGCAGGCAATATTCGGCGTAGCGCAGGGATGCGACAGGGCGTGAGCAGCGATACAGCATTCGCCGTTGCGAAAGATAACCTGTGGCAGCAAGATGACGCAGGCAACTGGCGCATCGACCCCGAACGCGATGCCTTACGGATGGCAAACCATACGCGCGTTTATCACCACAAGCCAACTGAGCAAGAATGCGTGGATGCGGTTCGCAAACAGTTCTACTCTGGTGAAGGCGCGATTCAGTACGCACCAGAGGCGATCGCCCGCTCCAACCGCGATTTGCTAACCACACCAGAACTCAAAGCATCGTTTCTGACAGCTTACAATCAGGGCGCTGCAACAGAATGGTTACAACAACACAATCCTGCGATGCCCCAAGATGAGCTAGAGCATCGTCTGGGACGCTATGGACTGAATCCATGTGGTGAGATCCTGGGTGCGGATTTCCACTGCAACCTGGCAGAAGTACATTTGAATCAGCTTGATCCCACTCATCTGGATGAGCAAGCTGATGCCTTCAAAGCCGCAGCACTGTCTGTAGCGGCATTGTTGAATCATCGCTTTGCGGAACCGCGCTACCAAAAATCGCGTGACCTTGATCCGATCGTCGGTGTTTCCTTCACCGGACTCTTCGATTTCTTCGTTCATGCGTTTGGAGTTGAGTGGTTGCGCTGGTGGGAAGCAGGTAGACCTGACACCGTGCCGGGATTAGAGTTCAAGCAACAAGAGCAAGCCTACCTGTCGCGCTGGCGAGAAACGGTGGAGCAAGCTGTATGGGAGTATTGCGATCGCCACCAGCTAAAACGTCCCAATCGCTGTACCACCGTCCAACCCGCAGGCACCAAATCCTTGCTCACAGGAGCCAGCCCCGGTTGGCATCCACCCAAGGCACAGCGGTTCATTCGCCGCATCACCTTCCGCAAGAACGATCCAGTCGCGCTGGCATGTCTGGATTACGGCTATAGCATTGTGCCATCTCAATCAGACAAAGACGAGAACGGCAATCTCTTGAACGACCCGTTTGATCCGCGTTGCACAGAATGGCTGGTGGAGATTCCGGTCGAAGTGTCGTGGGCGAATTTGCCGGGTGCCGACACGATCGCGATCGAACAATTCTCTGCCCTTGCCCAGTTCGATTTCTACATGCAGGTGCAAACCTACTACACCGCTCACAACACGAGCGCCACGATCGAACTCACCGAGGCAGAAATCGAACCACTGGCACAGCGAATTTATCAGACGATCGCCAACGATGAAGGCTATATCAGTGCAGCGCTGCTTGCTCGCTTTGATGCACCCTTTCCCCGGTTGCCGTTTGAAAAAATTGATAAGGAAACGTTCGATCGTCGCCAACAAGACGTGCAGGCAAATCAGCAAACCAGCGATTTCTATGCGGCTCTCAGTCGCTACGACTCTGGCTTCAGTCTCGCTGAAGGTCCTGCTGGCTGCGATAGCGATAAATGCATGTTGCCAGAGAAGACGTGAGGCGTGAAGGGGATCGAAGCCGCAACTCAATTAAATGCGATCGCAGTAGATAACTTCAGGAGCAGGTTTTGCCATGAAGCAATAGCAAAGCCGATCATGTAGTGCATGAACCGTCCTTACGACTTGCAGCATTTGCAGTAAGCTCTTTGTACTTTATTAACGTTACGGCAGTCGATGAGAGCTATCGACTGCCGTCTTTTATAGAATTAAACATCTCAAGCAATGAACTAAGTTGGTATTTCTTTGGAAGAAGTTTGCTCTAAGGTTGAGTTCACCAAATCCACGTTGTAAGTAATTTCTTGCGGTCTACCAATTTGAATATTGTTCACTTCAAATGCCTGTCGCACTCGAAGACGGAACTCGCGTCCAACGCTCCACTGTTGCATCGGCGCGGTTTTCAGCCAAACGCGCACTAGCATTCCTGTATGGGATAGATCGTCGATGCCCAAGATTTCGGGGGGTTCGAGGAGACGATCGCGCCATTCCGGTTCGCTGTAGAGTTCTTGTGACACCTGCCGCAAAACGTCCAACACCTGTTTGGGGTCATTTTCATAGGCAACCGTGATCGAAAAATCCACCCGCGACCAGAGGCGAGTTAAGTTGCTGACATCTGTGATGTTGCTGTTGGGAATGGTAATGAGTTGACCTTCGCCATTGCGTAACTGAGTGACACGCAGGTTCAGATTCTCTACGAGTCCACTTTTCTCGCCAATCTTAATCACATCGCCGACCGCAAACTGATCCTCAAGCAAAATCAAGCAGCCGTTGACCAGATCTTTGATCAAGCTTTGAGAACCAAACGAAATAGCTAAACCGACGATCGCTCCGCCTGCCACGATCGAACTGGTCGGGATATTAAACAGCGCCAGCGTCCAAATAATGCCAATGGCAATCAAAACAAAGGTGGCGAGTCCTTTGAGGGCTTCTGCAATGGTGGTGCTTCTAAGGGCAATGCGTTGGGCTTCTGCAAGGGGGGTGAGTGGAGTGACCTTCCAGGAATGCAACACGCGATCGATTAAACTTTTGCTGATGCGGATGGCTAAACTAACACCGAACCAGATCACAATTAATGCCAGCGGTGTTGCCCAGACATAACTACTCCAACGCATCAGCAAAGGAATGATGGAAATGATGCGGGCAATGCCGACATACCACATCAAGATGAAGAGCCAGAGTAGCGCCCATTGGAGAGATTTGTCGATGTCTAAACGACGCTTCACGCTGAATTGGTGTTGTAGGGTTGCCCAAAAGCGCGATCGTAGATCTGTTATCTCTCTCGCTTCAGTTTCTTCGCCTGCGATCGTCTCTGATGGAACGGTCTTTGATGGAATGGTCTCTGATTGAGTTGGCTCTGATGGAACAGTCGGTTCTGACTGAGGCGCTACGCTTGTTAGAGGCGCAGTGGATGCAGCTAATTGCGCTTGATGCTGGTGCTCCAGAACGTCTTGCCTGCGAGTCAAAAGGCGACGCAGAAGCCAAACAACAGCACTGGCAATCAATAATCCCAGTAAGATTTGCAATGCCTGCCCCAATCGCTGTCGAACAACTTCGGGTGTCGTCAACTGCTTAAGCCGAGCAACTTCGTTTTGAAGAATCGTTTGCCATGTTTGAGCTAATTCGTTTAGGGTTTTGCCATTAAAATCAGCATCCGGTTCTGTTAGCGTCACTAAGCGGATTGGGCGAGACGATTGGTCGTCGCTGATCTGGATCACAGGTCGATTGTTAAGGGTGGCGATCGTCACAATCGGCGTTTGTTTGGCAGAGTAAGTGCGATAAAAAACCCGCCATAACCGCTCATTGACCTCTTCTGCCCGGACTTCCACCGGAAGCAAACTATCGGGGATTTTGTCTCGATTCAGAATCGTTGGAGAGGTCACCTCAAACAACTCTTTACCGTCCAACGGCGATTTGATGGCAGCGGTTTCATATTCTCCGTGACGGCTGACCTCCGAGGGAGGATTGAAGGAGTTATTCGCCGCACCCGATGGAAGAGAGGGCAGTTGGCTTTGAGCGATCGCACTCCAACCCAGCACCAGCACGATCGTCATCAGGCTAATGAACCCAAACCGGATGGTGAGGCGACGGAATCGCTGCAAGGAAACCATAAGCATGAAAAGTCACCGCCCAATTGATGCTGCACCAATGTTTACCCTTCAGCAGCCGATCGCCGATGGTTCTTATTGATGATTGAGCCTGAGCGATTGAATCGCTTGCCGTAGCCTGACAATCGGCTCCACTCCATTCATGTCAAGCCCAAATTGTGTCGCTGTATGTTTTTGCATTGCCAACAGATTTTGGTAGAGCACAAGCTTCGACCCGATCGCCTTAGGAAAATTCTTGTACTTCCGCTTCGAGAACAACCCTTCACCCATGACCTGCTTTAGCTCCGCTTCTGGCACCACGCTCGGTTCTTCAGTGGACAGTTCAGCCGCTTGCAGCCTGTTTTCCAACCGAAACGATCGTCTAATTTGCACAATGAGCATAATGATTAACACAAGGTTGTAGAAGTATGACCCATAGCGCATACCGTCTAACAGTGGCGTAAACACCTGACCGGGTCTCTTAAAGTCTAGAGGAACACCTTGCAGGACACTCTGAATCATCGCTACAACGATTGTTGTAACTGCCAAAAGACCGAAATCATACGCGCTGTGCATCACAGCCGCAATCAAAAAAAAGAGCACAAAGCGCTTCCACTTCCGCCACCCGCGCTGGGTTGACTCTGCCGCAAACCCGATGCCCATGCCCACAAAAGCCTACCAGACGACGTGTTCGCTTAAACCCCACAGTCCGAGGCGCGTCGATTGTTCAGCCAACACATCCAGCACGGGTGATTTATGGATGAGATTGGCAATGTAAATTCCCATCTCAATGATGTTAAAGCCCATTCCTGCCAACGCCCCATAGACGATACCGTCTTTTCGCGTGCGGATCAGGTTCGGGATATAAATTGCCAATAAGAGCACGGGTAAAATCTTTAGTCCCTAGCATGACAACTCCAAAATGTTCAAGTAGTACAAATTACATTGACTTGAACCTCGGAGATCTAAGTCAATCGGTTCAATCACAGTGTCTATTTCTGGGTCTATTTCTGGCAGTCGGCGGCACCGCCTGCGTAAACGATCGACTGATAGCGTCCGTCATCCGTGCGGATCGTCACGCAATAGTTGGTTCTACCTTCCAGCCAATAGGTGTACCCTCCGTTATCCGCTTTGACGAAGCGATAACCCCGCTGTTTGATGGCGTTTTCTGCCTGCCCCGCCCTTGCCCCTACCAAATCACTCAGGCGAGGGACGGTTGTACCCGCAGTGGGTTGCCTGGAAGAAGGACTTCCAGCAGGGGTGTTGCTTGAAATGTTACAGTCCGCCGAGCCGCCTGTGTAGACGATCGACTGATAGCGCCCTTGCTCCGTCCGGATCGTGACGCAGTAGTTCGTTCTGCTTTCCAACCAGTAGCTGTAAACGGCATCACCGGAGGGCGGATCAGTTTTGACGAAGCGGTAGCCGCGTTGTCTGATGGCATTTTCTGCCTGTCCTGCCCTCGCCCCCACTAAATCACGCAACCGAGGCACAGTAGCGCCCGCGTCAGGCTGAGAACGAGCAACGGTAATGCCACTCGTTAGGTTAGCTGTACTCTGTGCGTAGGGTACAGTGCTGGCTTTGGCGGCTATAGCAACACTAGCGGAAGCGATCGCCACTGCCATCGCTAAAACTGAATTGGTCAGCTTCATCACAAAAAAATTCCTAAACTATATACGGTAATTTTAATTGATGACGCGCCCTAGAATGACGTTGCTATGTGAATGAAACCACGTTACAGAATGGGACGATCGCCGTTTGGGTGGGTATGTTAACAGCAGCAATATCCTCTCTAGCTTTGTTGAACCTTCCATGACGTTTAGCCAGTGTTTGAAGCGACGAGTGCTCCGGTTCGTCAGCCTGTTTTTAACCATTCTGATCGTCGTTGGGTTTACGGCTGTCTTGCAGGTAGAGGCAACGCCAGACAGCAGTCATAGTCAGACTACGATCGTTGTCGTGCGTAAGGCAGTAGCAATCCCTGTAGTGACAGCCGATCGTCTGCCACCAGAAGCACGATCGACCATTCACTTGATCAGGCAAGGTGGACCCTATCCCTACGCTAAAGATGGCACTGTTTTTCGCAATCGAGAACGACGACTACCGCAAGCGCGGACTGGTTACTACCGGGAGTACACTGTTAAAACACCGGGTGAGCGCAATCGGGGCGCACGACGGATCATCACCGGGCAAAAGGGTGAACTTTATTACACGGGCGACCATTACGCCAGCTTTGTGAGAGTGCAGTAGGACATGGATGATTTAATCGCAGTGCTTGAAGGTGAGCGTCGTGCAGGACTTTACAAGCTTGAGACAGCCGTCAACCTAACGACGCTCACAGCTCTAAGTCAAGAGCATCACGCTCGGTTGTTCCACCTTGACGGCGCAACCATCACAAACAAAGCCGCTTTTCTACACGCGATCGCAGATGCAATGCTCTTTCCGCACTACTTTGGGCAGAACTGGGATGCCCTGGAAGATTGTCTCACCGATTTAGATTGGCTGAACGGCGATCGCTTTATCCTACTGTACGAACAGCCCGAAGTCTTTGCCCAAAGCGACCCGATCGAGTGGCTGGTCGCCCTCGATATTTTGCGATCGACGGTCGATTATTGGCGCACCAAAAGCCGGACATTCTCTGTGCTGCTCCAAGGCAACAACACGGATCTAGTCGGGTTAGAGTCGCTTTAACGGGACACTAAACGCCAGCAGTATCGCCGATTTGAGTGGAGTCATGACTCCCAAAAATCGCTTCAGCCTGGCGGTAAAACTTAAATTCCATCAGGTTGTAGAACGGGTCTTGCAGAAAGAACGTACGATGCTCTAGCGGCAACCCTGGAAACCGATGCTTTGCCTGTTGATAAAACGTCAGGTCGTTTTGCTGCGATCGTTCTAATAGCGCTTCCCACTCTACTTCCGCCGTAAAAATCAACCCAAAATGTCTGGGATAGATGCCTTTTTGCAAAGTCAGCGGCTCATGCACGACATGCGCGACCAGTTGATGTCCATATAAATCGAGAATCACAGACTCTACATTTTCGCGCCCTACGCCGCAGCCCAAGCCATCGGCGTAAAACGCTTTCGTCTGAGGAATATTACCGACGGGAAAGGAAAGGTGGAAGAGGATAGGCATAGGGAAAGGCGTGAGGGATGAGGGATGAGGGACAAGGGATGAGGGGAGATGAGAAGGAAGTAGGAAAAGGTTTGAGTTTGGAGCTTTGAACTCGGAGTGCCGAGCTTAGAGGTCGGAGCGTCGAGCTTTGAACTCGGAGAGTCGAGCTTTGAAGTCGGAGAGTCGAGCTTTGAGGTCGGAGTGCCGAGCTTAGAGGTCGGAGCGTCGAGCTTTGAACTCGAATGGTTGAGCTTTGAGGTCGGAGTGTCGAGCTTTGAGGTCGGAGAGTCGAGCTTTGAACTCGGAGTGTTGACTTTAGAAGTCGAACGATGGAGCTTTAAACTCGGACGGTCAGGGTCTAAACTCCGAGTGTCGAGCTTAGACATGGGAGGATGGAGCGTAAGGCTTGAAACATCAAGCTTAAAGGTTGGGAAATAGAGCTTAGAGGGTTACCTTTGTGGGAGCATGTCATCTTTGCCGATTCCGAACTGCCCTCATCCCCTAACCCCTTCTCCCAAAGGGGGAGAAGGGGAACCGAACCGGATTGAAGTCCCTCTCCCTTTTGGGGAGAGGGATTTAGGGTGAGGGCCCAAAAGTGACATGCTCCCACCTTTGTCCTCTGCCTTCTGCCTCTTCGCTAAAGTGAGGTGTGAGGTGTGAGGAGTATTAGCTTCTGCCCTCTGCCCTCTGCCCTCTGCCTTCTGCCACCGATCGCAATGTCACAATAAATCTGTCGCACTCCTGGAACTCCGGTCGATGATGCTACTTTCTACAGGTTCTATTTTGCACCTTTTAGCCTTTAGCCTTTATCCTTCATCTTTTCTCCTACCCTGGCTCATTGCAGTTGGCTTAAATACCGTTCTGCTGGCGATCGTCTGGTTTTTGCCCAAAAAACTGCTGACACCTGCGGGCATTATTCACGCCTGGATTCTAGGTGTCCTGGTATGGGCTTCATTGGGATGGCAAGGCTATGCCGTTGTCGTGTTCTACTTTTTGGTGGGATCAGGCATCACGCGGGTCGGGATGGCTCAAAAGGAGGCAGCGGGCATTGCCGAGAAGCGATCGGGCGCACGGGGACCCGAAAACGTGTGGGGATCGGCACTCACCGGAGCCGTATGCGCGGTTGGCAGCGTGATTGTCCCGTTCGCATTGCCTTCAGAGCAGAGTGCATGGCTTGTATCGTTGCTGCTGTTGGGCTATGTGGCAAGTTTTAGTACCAAGCTTGCGGATACGTGTTCTAGCGAAATCGGTAAAGCCTACGGTCAGCGCACGTTCTTGATTACAACCTTGCAGCCCGTGCCGCGTGGGACAGAAGGTGCCGTGAGTTTAGAAGGCACGATCGCAGGTATCGTCGCTTCGGTGGCGATCGCGCTGGTCGGCTGGTTAGTCGGGCTGATTCCTCTCTGGCAGGTTGCCATCTGTGTCGTAGCAGCCTTCATCGGCACAACTATCGAAAGCGTGATTGGAGCAACATTGCAAAGCCGTTTTTCCTGGTTGACCAACGAGGTGGTGAATATTCTGAATACGCTGATTGGCGCTGTCGCAGCAATGCTGCTGGTGCAGGGATTGCGTGTCGCAAATCTCAGCCTATAGATCTAAGCCCATAGACAGATAAAGCGTCCCTCACGTTTTAGCGATAGTCAGCATCATTCGCTCTACTTAAAGTGAGACTTCTCTGATCATGTCATTCGCTGCCTTCGAGACTTTACGCCCTTTAGCCAGTCGTTTGGCGCTGGATTCGAGCGCCACTACAGGCATTACGCCCACCACTGCCTTCGATCGCCAGCTTCAGGCTGAAGTCGCAGCCTTTTGGCGATCGGGTCATACGACAAACAACGCCTTGAGCGTATCGCCAACTGCTACGTCCGCGATCGCAACGGGACGTACACTCACAGATGCGTTTCCGCTGGGCACAGTGAGTAGTCCTCAAACAATCAATGGCTTTGCTGGCACCGCTGCCACCGAAAGCTATTACAGGTTTACGCTCAGCACGATCAGTAGCCTGAATGTGTCCTTAACCAATCTGACTGCCGACGTGGATCTCCAGCTCATTCAGGATGCGAATCAAAATAGCATCGTTGATCTCGGAGAAGTCATTGGAAGTTCCGCTAACCCCAGCGCTCAAGCGGAGTCGATCGCAACCGGGTTAGCGGCGGGAACGTACTTTATCCATGTGTACCAGTACAGTGGCGACACAAATTACACCTTGAGCACCCTGGCAACGCCGTTAGCAGTCCCAGTCGGCTATGACTCAAATTATGGGTATGGTCTAGCTAATGCAGGCAGCGCTATTGCCAGTCTGCCTGGGCAAAGTCAGCCGCCAACAGTCTCCACGAACAACAATGCGTGGGATCTTAATCTGGTCGGTGCGCCTGTCGCCTGGGCAAACGGTTATACCGGGCAGGGGGTCGTTGTGGCGGTGGTTGATACGGGTGTTGACGTGACTCACGCCGATCTAAACGACAACCTTTGGACGAATCTGCGTGAAATTTCTGGCAACGGCATTGATGACGACAGTAATGGCTTTGTCGATGACGTGTATGGCTGGGATTTTGTGGATCGAGACAACACACCCATGGATCTCAACGGACATGGCACTCATGTTGCAGGGACGATCGCAGCCGAGCAAAATGGGTTTGGTGTGACTGGCGTTGCCTACAACGCGAAAATCATGCCGATTCGTGTGATTGGACTAGACGGTGGCAGTAACCGTGATGTGGCAGCTGGCATTCGCTATGCCGCAGATAATGGAGCCGATGTGATTAATTTGAGCCTGGGTGGTAGTGCCTCCAGCGCGATCGCCGATGCTGTGAAATATGCCGCTCAGGAAGGTGCTCTAGTCGTAATGGCAGCCGGAAACGACGGTGGTAGTCAACCCGTTTTCCCAGGCAATTTAGCGAATCAGTGGGGCATTGCAGTAGGCGCGATCGACATCAATAAAAAGCTGGCAAACTTCTCCGATCGTGCAGGCGTTGTACCACTTAACTATGTCGTCGCTCCAGGCGTGAACATCCTTTCCACGTTCCCCAACAATACCTATCAAAGCTTGAGTGGTACATCTATGGCTACGCCTCACGTTTCTGGTGTTGCAGCCTTGTTGCTCAGTGCCGATTCTACCCTCACCCCGGCTCAACTTACGAGTTTGCTAGATACGACTGCAACCAACCAGGGTTTAACCGTATGACAACCTGCTTATACTTCTAAGTAGCGTCGCAGAAACGTTTCCAGGGTTTCCAGCTTAAAATTAAACGTAGACTCCAAGCGCTCAGTTTCGGCTGGAGTGGTGAAAAATTCGTTTGCCAGCAATGTCCGCAAGGTGCCCAGACTGGAGCGAAGCTTGGGGTTAAAGAGACCGATCGCACTGCGTAGTCCATCTAACGCTAACAGGGGAGGGTTCAGCAAAAACGGTTCACGGTTGAAGATCAGGCTAAAAATATGTGGAATATCCTCTCGTTTAAGAATTTCTGGTCCACCGACTGGGAAAGTTTGGTTGTGTGCACCTTCAACTGAGACAGCCGCGATCGCAAGGTGTGCTAAATCATCGGTGCTGACGATCGACGATCGACTCAGTGGATCGCCAATCAGCACATACGCTCCTGTCTTCCGAAACTGTTCTGCCAAAGGGAGCAGGTTGGAGGCAAACCCAGAGGGGCGAAGAATGGTGTAGTTCAAACCACTTGCTTGCAGGTATTTCTCCACTTCGCGCTTTGCTTTGAAGACAGGCGCATCCTCATAGCCACGATCCACGCCCAGTACTGAGATGAAAACAAAATGCTGCACTCTGGCTGCTTTTGCCTGGTCAATTAGGTCAATGTTTGCCTGATAGTCGAGCGTTTCAGCGTCGTCACTGGATGTTTCACCAGAGCCGTGAGCGCTGATGATGGACTGTATTCCCTGGCAAGCTTTGTGCAGGTCTCGCTCTCGCCGTAAATCACCAATAAAAATTTCAGAGCCGCGATTTTCTAGTTCCGCATAGCGAGAATTCAAGCGCACGAACGATCGTACAGGCATTTCACGCTCTCGCAACAGCCGCACCAGCCGACGACCGAGATCTCCCGTTGCTCCAGTCACTAAGAACATAATTCAGCAGTTGGCTACGAATGGTGAGTTGAATGGTGTGTGCTTCAATTTTATGTGATTTCGCCTGGAAGCGGGTTAAGCCCTTGAGCGGGTACAACGGTGTTTGTACTCGAAGCCGCTACAGACTGTCTAGTTGAGCGCGATCGCGCCTGCTGTAGTCTTATAGAATAGAAGCAGCTAAGGCACTAACCGTTGTGAGCGTGGGCTATGCTGCCATCTGACCTGCAATCGACCCTACCCAGCAGTGACGAACTAATTGATTCGGACGATTTTCCTGTGGATAATGAAGAGCAAAACTTTGTGCCCAATGTCTTGCTGTTTTTGTTGGAATACATTTGGAAGTCGCGATCGGATTGGTTTTTTGCCGTGGATATGGGGGTCTATCACACCACAGGTTTACATCCCAAAGTGCCAGTCGTACCAGATGGGTTTTTGAGCTTAGGCGTAGAGCGACGCAAGGGCGGTAAGCCACGGCGTAGCTATGTCGTTTGGGAAGAAAAAGGAGTGCCGCCGATCGTAGCGTTAGAGGTCGTGTCGCAGACTCCAGGTGGTGAATACGACGAAAAAATGGCGCTCTATGCAAAGTTAGGTGTGCTGTATTACGTCGTTTACAATCCCCAGTTTTGGCGACGGGATGGGCAGTTGCCGTTTGAGGTTTACAAACTGGTAGACGGTCTCTATGTGCTGCAAGTAGGGGAGCCGTTTTGGATGCCAGAAGTCGGTTTGGGGATTGGGCGCTGTCCTTTGGCTAATGACCCGCTCAACCGGGAAATACTGAGCTGGTATGATGCAGCGGGTCATCGCTATCAAAACGAGGCGGAGGCAGAGCGATCGCGAGCAGAAACAGAGCGATCGCGAGCAGAAACAGAGCGATCGCGGGCAGAACATCTAGCAGAACGGCTACGGCAGCTAGGGGAAGAGGTGTAGTTATTGTTCAGCGGTCAGCTTTCAGCGGTCAGCGATCAGCTTTAAATCCCAGGCTGACCACTGATCGCTGAAAGTTCCACCCAGACTGGCGCATGATCGCTGGGTTGTTCAAGCTTGCGGGGCGTTGCGTCGATCGCGCAGGCGATCGCGCTGGTACATAGATCAGGTGTGAGATAAATGTGATCAATCCGCCAGCCCAAATTGCGCCTAAACGCAGCCGCACGATAGTCCCACCAGCTAAAGTTACCACCGTCAGCCGTAAACTTGCGGAATGCATCGGCAAAGCCGAGTGCCAAGACCGCCTGCAATGCCTGACGCTCCAAGTCGGTCGCCATAACCATCTTTTCGCGCCCGGTTGGATCGTGAATATCAATGTCTTCCAAGGCAATGTTGAAATCACCGCAGACGAGAAGAGAACGGGGCGTAGGGAGTGGGGAGTGGGGAGTGGAGAGTGGAGTCGTACCGTTTTCTACTTCTGGCTCCTGATTTCTGGCTCCTAGTACCTGTATGTAGTCTCGCAACGCTTCTAACCAGCTCAGTTTATATATGTACTTATCGCTGCCAACGGCGGAACCATTTGGCACATAGAGATTGACAATACGAACATCATCAAGTAAGCCTGTGATGACTCGTTTCTGCTCATCCAGGTCGATCGCACGATCGCCTAAAATCGGCGCAAACCCTACACTCACATCGTTTAAGGGCGAGCGGCTGAGAATCGCTACGCCGTTGTAGCTTTTCTGCCCAGAAATGCAAGCGTGATAGCCAAGATCAGTAAACGGCTGTTGGGGAAAGCTTTCATCCATCACTTTCGTTTCTTGCAAGCACAGCACGTCTACTGGGTTTGCTTGTAGCCACTGCACAACATGCGTAAGGCGAGTACGGATTGAGTTAACGTTCCAGGTAGCAACTTTCATTAATGAGTCAGCGCGATCGGCTTCATGAGAATACAGCAATTTTCAACGTAATACACTCGGAAATTGCAAGACGAAACTGGTTTGACCACTGCCACTTTCAACCCGGATTCTGCCTTCTAAGCGTTCGACGAGTTTTTTAACCAGCGCTAAGCCTAAGCCTGTACCGCCGTGTTTCCAGGGATCGTTGTGGGGAATGCGGTAGAACTTGTCAAAAATCCGATCGCGCTCGGCAGGCGGAATTTCTACACCTGAGTTTGTCACTGTAATTTCAATGGTGTCGGCGCGATCGCAAGGAAGCAAATGACCGCGCTTTGGCACTTCTAGCTCGTCTGTTTGTACAATTGCCACAGCACGGGCAACCACCGTAACGGTTTCATTACGGGGAGTATACTTGCAGGCGTTGTGCAATAGTTCGCTCAAGACACGCTCCAGGTAGGAGAAGTCAGTCGTCATGGGTGGTAAGTCTGGAGCAACCACGATCGATAGCGCCTGCTGTTGTGTTTTTGTCCGCTCAAAGAACGGTTCTGCTACATGCGGAAGCCAGATTTGCAGGTGCAGGGTTGATAAGAAGAGCGGATCTCTCCCCGAATCCAGCCGCGATAAATCGAGCAGGTCATTGATCAATTTGATTTCGCGATCGCCTTCATCCTTCAAAATTTGAAAGTAGCGGCTGACTTTTTGAAACAAGGCAAGATCGGCGATGGAGTCATCAAAAGCTTTCGTCTTGCCATCCTTATCGCTGAACAAGGTGACCTCAAGCATCTGGGTTGCCATTTTGATGCTCGACATCGGCGTTCGTAGTTCGTGAGAAACCGTGCTAAGAAAATCGTCTTTGAGCTGATTGAGCCGCTCCAGTTCAATGACCTGCGCCTGTGCTGCTTGATACAGACGCGCTTGCCGAATGGCAATTGCACATTGATTGGTTACTTGCTGCACCAGGCGAATTTCCATCTCGCTGAAGCTGGCATCTCTGCTGCGAAAAAGCCACAAATCGCCGATCATTTCTGGCTGACTATCGCCCTGGTCAGGGTCAGCCGCTACAAAGATGGGACAAGCAAGAATCGCGTATTTCGCTTGGATCGCTCGGACTGGGTTGCAGAAGGTTGGTAATGGACAAAACTGGAGATGTTGACCCTGGAGCATTTGACCATAAATATCTGCTTCAGATTCGATCAGTAACTCGCACCCTAACCCAGAAGGCAGGTCATGACAAACATACTCATGGGTAATGATTAGACTCTGCCGCTCAAGGTCATAAAGTCCGCTGCTGCAACCGTTGAGCTTGAGTTCAATGGCGAGTTCCCGTACTGCCGTTTGCACAATTTGGTTCTCATTCAAACTATCGCGTACGCTGTCGGTAATGCGTTTGAGCAGCGCTTCGTAGGTCAGAGCTTGCTGAAGCTGGTTGATGTGCTGCTGGATTTGACCTTCTAAAACAGTGTTAAGCTGCTTAACCTGCTGGAACAGTTCCGATTGCTGAATCGCGATCGCAAGCTGTGTTGCCAACTGCGTGAGGAAATCAACTTCCCATGACTGCCACACTCGCGTTGCCGCGCATTGTTGCACGGACAGCAAGCCCCAAATGTCTTCGCCAAGGGTAATAGGCAGCAGCATGATGGCTCGTATTTGATGCTGTGCGAAAATCTCGACGCGAAACGCTTCTAGACCAGCGTCATAAATGTCTGTAATGATCGTTTGCCCTTGCCGCTGATGTTGCTTGAATGCCTCGATCGTCAGACGAGGATCACGAATCACTTCACCCTGAATCGATCGCCACGGTTCACAAACCGACTCAACTGTGACAGTGCCCGTTTGATCTGGCTGAAAGCGATAGATAATAGCACGATCAGCTTCCAGTAATAGCCGCACTTCATGCACAGTGGTGTTGAGAATATCATCCAAGTGCAGAGATTGGCGAATGCGTTGGGCGATCGCGCTGAGTAAGCGATCGCGTTCTGCCTGCTGTTTAACTGCGTCTTCAGCTCGTTGGCGGGCACTCAGCATTGCCTGCTGTTCACTGGTATCCATGATCAGCGCATAGTAGCCACAAACCTGCTGTTGGGCATCCATGTCTGGTACGAGCACACCACTTACATGGCGACTACCGCCCCACTGATACGGCAACTCTATCTCATAGGTAGCAATTTCGCCTGCCAGCGCACATTCAACCTTGCCTCGAATTAACTGATAGGCTGCTTTGCCAATTACCTCGGACAGTCGTTTACCGCACATCGCTGCTTGAGGCTGACCAAACCAGGTTTCGTAGGTTTTGTTAACCACTTGGAGGCGTTGATCGCGATCGACGTACGAAATGCAGACAGGTAACGCGTCTGTAATGAGTTTCAGGCGCTCCTCGCTTCGTCGCAGCGCTGCTTCAGTTTGTTTTAAGGCGGTGATGTCCAGCACAACGCCATCCAGCCAAAGCCCCTCGCCCTCTGCACTATAAACGCCATGCCCCTGTTCGCAAACCCACACAACCGTCCCATCTGACTGAATGTTGCGGTATTCCAGCACGAACGGTTGCTTGGCTGCAATGGCAGCACGAAGTTCCCGGTTCACCCTCTCTAAATCGTCGGGATGGCAAATTTTGTTGAAGCTCTGTGCCTTGTTGTTGATAAAATCAGTAGCCGGATACCCAGAAAGTTTGGCGATCGCGTCACTAATGAAGGCGATCGTCCAATCATCATCAAAGGCAGCACGGTAAACAGCGCCCGGAACATTGTTAACGAGTGTTCTAAACTGCTCCTCACGCTGACGCAAGGTTGCTTCTACCTGCTGGTGCGCTTGAAGCTCTGCCCGTAGTCGTTCATTTTCTCGCTGCAAGGTAGCCGTACGCGCCTGTACCTGCGCTTCCAGAATGTCATCAAACGGTTGCACTTGTACTGTGGCAGCGCCATCCTCTGGTTTTCGCGGTTGCTGAGAATGCCGTTTTGTCATTCGATTGCTCTTTGATTGAGCAGAAGCTGTCTGCGATCGGTTCGCTTCTATTAGAGCAAACTCTGAGGCAACGGTTTGAAGCAAGATAAACAAACCACGTCTTTATCTAAGGAATTAGACGTTCAGACATTAAACTCTAGCGGTCATACCACACAATTTAACCGACTGCGATAGATCTATGCTGGCGTTGCTTCATCAACGATAGTGCTTTTGTCTCAATAATGCGATGTGCAACTAAATTTACCCTCATCCCCACCCTTCTCCCCAGAGAGAAGGGCTTTCTCGGACTTTTCCGATTCCCTCTCCTTCTGGGAGAGGGCTAGGGTGTAGCTTGCTTCCCGAAGGGTGGGCAATCTCAGCCAGTGTTTTAGGAAAGTCGCACATCGCGTCTCAACACGCTAATCGGTCTTATTTTGTCAACTGCATGAGTTTGAAGGGACATTATCGTAACGTCCCTTCAAGCAATGGCTATGCTGTCAATCCAACGGAGAACCATGTTGATGACTTGAACGAGCATCGAAAGTAAGCGCTTACACAGCAGCAAGAACTGCGGCTGGAGTAAAATAAGCATTCTGTTCAGCCCGCAGCTTATCGGAAAGACGGTTAGGCGGCAATTCTACATCGTCATACGTAAGCGCCTGGTCTTTAGGAATATCGCGCTTCAAGCGGCAACCCTCTGCTAAACCCATCGGCAAGAGGTTTTCTGCCTGCACCACCGTAGAGTTTTCGCACTGACCATACGTCATGTAATAGCCAATGCCATCCAACGTTTCACCCGCGTTTAAGTTAATCTTGGCAACGGTAATGACATCAACGACGGGACCGGCGATCGGAGCCATCACTGCATCGTGAAACAACACTACACGGGCAACGGATAACGGCACTTCAAAGTGACACAGGTGATACGGCGTGTAGAAACTGTAGAGCGGACCTTCACCTAATTTGTAGAGGTTGAGGTAGTGCTGTTGTTTCGGATCATCATGCGTACCAAACACAAAGACACCAGGACCTGGCTTCGTGCCCACCACATAATCCACAATGCCGCCCAACTCTTTCAGTTGATCCACATCGTACATGCCAGTCATCTCATCCACGTGCCCCTTAAAGTCGTAGCCCAACATGCCGCGCTTAGCGACTTTCATGCCAGTCGCATTGGCAACGATCGCCTGCTCAAAGGAGATTTTGCTACCATCTGCAAAGCTCGTAACCATATGCGCCTGCTGTCCCCACTTCTTCGCAAACCCTTCTTGCGTGGTGGGATTACGGTACGGGTCTTGCAAGCCTTTGATGTTGCCACAGAGTAACGGCGTTAAACCAATGCTTTTGACAAAGCGGTAAAGATTTACTTCAACGCCCGGTTGATCGCCATCACAAGCGGAGAGAATCACGCCAGCACGATCGGCGTATACCTTAAGAATCGAGCCAATGGTGCCGTCCAGCTCGGCATTCATCAAAATGACGTGCTTCTTGTGCGCGATCGCCTCCAGGACAACTTCGGCACCGAATTCGATCGTGCCTGTCACTTCAATCAGTGCGTCAATGCCTTCAGCACGGCATAGCAACATGGCATCATCAGTGACTGCATACTTGCCCTGAGCAACGGAGGCTTCTAAATCAGCAACCGTGTTCACAACCTGAAACGATTCGATGCCCGCCTCAGTGTAGGCACGCTTTGCTCCATCTAAATTGCGGTTAAAAATCGCCACCAACTCCATCCCTGGAACCGAGTTTGCGATTTGGTTCGCAATGCCACGTCCCATAAAGCCAGCACCAATCATGCCAACCTTTACGGGTTTTCCCGCTTCTGCACGGGCTTTTAAGGCGGTATCAACAATAAACATCGGTAACTCCTAGAAAAACTTGTTCAAGCAAATGAATGACGCTGAATGCGAAAGAAAACTTAACTTTTACTACCGTGAAATGAATCGTTGATGGTAAATAGGTAGGTGAGATCAAAGGTAGGATGGGTTAGCGTTAGCGTAACCCATGCGGGTGTTGGGTTTCGTGCCTCAACCTAACCTACACAGGTCTTATATTTGATTAGTCCCACCTACTTACGTCTCAATTAATTTGAAATCGCTATGGATTCGCCTTGGTATCGACTGGCTCGTTTAAACCTGGGGCGTTGGACTCGAAGCTGAGGTCTGATTGAGAAGAATGCAGTAACAAATCAAGCAGCCCTTGAGCATATCCCAGTGAATAGCCGAGACCCCAAATCCACCAGGCAAAGCCTCCTCGACCTCGCCGGATTCTGAAGATACTCATGGGTAGTAACTTGACTCCACCCGGTAGATACTTCAGCATTCCAAGCAGATGGTTTCGGAAAATAGACCAATCCATCTTCATGCCGTAGCGCTGTTGGAGCAAAGGAAGTTCGGGTCCCCAGTTCTTACCCTGGCGATACAAAGCCTTGAGCGTATGGCGCAGACGGTAGTGGACTACGGCTTCAGGAACAAAATGTAGTTCTGTACCTGCCAATTGCACCTTCCACGAGTAATCCATATCCCAGGCGCAGATGAGAGATTCATCTAATTCCCCTATCGCCTCGTATAGCGATCGTCGCAGACCCATGTTGCAGCCAAAGGCGGTAGTGCTACACAAGTAATGATGCATTGTAGTGATGGATGAAGTACCAAATGG
>NZ_JCACKI010000060.1:0-24328 GCF_059505325.1 Tildeniella sp.
CAATGCACCCGACCGCCGAAAGATTGTCGGTCGAACTTTAGGGTTATCTGCGGCAAGTGATTGGGAACGTTACTGCCGCTCAAGCATTGGTTACTTCCACTCACGTGGTCGGTGGTCATGGCAAAGCTGTTGTTCAACTCACGTCTCCTGAAGTTGCTTGAGTTGGTTCAACGACTGCTCCTGCCACTTGGCGTTGAGCTGTCGCTTAAACAGCGCCAGGGCTTGTTGAAAATCGTCGATCGCGCCTTGCTTGTCTCCAGCAGCAGCGCGTAGCACGCCCCGGTCATAGCGAACGTAGGCGTTGTTGGGTTTGAGCAAGATCACCTGACTGTAGTCGGCGAGTGCCGCACGAACATTGTTGGTTTTGGCATAGGCATTGCCTCGGTTGTAGTAGGCAAGCGCATAGTCGAGCTTGAGTTGAATTGCCTGATTAAAGTCCGCGATCGCGCCCTCGAAATTCTTCTGATTGGCTTTCTCTACTCCTCGTCTAACCAAATCGGGAGCAGTCTGCGGTTCCGGCAAGAGCATCATAGCTGGGCTGTGGTTAGACTCGTTTGACAGGGATAACCGCCCCAGCGGGCGATCGTCCACAGCATGAACAGTCGCAGGCGCAAAGACAACAAGTAGGGCGATCGTCGAAGCGCTAATCGGCAAAGCCAACAGTCTAAGGTTCATTGATGATCTGCGGTAAGTGGATCAGTGGTGTCGAGTAACACTATTTTGTCGTCCTAACAAACTGACATCGTTACTTCAAAAAAAGCTTTGAAACCTCTTTTCATCAATAGCTTAGTCTTTGAAGAAGCGATGAACAAGCATTCCACACCAAGCATTTCTATTGGTACGTAATGAGTACACTGGAATCTTCATCCATTAAAGCGTGGATAAAGTATCTTCTCAAGCATGATTTTAAGTGAAAGTACGATCGAGGTATGATCGTCATAAAACTGATTGAGAACAGGGGCTATGGGAACGTCTGACAAGAAGCAGCCACCGATCGCAAACGCATTATCGACGATCGTGGATGCTGAGCGTCGTGCCATTACCTACAGCATGGATGCTCTCATTCCTGGCTTATATGTTTGGCTTGGTTCCTGGACATTACGATTGGGTGGCAGCTTGGCAGAATACAGTTACCCCGGCATTCTTCATGATTGGGCAGGAATCTCCCTCGTTCTACCCAGATACCGCATCTACAGCACCTATCAAGGTAGCTATGACCCTTGATAAACAACGCATTGATGGTATTTCCATCCATTACGTCCAAAACTTTGCCTGCCAAACAATTTAATGAACTGCTGCTTCCAGCAGGCTATACCCAACTAGGCACTGCACCCGCTCAAGACAACCGCATCAAAACCTGGTGGACACATTCTATCTATGCCAGGGTGGAAGCTATTTATAGCCCTGACGGTGCAGTTGCAATCACGGCTTATCATGTTAGTTAGCAATCAAAATTAAGTGATTGGTTTATGCTGTGAGGATTGACATGAATGAAAGTACGATCGACCCTCGGCAGCAAGAGGTCATTCAATTCCTCAAATAAATCATTGAACCCACGCTCAAGAATGACGTTGTGAGTTTGGGAATGGTGCGAAACCTGCGCGTGGTCGATGATTACGTCTCGCTGCGACTGTATATCGGTGCGATCGGTAATGGGGCAGCAGCCGTAGTCCTGGAGTGCTGCCAGGTGCTACCAGCAGATCCGCATTTCTTTACTTCTTGGGTGGTTCCTTGGGCTTTTCTGGGGGTGGATCGCAGCTACCGTCCGTTGGTTTTTCCTGTGCAAAACTAGCCGACCATACGCCTGCTAGAGCCACAAACACAACAAAGGACGCAAGCAAAAGCTTCATACACTAGCACCGAATCACTAAGAATTGTGGGTCAAAGGATTATGGATCAAACAAGATGTAACGTTTGTGGGATAGCCATCTGCCCGAACAACTGGATGGCTACCCCACTTGATGGAAGCCATCATCCTAAGCTTTTTCCGGTCCAGTTTCGACTGGCAGATTAGATGTGCTGTATTCAGTCCAGGCACCTTCATAGAGCCGCACTTTAGGATACCCCAGCAGGTGTTTGAGCACGAGGTACTGTAAGGTGGCTTCACGCCCGGTGCTGCATGTCACAATCACATCGTCGGACGGTTTGATATTTTTGTCTGCCAGGATTTTGCGAAGCGCCTCCAGTGACTTCAACTTATGAGGATTCTTGAGATCTTCTTGAGGGTTTTCTGCTTCTGTAAAGGTCGTCCAGGGAATGTTTTTGGCACCTGGAATGTGACCATTGCGAACCCAGAGGTCTTTCTCACCCCGGAACAAATCACCCGGTCGGGGATCAACAAACGTCACGCCCGGTTTGCCAATCAATTTTCCAACCTGATCGAGTGTGACACGAATGGAGGGATTGTCCTGAACTGCAAACGACGTAAATTTGTATTTGGGATATTCTTTGACAACTGGTTGCCCAGAGGCTTTATAACCTGCATAGCCGCCATCTAAAACGGCAATATCTTTCACGCCCGATCGCTCCAGCACATAGGCAACCATCGTGGCTCCCAAAACATCGCGCGCATCGGAATAGACAAGCACACGACTATTAGTATTGACACCCGATCGCGAAAAGATGGATGCTAACTTCTGAGTCTCCCAATACTGCACAGGCAAAAAGCCATTCGGACCACGAAACGCGATGTCTGCAATGTTCACTGCATTTGGAATGTGCCCTGCAATGTACTCCAGAGGCGAGTTTCGCACATCCAGAATACGCAAATCTGAATCTTTTGCATTTGCAGCAACCCAGGTGGGCGACACAAATTGCACCCTGACGCTGGGCGCTGCGGTGAGCGACGAAATTGAGAAAAGAGACACGGCAAGCAAGGTTGCGATCGCGGTGATCACTAAGATAGAGGGCTGAAGAACTCGCTTTCTAAGCGTTCGGAAAAATCTAGCACTCAGTCTAAAACTCATCGTCATAAAGCTCCTGAATCACAGTTGTGAATGAACAAAAAAAATAGCCTCAATTGCCAGCGAGAACTCAAGGTGTGGCTTGTAGCCACAAAAAGAGGCGGTAAAAACTTAAAGTACACTAAGCCAATAGATTTTTTGTACTTAATTCTTTTGAAGTATCGCATAGCCAATCAACTCGATCAAGCGTTTGGCATAGAAATTAAACGACTATCAGGACAGAAGCCGCTCCATCATTTATCCCTCATTGGTCACTCTAAGCAGATGCAAAGATGCGTGGCAGGTTCAACTCATGCACCAGTGGACAGATGAACGCATTCATCTTGCGGGTCTATTGCTCCCAGCCAACTTGCAGAGCAGGAACGGGAAAGACCTCTAACTCAGATCTTGCAGCATTCTCGACCCGCCCAATTGGGCAGCGGTTTGAGGGCAATTTCAAGCCCTTGTGGAGTCGCAAGTTTGGCACGGTTTTGAATGGCTTTAAGCAACTGTGCGTCAGCAGGCTTGATTGACGCAGTTGCGGAGGTTTAACCGTCAAACACGTTGCTTACGGGCGACTCTTCTGTAGCCATGCTGTGATGCCGTCGGCGATCGCCGTTGCTAACCGTTGCTGCTCTTTCGGATTGGTGATCCACTCAAACTCATCGGGATTGATCATAAAACCGAGTTCTAGCAACACAGATGGAGTGGTCGTGGGTCGAGTCAGCGCCAAGTTATCCCAGAACACGCCATAGGACGATCGCTTCAGGGTTTTGGTCAAGTAATTGTGCAGAAAGATTGCCAGACTGTGTGCCTGAGTGTTGTACCAGAATGTGGAGACACCTTTCGTTTTCATAGCATCGCCATTGTCAGGCAGTGCATTGTAGTGCAGACTCAGCGCCAGCGTGGGCTGCACTTTTTCAATCATTGCCACACGATCTTGTAAGGGCACATCCACATCCGTTTCGCGGGTGAGATAAACCGTTGCGCCTCGTTGCTGAAGCCGATCGCGCACCAGTTTCGCCATCAGCAGCGCCACCGATTTTTCAGCATAGCCAGTCGGACCTCTAGAGCCGAGATCCTCAGCGCCACCATGACCGGGGTCGAGGAGAATTTTGGTGCCTGAGAGGGGAGTCGGGAGTCGGGAGTGGGGAGTAGGGAGTGGGGAGTAGGGAGATGAGGAGGTGAGAGGATAGGGAGTTGAGGGGATGGTGGAAGATGACGTTTTGAGGGTTGAGCTTGCCTGCTGACCGCTGACCGCTGACCGCTGACCGCTGACCACTGGCGGATGTTTCAACGACAGCACCAACGTCGTGCCTTCATACCGCAACTTATAGCCCCATTGCTGACTGGACTTGAGTTTAAAGGTGTATTGGATTTGTCCTGGGACGCTTTGCTGCCAGTCCAAGCGCTCAATCAGTGGATCGTCATCGAGGCGAATAATATCGGTTTGAGCGGTGGTGTTGTAGAGGGTGAGGGTGAAGGTGCGATCGCCCTGCTGAACGCTCACAGGCACAGGCACTTGCAGCGGAAAGATAACCTCTGTCCAGTCGCCTGCCTGCCGTGCTTTGATACTGCGAATGATTGACGTTGGTGGGGCACCCGTCGGCAGAATCTGCACCTCGCTGCGCTTAATCCAGGCACCGTAGTCTAGCCGCACCCAATCGCCTTCGTAGCCTGTCACGAGGGCTTGTGTGCCTTTGGGTAAGGGTGTGAGGCGAGAATAGTCTGTGCCCGCGCCTGTGCGAGCGGTGCCGGATTCTACTGTGACGGCAGCGGTTTCTAGACGTGTAGGTGACAGAATTTTGATGCTGCCGAAGCCAGACTGTTTGATGGTTTGACCATCTTGAGCGAGCTGCCATTCTGGTTTGCCCAGATCGCCCAGCAGCACGGTGCGAGTGCAACCTTCAAAGCGTCCAGTCGCGGCGATCGTCGGTTGATTCTGCTGCGTTAACACAGCGGCATTGCCTGGTAGCTCGATCGGCTGCGGCTGTGGTGTCAAGGAAACAGCTTGCTCAGCAAGCTTTACGGAAACGGTTGCTTTTGGCGGTGCGATCGCAGTGAAGCAGATCAACTCATCAGGTAATCGCGCGATATCCACAGCAGGGCTGAGCGAGTCTTTGCCAAACGCCAAACCTGTGGGTAAAGCGGATGTTGTCGCTAAGCGCGTGACGGTCAGCATTACCGACTGCTTGCCGTAGCGTAAATCAAACCGATTCTCCCCGACTTGCAGCGGAAAACTAGGCGCGAAATGTCCAGCGGTATTACGCACGATCGCCTTGCCGTTGACCAAGACGGTTCCCCCCGGTGCGGCAGTGCCAATCAGAAAGATGCGATCGGCAACCGTCTCATGGTTGGCAGGCGGATAGGAAACATAGAGGGGTTGAGCGGCATTGGTGGGCGCTGCCACGATGATGCAGGCGATGATTCCACAAAGGGGGAGTGGGGAGTGGGAAGTAGGGAGTGGGGAGAAGAATTGCATCAATTACGTTAGAGGGGCGTATCAGTTTTTAAGGAAAGTAACCGTTGCCATGCCAATGTATTGAGCTGCAACGGCATTGTAAGCACTAACAATAGCAATGTATTAAGTCGCAATTACATTGTGGGCACTGACAATAGTAATGTATCGAGTCGCAATGCCAATGTATCGGGTCGCGATCGCCTTGTGGGCACTGACAATAGCAATGTAACGCGATGTGCAACTAATTCGCCCTCATCCCCACCCTTCTCCCCAGGGAGAAGGGCTTCCAGACCGTTCCGGTTCCCTCTCCCGATGGGAGAGGGCTAGGGTGAGGGCAGTTTTGGCAGGCTTTTCAGGAAAGTCGCACATCGCGTAATGTATTGAGCTGCAATGCCAATGTATCGAGTCACAATCGCCTTGTAAGCACTAACGCTGGCAATGTATCAACTTGCGATCCATTGTGATACCAGCAGCGCATGAGTGTCGGTGGTTCGTGTAGCGTTCCTGAAGGATAAACGCAGCTAACGAGACGTGCCTATGCCAATTGACGCGCTTCAACACGCGATCGTACATTGGCTCAACCGACTCAAGTTAGCCGAAAGCGATAGGGTCATCACAGCTCACACCAAATCGTCCAGCATTGTGGATTAAAATACGGGCATCAACCGTGCTTGCCTTCCGACTGTAGCTGTCGCAAGACACATTTAGGAACCTAACGATTTGTCGCTATGACACATCATCACGCTGGACATGATCATCACCACGGGCATAATCATACTGGACATGCTCATCATCACGCACCTGCTAACTTCAGTCGTGCGTTTGCGATCGGGCTGACGTTGAATCTGGGGTTTGTCTGTCTTGAGGTGATTTTTGGTTATCTGGCGAATTCAGTAGCGCTGCTGGCAGATGCAGGTCATAACTTGAGTGATGTTTTAGGTTTGGTATTGGCGTGGGGCGCAAGTGTGCTGGCACGTCGGCAACCCTCTAGCCGTTACACCTACGGTTGGCGACGATCGTCAATTTTAGCCGCATTCTTAAACGCCATTTTTCTCCTGGTGGTTACGGGGGGACTCGCATGGGAAGCCATTCAACGCTTCAGTAAACCGGATGCTGTGCAGGGCGAGATCGTCATCATTGTGGCAGCGATCGGCATCGTCATCAATACGGTAACGGCGCTGATGTTTATGTCAGGTCGCCAGCAAGATTTGAATCTTCGCGCTGCCTTTATGCATATGGCGGCTGATGCGGTTGTGTCGTTTGGCGTTGTCCTTGCAGGCATTGGCATTTTGGTAACTCATTGGCTTTGGCTCGATCCTGCTTTCAGTTTGGTGATTAGCGCGTTGATTATTGTGGGCACCTGGCAACTGCTGAAAGATTCGTTTAACCTGGCGATCGATGCGGTGCCAGAGGCGATCGACGAACGGGCTGTGAAGGCGTATCTGGCAGAACGTCCTGGTGTTGAACAGGTTCACGATTTGCACATTTGGGGCATGAGCACAACAGAAACCGCACTCACCGCGCATCTCGTCATACCAGATGGGCATCCCGGCGATGCGTTTTTGGTTCACCTGTGCGAAGCGCTGCAAGCCCAGTTTGGGATCGCGCATACAACCATTCAGATCGAGCTGAGCAGTTCTGCCTGTACCTGCACGCTGGCACCCTTAACCGATCATCATTAGCGGACGGGCGCTGTAATGGTGAACCACTCCATGTAGTCGATCGGTCTTAATGCTTCAGAGCCAATTGCCAGCGAGAATCAAGGCTGCCCAATAACCAGGATGATGTCGATCGCCCGTATGTCGCTGAAGCCAGTTTTTTTGTGCTGCTTGCAGAGCCTTAGCGCGACTCATCCCCTGTTTGAGTGCTTGATAAAAGTGGGTGATGAGTTGCGCCGTTGCCTGATCATCCACCTGCCAAAGCGAGGCGACGGTACTCCGTGCCCCTGCCTGAAGCGAAATACCTGCAATACCCAGTGCATCACGATCGCTGCCTACCGCTGTCTCACATGCCGTCAATGTCAGCAGTTCCAGTAGCTTACCCTGCCGCATAGCGCGAATCATTTCATAAAGCGCATTCATCGTCAGCTTTTCGTTGTAAGTCTGACTTCCCAGCGCCGCACGTTGAGTTAACCGCGCTTCCCGACTCCCGACTTCCAACTCCCGACTCACTTCCTCCCGCTTCCCCGTCACCAAAAACGTATCGCGCGCATCAACCCCAAACCTGCCGTGAGTGGCTAAATGCACGATCGGATATGCGTCTACCGTCAGCTCTTGCTGCAAACGATCGAGAGTAAAGGCATCATCGAGTAAGCCTTTGCTGCCAGGAATAGCGGTTTGGATGCTGTCAATTTCTGTCTTGACGTAGCTGAGGGGTGCAAAGAACGTGGGTCCTTCTACCAGCGATGGCTTGGTCAAGCCAAATCCCAAGACACGAAGAGACGTGCGATCGATCGGCATGGGATCAACCAGACTCAGGCTGAGGGTGCTGGCGATCGCGTACTGCTCTACCAGAAACTGTTTGCCATCGTAGAGGGCTGCCATGGGAATGCTCCGCAAGATACCATCCTGAATGAACACCAGCGTCTCGATTTGAGCAGTCTGCAAGTCCTGAGCAAAGGGTCGGATCAGCCAGTCGTACACCTGCTGCGATGGTGCTTGATAGCTGTTTGCCAGGTCAGACCGTTTTTCTAGGCGACGACGCAAATCATTAATAGTGGCTTTCACCGTTTGAGCGTCGGCAGGCAACCAGTGCACCTGAGAGCGATACCGCTGGTTTGGCATGGAGAGAGTCAGAATGAGCGCCACGCGATCGCCGAGAATGACAGAGCTGAGAACGGCAGTTTTGGGGTCAACCACCGTCACAGGCTTGGCGATCGCGCTGAGCGTACAATCTTCGCCAAGGTAATTTTGCAGTTCTGCCAAACGTAGGCTGTCGATGGTCTCTAGCGCCGACTCGATCGTCTGTACAGTCGCAACCATTGAGATATTCTCACCCTTGCCTTCTACCTGGCGCTGTACTTGCTTCTGATTGCTGGCTTGCTTCTGATTGCTGGCTTGCTCAAGATAGAGTGCGGTTAGTTCTCGGTAGACGGGTTCTACCGTATCGCGGAAGTCAAACTGAAAATCTCGACTGGCGATCGCTAAATCACCTCGAATCGTTTGTAGCGTCTGCACGGCGAGATCGTAGGTGTCGATCGCCGCCGCTGTTTTTCCCTGTGCCCGCAAGATGCGACCGGCTTGCCACTCCCAAAGATAGCGGCTGTCATCGTTTGCCGCCGCTAGTTGTGCCTGTTGCGTCAGGCTCAGTGCCTGTCCATAGGCTTGACGACATTCGTACACATGCCCCAAGCGCCCCAGGGCAAATGCTTCCGACTGAGGATCACGGATTTGCTGCGCGATCGCGATCGCTTGCTGTAACAACGGGACTACCTGCTCTGGCGCATCAGACCCGAAGCAGTGTGTCGCTGGATCGATCGCTGCTTGCCCCGCTACCCGTTGCATTAACGTTGCTAAGCGAATCGTCCCATACGTCTTTTCACGAGACGCAGGCAATTGTCCTAGAATTCGTTGAGCTTGCTGAAGCGCTCTAGCAGAGTCAATAAAGCTAGCTTCTGACTCCTCACCGCCGAGCGCTGAGCGCTGACCGCTGACTGCGATCTTCTCTTCCTGCCGACGCTGTAATGGCACAACCAGATTAAGCAGCGATCGCAGTTCGTTCAGCCCATCATTTTGAGCGCGGGCAATGGTCAAACTGGCTTTGAAGTATGCGATCGCCTTGCTATCGTAGCGCTCGATCGATTGATTCCATGCGTGCGCTTCTGGTGCTTCTGCCGATCGACGGCGACGAACATCCCGTTCTGCAAGACTGGCGTAGGTGTTGCCCAAACCATTCAGTGCTGCAAGCACATGTAGCTGACTATGCGTCTGTCTTGCTAGCGTCAGCGCGGTCTCTAGATGCTGAAGCGCTCGGTCATAGTCGCCGCGCAGACGATAGGCGTTGCCCAGACTGCCCAGCGCTGCAACTTCACCTGCCGTATCGGCTTGTTGACGGGCAATCATCAGTGCGCTGTTGGCAACACACGGACGATCAACTTCGCTACACAGAAGGGCGATCGCTTTGCGTTGTTGCCCCAGGCTGCTATGAGCTTGAGCCTGTTCTGTGATCATCCTGCCCATTTGAAGGGTATTGCCTGTCTGCCGATAGTAGACGATGAGCTGCTCTAGATGCGCGATCGCCTGATCAAGCTCGCCAACTTGCTGGTCTGCCCGCACGAGATACTTTAAGACCGTAGCTCTCAATTCTGAAGGATGATCAGCAGTCAGGCTTAAGACCGCTTGCCATTGAGCGATCGCGCCCTGAAAATCACCGCTCTGATACTGCTCCCAACCTTGCTGCGTCAATTGCGTGGCATCAGCGGCATTGGAACGCTCAGGTGTGAAGAACCATCTGCCGTCGAATGAAAGTTGACTCAACCAAAGGCATACAACAAGACTGCCAAAAAACAAAGTGAGACGAAGCGATTTCAAGCGGTAGTGCATGGGTCAGCAACATTTTTACTCTTTTGGCAGGGGTCTTATTGCATTGCGTTGCCATTGCAAGAGATAGGTTGCATCAGGGGCTAACAAATAACCTTTCTCCACCCTCTCAACCCAACAGCAGCGATCGCGTTATCTTACCGTTTTTTTCCGAACTTTGCTTTCAAGTCATCCAATGTAGCGGGTTTTGTCTCTGAGGCAGCGTTGGGTTGAGATGGATTGGCTTTAGGTGATGGATTAGTTTTGGATGATGGATTGGTTTTAGGTGATGGATTGGTTTTAGATAATGGATTAACTTGAGGTGATGGATTAACTTGAGGTGATGGATTAACTTGAGGTGATGGATTGGTTTTGGGTTGACTGTGCCCTTCAGCAGCATCGGCGCGCATAGAAAGACTGATGCGCTTGAGTTTTTCGTTGACTTCCAGTACGCGCACGTTCACGACCTGACCGACTTTGACGATTTGTTTGGGGTCACTGACGAAGCGATCGGCGAGTTGCGATACATGCACTAACCCATCTTGATGCACACCAATATCCACAAAGGCACCGAAGTTAGCAACGTTGGTGACAATGCCTTCTAGCTGCATCCCAATCGTGAGATCAGAAATCTCTTTCACACCCTCTTTGAAGGTGGCATATTTGAATTCAGCACGAGGATCGCGTCCCGGTTTTTCGAGTTCGGCAAGGATGTCGCGTAATGTGGGTTCACCGATCGCCTCTGTCACATACTTCTTCAAATCGGTCTTTTTCAGCCGCTCAGCAACTTGAGTAATTTGAGTTAACGGAACGCTCAAATCCGTAGCAATGCTTTCCACGACCTTGTAACTTTCCGGGTGAACAGCAGTGTTATCCAACGGATTTTTACCGTTGCGAATGCGCAAAAATCCTGCTGCTTGCTCAAAGGCTTTGGGACCCAGTTTGGGGACTTTCAATAATTGCCGACGATCGCCAAACACGCCGTTTTCATTACGGTAGGCGACGATGTTGTTGGCAATAGTAGGCGTGATGCCTGAGACAAAGGTGAGAAGCTCTTTAGATGCCATGTTGAGATCGACACCCACATAGTTGACGCAGCTTTCTACGGTTTCATCCAGCTTCTTTTTCAACAGTTTCTGATCAACGTCGTGCTGATACTGCCCGACACCGATCGACTTCGGATCGATTTTCACCAGTTCTGCCAGTGGATCTTGCAGGCGACGACCAATGCTGATGGCACCACGCACGGTGATGTCCTGGTCAGGAAATTCGGCGATCGCCACTGGACTGGCGGAATAAATCGATGCGCCTGATTCGTTCACCATCACTTTGACGGGCTTGCGTTCCAGCGCTTGCATGACTTCCGTGACAAATTCATCGGTTTCGCGTCCCGCCGTACCGTTGCCGATCGCGATTAGTTGCACCTGATAGCGCTCAATCAAGGTGGCAAGCGTTCGCCCTGCCTGTACCCGCTGTCCGGCTGCCTGATGAGGAAAGATGGTCTGGTATTCTAAAAATTTGCCCGTCTGGTCGAGTACCGCCACTTTGCAGCCAGTGCGAAAACCGGGATCGATCGCCAGCGTGGGTTTCATCCCAGCCGGGGCAGACAACAACAGTTCCCGCAGATTCGCCTCAAAGGTGCTGATGGATTCGACATCTGCCTCAACTTTTTTAGCAGCGCGAACTTCCGAAATCAGCGAATTTTTCATCAATCGATGGAACGCATCCTTCAGCATATCGCGGTAGAAGTTGCGAATCTCTCGCTGTTTTGCCCGCAGTTCTTGCGCTTCCAAATAGGACAGCACAGCGTCTTCATCAAAGGTCAGATCCACATCCAGCACACCTTCGGTTTCGCCTCGATAGAGTGCCAGCAGATTGTGTGATGCGATCGCCTTCACCATTGCCTGATAGCTGCGATACATCTCAAACTTTGTTGACCCTTCGGGATGATCGCCTTTCACTTTCGAGGTCAAAACACCCGCTGTCATGAAGTATTCGCGCAGATACGCCCGCAAGTTCGCTTTCTCTGCCACTTCTTCCGCCAGAATGTCAGACGCGCCTTTCAAGGCATCCTCAGCCGTCGCCACTCCTTTTGCTTCAGAAACGTACTTCACCGCTTCAGTTGTTAGAACTGTTGGTGCAGCCGTTGGGTTGTTCAGTGTTCTAATCAACGCTGCCAATGGTTCTAGCCCCTTTTCACGAGCGATCGTGGCGCGAGTGCGACGCTTAGGACGGTACGGCAGATAGAGATCTTCGAGTTCGTTTTTTTGCAGGCACACCGTAATTTTCGCTTCCAGTGCAGGAGTCAGTTTGTCCTGCTGGGCGATCGACTCCAGAATTGCCTTTTTGCGATCCTCTAACTCAGTCAGGTAGGTGTGGCGATCAGACAGATCCCGCAACTGGGTTTCATCCATCTCACCCGTGCGCTCTTTGCGATACCGCGCAATAAATGGCACGGTTGACCCTTCGGCAAAAAGTTCGAGCGCGTTGCTCACCTGAAACGGTTTGAGGTCAAGCTCGTCTGCCAGCAGTTGAGAAATGTTCAGCATTGCAGTTCGTCACATCAGCTTTTCTAGGATAGTCTGAGAATGAGTTTCGTATGGCTCATTGAGAAAGACTAAGCATGGAAAACACGTTTACTGGTGTGTTTGAGCAAGTACAGGGTTGGTACGTTGGTTACGCACAAGAGTTGCCTGGTACAAATGTCCAGGAGCGGACGTTAGAAGAAGCCCGCGAAAGTTTGCGGGAAGCGATTCAACTCATCCTTCTCCCTAATCGCCAATTGACGGATCAAGAACTGAGTGGTAGGGATGTAATTCATGAGCCAGTTAGTGTCTCAATTCAATGAAGCGTCGAGACCTAATTCGCTATCTCGAAGCACACGATTGTTAATTCCTTTGAGAAGAGGGCAAACATACTTTACCACCAGCAGCTTCAATGAGGGAACTAACAATTCCTCTAGGTCTTTGGAAACCTCCTTGATGGGAAGATGGATGATAGATCCAGGAGGCTAACGCGCCATCAATCTGTAAAGTGGAATGAGGAATTTTATAAATATCTAGGGTAAGTGGATGACTCTCATCAACAATCAGAGAGGTAGAACTTGGAAAGTCTTGTGACACCCGATCATATACTCTCTTACATACAAACAAGACACACTTGGGTTTTAACTCGACAACTACATCTTTGAAAATAGGTTTTGCCTTTTTCCACATATTTTCGTCAGGACGAACTCCAGGACGAGGTAGCCAATCCTGAATGTATTCATGATGTGCCACAGAATGCCAGAATTTAGTTCTTAGCTCCTGAGTGTTGGCATTCTCGACAAAAGTTCTTGAATATTGCTAAAGAAATTATGCTTCCAACTACCATTGATAATGCTCTCAATCAATCGATGAGTGAAGGTACTATGAGGTTTCTCCCTCTCAATGTCATCAGTATAGTTGGATTCTCCAACTATCAAAACCGGGATTTTGAATAAACTTTCATTACCATACTGGCTGCCAACCCAAGGCTGAAACAAGAGATTTTCGTTCGTATCAATTTGAATTTCTTGATTGTTCATTGCGATTGAAAAAAATTAGAGAGTATTAGTCCAATTATTATTAGACATAAAGTTACTGTATGTCATCATAGATCGAGCAGATAAGCTTCACACGCACGATCGCACTTCAATCAACAACTCAGCAGTTGAGTGCAATTTATGGAGAGAGGCAAGGGACGATCGCAGCACCGTTTAACACTACCTCTTCCGTTAGAACAGCTTGTGAGACTTCACCTTTTTAGCGATCGCGCAATAACGGCACAAAGCCTGCTTGTCTGAAATGCTCATCGTAGGCTAGTGCGTATATAATGCCTCGTTCTCGCATGATGAGGAAGGAAGCACAATCAATTAAGCCCCACGCTTTGTCTTGTCGCTGAGCGTACAAACCTAGTGCTTGCTCAAACTGTTCACTCGTTTGTGGTACAACTTCAACCTCCGAATCGTGTTGCAAGCGATTAACCACTTCAACTGCACGTTGGCGAAATTGCGTTCCCATCGACCCGTAATGGTTGAGAAACTCTGCTAACACCATTTGGCTTGTAACGATCAACTCAGCCTGTACAACTTGTGCTTTGACCATTGCTTGAGTGTGCAACCCATCACGCGGGTTAAACAAAGCAATCCAGTACCCTGCATCGGCGAAAACAACGCTCATGTGTCTTGGTCGATCACACTATCCTGCTTGGTAGCGCCATAGAGATAGTGCTTATAGTTGACCGCACCGTCATCTGGCAACTTTGCCCATTCTTCATCAGGAATTTGAGCACCAATCTCTGCTACCACCTCCCAAATCGGACGCTTTGTTCTGGTTTTCTGAGTAGTCAGTGCCGCTGGTTGATCAGCTTCACTTTGCTGCTGAGAAGATGGAGGTGTCATACTACTTCACGCCGTGTAAGGACATCAATACTACCAATTTACACAAATTACTCAATGCCTTCTCCTTCGACTTCCAATTCAACTTCTGCGTAGAAGGCAGAATATTCTCTTGGATCAGCCGAAACGTCATTGTTGCCCTTCTCTAGTCGAATCGATTTGGCTTTGCCCTGATTGGTGCCGATCAGGTATTCTTCGATCGCTCGCTTGATGTCTTTCTCCGTCAAAATCAGCTTGGTTTCCATGCACGTTACTTTTCTGTTTGAAGTTTGAATGCGATCGCGTGGATAAAATTGCTGTCTAAAAGCGAGAACAGCCTTTTGTTGCCATACGATACCACCCTAACCAATGCATGACTAAAAGAGTATGGTGAGAGTTCCCTGAAAACGCTTCTGCGTAAGGATTTTTGTTACTTCTGGGTACCAGTCGGAAAATTTACATAGCGTTAGTTTGTTTCATCCGGAACAATAAGCAACGTCTGCGGACAGGACAACAGTACCTTCCCTCAGACCGAGACAAACGGACATGATGACTCGACTCAAATTGGTTGCTTTGTCAACCCTGGCTTTAAGTTCCCTGATCCCACTTGAACCCGCAGCGGCTGCACTATTTAGTAAAGCAGATCTAGATCCAGGCAAGCTGGCTCTCATTGCTTCACCGTATGGTAATAACGCCCATCAACTATTGATTGTTGAGCAAGTGGCAAATAGTCGCGCTTGCTGGAGTGAGCGTGGCACCAGCCCGACAGTGGTTGAGCCGCTCCTGGCAGATTTTGACTTTACGGGCATTTGTGGACGGAGCACTGATGCTAACGGTTACTCAATTCGGATGGGTGACCAGGATCTGGGTCTGCAATACAGCCTGCGCGTGGTGCAGCGCAAGGGTGATTTGCTGCTTGTAGGTGTTTCTAATCGCGATCGCACCGCCCCAGAGATCCCAATCGGTCGGGCTGGAGGCGTGACGAATGGCTTTGCCAAATTGTACTTAAATCCTGGTTGGCGAATCACGCGCCGAGTCTACAACAATCAGGCATTAGGACATTTCTATATCACAAATGACCAACCGTTGAATAGCGCGATCGCTGCCGCTCCAGCTCCAGTACAGCTTCCAGCACCCCGCCCTCTGCCAGTGCCACAACCAGCGCTGCCATCCGTGTCTCGCCCTGAGATTGTAATTACGCCTGGTTCTGGTACACCATCGTTGTTCCCTCGTCCTGCCAGCACCTCAATCCCGATTCCCGTACCACCACCAGAGACGGCATCTACTACAGGCTCGACTCGTCCGGCTGTCCGTCCGCTGCCATTACCGACTCCATCGGCTGCGATTCCAACGACGATTCCTGTCTCGAAGCCAAAAACGCCTGCGCCGTCTGCGCTTAAGCAACCTGTCACATCAGGGCGATCGCCGATCACAGGCAAGCCTATTCGTGTACCGTTACCCGCTGTTGCAACGCAACCCATTCGTACTGCCCCGAAGGAAGCAATGCAGCCACCAGTTGTGCCCGCAACCGTGACACGGCTCCCGGTGACGCAGCCACCTACGATACAGCCATCGGTGACGCAGCCACCTGCTACACAGTCACGTCCTGCCCCCAGCCCGACAAAACCTTCAGTAGTCAAACCTGGAGATTTTGTGGTGCCGACTACAGCGCTTTAAGTGCATCGGGCAGAACTCTGATAGAGCCATTCTTGTACAACACCTCTATCAGAGTGGTCTGGCTTCACGATCGCCCTAAGATTTGAGCCTCATGCCCTGAGTACACGCCTTGCAGCTTGAAGCAGGTGGATGCGATCGTCCAATCCGTTGTAGCCGCCATTAATTGTACGAGTGACCGTTCTGACATCATCATTGTCAGCAAGACCGTTTAGCTGATTAGTTGCCCAAAACCATCCGGCGCTACGGCTTGCCAGATCAGGGGCTGACAATTTGGTCGGGCTGTTGATTAGATCAACGCCTAACGCCTGTCCACACAAACCGTAATTGGTTCGACCCGTCACCTGAATCAACCCTCTGCCTTTAAAGCGCACACCATCCCCAGCTTGAGTATTGCCGAGATCATCACGACCTTCATAATCCTCGCCAGAGGCGTACTCTTCGAGCGCATTGAAGCGATCGGACTCATGAGCAATCTGTGCCAAGAAGTGTGCTTGCCTTAGAGGCGTAGACACGTTGAATTCAATCATGGTGCGGTTCAGATACGGTGTGAGCGTATTGATGCGACTGGTACTTGCTTCGGGGGCGATCGCTAAAATTTGTTGCGCCGTCAGCAGCAGCATGGTGCTGGTAGGAAACAATCCGGCATACGGTGGCTTACCTGCTGGTCGAGTGGGCAATTTACTGAGCGATCGCAGCAAATTATCGACTAGCCCGTCTTTATCGTTCACGCCTCCCTGAAGTTTGCCTGTTAACTCTTGCAGCCGACTGGCTGCCCCTTGTCTGCCTAATTTGACATCACTGACTGAGAACAAACCCACATATGGTAGCTTATCGGCAGGGCGTGGTGGCAGTCCACTGAGAACCCGGATGAGGCTATCCGCCAGTTCGTCGTTCTTATTAGCGGCTCCTTGCAGCTTCCTAAGCAACGCTCCCAGACGTATGAACGCTTGAGTTCTCCAGATATCAAGTTGCGCCATCGTGCTGCACCTTTTGTTGATAGTGGTTAAACCGACTTTAAAACCAAAGCAAGGTTTTAATCTTTTAGGCTAATTATTCACGCAGATGTGGTTGATTGTCAGATTCTTAACTACACCTTTACTAATCAACACGTTGATACGAGCGATTCCTGATTTAACGTTCAGTCAGTTTTAGATGCGATCGCAGCATCAGCGCTAAGCATGATCAGGAGTGAGTTAGGATCAAATTCGGAATCGTCTGCTGGCATTCCAGTACGCGAACGGCACTTAACAATTAACTAAACCTGTGGCACCGTGATGAGTCCTGCTGACCAACCTCCAGCGATCGACTGGCGACGATCGACCGATCCGCCAACCCTTTGGCTCTCGCTCGTGTTGGGATCAGTGCTGATTCATCTCGTGCTGTTTATTCTCGCCACCCTTTTTCTCACGCGTACCGCAACCGTACAGCTAGACTCAGAGCCAATCGCTGTCGAATTTGTTGACCCAAGTGCTGTAAACGCTCAATCGACAGCATCCAGTCAGTCGATCGCCGCCCGTCCCGGTGTGCCCTCGTCAATTAACCCTGCTGCAACTCAGGCACAGCCAAATAATGCGCGATCGCAGCCATCAGAGACTAATCCAGCAATCGAGCAGCCATTCGTCCAGCCAACCCAGCGAAGGCGTTTACGCGCCCGTACTCAGCCACCCCAGCCCCAACCGTCGAGCCAGCCAGTGCTGCCATCCAGAAACCCAGTACCGCTGCCTTCTGAACCCGCCAATAACTCAACTCAGCCACCGTCAAACTCAACGAGCACCCCCTTCCCACGATCGTCAGGTTTGCCAGATCCAAGGCAGCCTCAACCACCTTCCGGTTCTCCTCAAGAACGGTTGCCAGGTGCTCTGCCAAATCCATCTGCAAGTTCTGAGCCAGCAGCAGGATCACCAGCAGCAGGTGAACGCATTTCACAAGGACCGCTAGGAGACAGCATTATTGTCACCGTTTCTAACCCCCGTCAGCCGACAGTCGATGTTCAACTGCAAGCAGCACAACCGATTGAGACGCAGAAAAATGTCACGGTTCGCTACTCATCCGCACTGGCACAGCAAACGATTCGCTTGGAAACGACTCTGACTATTGACCAAACAGGACTAGTGCTTAAGGTCGAAAAAACAACACTTCTCTCATCCTCTGCTAGAAGCACGATCGATGAGGCAACCCTCAACGATCTTGCCACGCAAATCTTTACGCAATGGCGGTTTCAGCCAGCACAAAACAACTCAAACGGCAAGGTATCAACCCCGCCGCTCTCAAACCTGATGATTGAAGCACAAGTACAACTGCCCTAACCTCCAGATCATCCGCTTGCGCAAACACCCCTTAGAAAATGCCTTGGAGCGTTAGGGCAACGCATACAAAAGTACGTATCTCAAGAAACGCCAATTTCGCCTGCTTTATTGCGAATAGTCTCACCAATCAGAGCTTATTGCGAAAAAGTTGGCTGCTTTAGCGTTGTGTAAGTCTGAATTGTGCTACCCCTGGCGTGTTAAGAAACGTGTGCGTTCGCCCTACTTCGGAGCGTGCAGCGCTTAGTGTGAACAGCCGAAAATGTGTTAGTGTTATGGATGCTTTAAGCCGTTATCTTACGCGGGCGTAGTTTAGTGGTAAAACCTTAGCCTTCCAAGCTAATGATGCGAGTTCGATTCTCGCCGCCCGCTTCCTGTCATTTAACCCGCTCTTGTCGTTGTTGACAGATTAATGTCATTTTGACAGTTTAGCTGTTGTTTGACATTGGGTAATCAAGAATAGAGTTCAAAGCTCAAGGGATTGGCTTTAGAGAAGAATGGAGTGCTGAGTTTAAGAAATTGACTTCAGAATTTGAAGGATTCGACCCTGACATCGACTCATGCCTCTCAAAGCTCAACTCACGTCGTTCTAAACTCGTTTGATACAACTCGAAGCTTGAATGATGCAGTGCTGACAGCAATGCTTCAACAATACAGGCACTCAAGACAATGACATTTCCTCGGCGGCTGAAGTAGTGGTGCCAACTGCCAAACCGCTTTCAAAATCAACGGCGAGAGGTTAGGGGCTGTCATCAATGACGACTACACATGACTTTCAGCAAGGTTTCGGAGCTGAATTGATGACGCGCCCTAGGATTTAGTCTTCAACTTCAGCTATTTTGATTCCGATCGAGGTTGACTGACTTTGGGTATAGCCAGCCAGCAAATAGTTTAGTCATACGCGGCATGATGACATAGGTCATGAGTGACAGCAGAGTAATTGTGGTGATAAGGGTGAAAAGCAACGGTGGTAGCGGCTTGAGTGGCTGCAAGAGAACATTAATGACGTTAATCGTTGGAAAGGCGGCAAGGCAGGTCACGATGAGCATTTTGTAGCGCGGTGGTGGCACGATCGCCTGCTGGGTCGAAAGCGTGAACCACGTTTCCAGTCCTGTCAACGTTTGCCATTTGCTATCTCCCACCGTCAACCGTTTAGCACGTTCCAGCAGCTTGCGTCGCAGCGCAGACTCTTCCCACTGTCGTAAATTGCTCAGGTGATTGAATTTGAAAACAATCCGATATTCTGGATTGGCACGATCGGACGGACGAAAGATATTGGCACCCAAATGTCCTTCAAACGTTTTAGCAGCTTCGATTAAATCAGTAAGAACTTGCTCAAATTCTACCTCGCAGCCCGGTTGCACTTCTTGAATGACATCGATCGTGACAGGCGGATCGGTACGTTCATTAGCAGGATGCATAGACATTTACGGTAACGGTAATCCTTCAATGCCTACATCTAAACACACTACTTTGGCAGCTTCAACGCCTGTTGGTGGGGGAAACGACATCCCGCCATTAGTGGTGACATAAAGGTGAGTGAGATTGCCTTGCGATCGCCCAAACGCAACGGCTGTCGTACCGGTCATACCTTGATCAGCCTGAGCAATAGTTGTAATACTGCCATCAGGGGCAATTTTCACGACACTGTTGAACACGTGCGTCGTACCGTAGAGATTGCCAGCGCGATCGAACGCAAAATCATCAATATTGACGTTTTGCACAAAGATCTCTGGTTCACCCGGTTGATAATCGGCTTGGATTGGCACTCGCACCATTTGAGCATTCTGTGTGTTCGAGGCGTAGAGGTTATTTCCAAAGATCTTCAACCCATTTACCGCTGGTGTCGCATTCTCAAGATCTGCCCGCGACAGAAGAGGATGTTCCAACCAGATGCGTACGCTGCCCTGAACAGCATTCAGTTCCCAAATTGCGCCCCGGTAGGAGTCGGCGATTAAATAGCGATCGTCCGTCAGGTATGTCAGCCCATTTAAAAAGAGCGCATCAGGTAGAGATACAAGAACACTTGCTGCACCGTCTAGAGCAATCTGCCAGACGACACAGGTATTCTGATCATCCCAACCAGAAAGGAGCAGACTACCATCTGGCAAAGCAGCCAGTCCTGTAGCTTTACCTGCGATCGTGGCGTGGGTCGTTGGTACCCCATCAGCACCGATACGAATCACTTTGCCTTCGTAGTGGTTAGTGATGAACAGCGTCTGATCAGCACTGACGACAATGCTTTCTAGAAAGGTGTTGACTGGAAACTCGGCGATCGTGTGGGTAGGAACCAGAGCAACCGGGGCATCGCCAAGAGCGGAAATTGGCACCATAAAACTAGATTCCCTTTTGAATGGGCAATAAGGCAGAGACGAATGTCGTCATTTTATCTGAATGGCACGCTTTAGGTGTGAAGGACGGGTGCGTCATTGCGACACGACTGAATTGCTACGGCGCTTAGAAAACCGATCGAGACGCTGCAACACCGTCAACGCCACTGCCAGCGCAACCGTGTCGAACGACTTATACCATTTCACTCAACTGTAGCTACACAGGCAAGCTTCGGCTGGCGGTCAGCGGTCAGCGGTCAGCGGTCAGCAGCAAAAACGAACTGTAGGGCGATTTTGTAGAATTGGTATTAAATTGCTCGAAACCGTTTCGTCGGCTTGCTTATCACTCGTGATGACAGAGCCGAAAATTACTTTGCTATGTTAACGCTGCTGCAATCCTTCGTTGGCTTTAAGGTTTAAATACCCTAAGCCCCTGGTTCTATGCAAGGTCACATCAAATTGGTATGAGAACGTCCACAAAAAACTAACTGCCGCTTTGAAGTCGCCGTTCAAACTCTTCACGGGTGCTTTCTAGATGAGCCAGTGCCTGCTGATAAACATCGCCATGCTCTTGTTTGAGCCAGCCCAAAAGATTCGTCAGTTGTGCGTTACGTAGCTCTAAGTCAGTTTGAAAGATGACGGCAGTCGCCATATGCTGGGCATATTCTGTAGGATGCCCTTGCGTCATAAACGTAGCGGTTAACGCAGCGAGGGCATGTTGGCGTACTGGGTCGGGTGGTTGTGCAGAGATCATCGATCGCAGGAGACGTTAGGTTAAACAAAGCCTTTGGAAAAAGCAGTCCCCTTGGTTCAGCGGAGAGCTAAATCAAGGGGATGCGTCGAGAATCACTAACAGGGAACACTAGACCGACTGACGCTGTTTTGACAGTAATTGGTAAGCCGCCAGGAAGTCATCCGTAAATATCTGGATACTGGATGGATCGGTAGAACCTGCGGTTCGGTAGCGTCGAACGGCTTCTAGTGCCGCCTGGTTGCTCAGAAGCGCCAGATCTGCGCCGTTCCAGCCTTCCGTTTGAGCTGCCCAGCTAGTTAGATCTACGGATGCCAGGGGACGATCGCCGTTATGAACCTTTAGAATTGCCAGTCGCGTGTGCAGATCGGGGAGATCAACTTTGAGTTGCAGGTCTAATCGTCCCGCGCGGAGCAGGGCAGGGTCGATCGCGTCGGGTCGATTAGTCGCGCCAATGAGCAAAACATTGACACAACCTTGCAGTCCATCCAGCTCTGTCAAGAGTTGCCCCACGACGCGATCGCTCACTCCTGAATCACCGTTAAACTTTCCGCGTACTGGCACCAGCGTATCGATTTCGTCAATGAATACCACACATGGAGCTGACTGCCGCGCTTTCGCAAACAGTTCACGCACTTCCTGTTCCGCAGCACCCACCCAGCGACTTAATAATTCGGGACCATTGACAGCGATAAAGTTGGCTCTTGCCTGCGAGGCGACCGCTTTTGCCAGCAAAGTCTTGCCCGTTCCCGGTGGACCCCAAAGCAAGATGCCGCGTGGCGCTTTGGCACCCGTCCGCTCATACAGTTCGGGGTACAGCAACGCACCTTCCACCGATTCTTGCAGCGTGCGCTTGATGTCCTCCAGCCCACCAATTTGATCCCACTGCACATCGGGCGACTCGACTTCCACCGATCGCAGCACCGATGGCTTCACCTCTTTGAGTGCCTGAAGGAAATCCGACTGGCTGAGCGTCATGTCATCGGGAATGGCTCCTTGTAGCGAAGGAACCTGGCGACGCAGAGCGCTGTAGGCGGCTTTCTGGCACACGGCTTTCAGATCTGCTCCCACCATCCCTACCGTTAAATCAGCGACCACTGCCGCATTCACCGTTTCATCCAGCGGCATGGTGCGGGTGAGAATGGTGAGAATTTCCAGGCGACCGTTGCGATCGGGTACACGGAACTGCACTTCACGATCGAACCGACCAGGACGACGCAGTGCTGGATCAAGATGATCCGGGCGATTGGTTGCTGCCAGAATGATCACGCCGTTGGTTTGGGCAAAGCCATCCATTAAGCCCAACAGTTGCGCCACCAGACGCTTTTCCACTTCGCCTTCCACCTTGCTGCGATCGGGTGCAAGGCTATCAATTTCATCAATAAACACGATGCAGGGAGCCGCTTTTGCCGCTTTCTCAAAAATGCTACGCAGACGTGCCTCTGCTTCCCCGTAGTATTTGCCCATCACTTCGGGACCGACGATCGCAATGTAGTTCACGCCCAATTCTTGCGCCAAACCTCGCGCCGTCAGTGTTTTCCCTGTTCCGGGTGGACCCACTAGCAGCACACCACGCGGCGGTTCCAGTCCCAGTTTTGCCAGCAGATCAGGACGCTTAAGGGGAATTTCGATCAGCTCCCGCAATTCGTTGAGCACCTCGGACAGCCCGCCCACATCATTGAGCGGGGCAGACGTTTCGCCAGTGGTGCCATCACGATCGCTGGAAGGAGGAGTCACAATCACATCCGGCGCTCCCGTTGCTCCCTCGTCTCCCCTTGCTCCCCCTGCTCCCCTTGCTCCCTCAGCAGGCGATCGCATCCGACTCACCCCAACGCCACCTGGAATATTTCCCTGTCGCGGAATGCTGCTCAGACTGCGGGTGTTGATCTGAATGTCGGTTTTCAGCTCACCCGCTGCCGCTTTTTCTTCCAGGACTTTTGCTAACTCAAGCAGTTGCTCAAAGCCTTTAAATAAATCACTCATTGATCCTCGTTCCTGGCGTGTGCAGGATAGCTGCTGTCTCGAAATGGGTAGTCTGTGGGTAGCGTCATTGACAGCCCCAATGCCGTTCCATCAGTAACGCTGACCCAGTATTCCCAAAACCATGAAACAGTTCGACTCTCTTCATCTGGCAATGTTTAGCGGCAAAGGCGGAGTGGGCAAAACAACCCTCGCCTGCGGGTTTGCGCGACAGTGGGCACAGCAGTTTCCCGACGAGGCGATTTTGCTGTTGTCTACCGATCCGGCGCATTCTCTGGGCGACGTGCTGCAAATGACAGTCACAGATGAATCGCAACCCACAGCAGATTTGCCGAATCTCAAGGTGCGATCGCTCGACGCTGAAACCTTATTGCAAGCTTTTAAGAGCGATTATGGTCAGGTTCTGGAACTACTGGTCGAGCGTGGCAGCTTTGTCGAAAACGAAGATCTAACACCCGTTTGGGATCTGAGCTGGCCCGGTTTGGATGAACTGATGGGTATTTTAGAAATCCAACGGCTGCTACGCGAACACGAAGCCGATCGCGTCGTGGTAGATATGGCTCCCAGCGGGCACACGCTCAACCTGTTTGGCTTGATGGATTTTCTCGATGAATTTCTGAAGGCGCTGGAACTCTTCCAGGAAAAGCATCGCGTCATCAGCCAATCGTTTACCGGACGCTACACCGCCGATGATGCCGATGCGTTTTTGCAAGACATGAAGTTAGACCTTAAAGGCGGACGGCAGCTATTGCAGAATCGGGATGACACGGTTTGTTTAGTCGTGGCGATCGCAGAACCCATGAGCCTCTTGGAAACGCAACGCTTTCTCACCGCACTGGAGACGTTGAAGATTCCGGTCGGTGGGGTGTTTGTCAATCGATTATGGGAGGCAGAAGGCAGAGAGCAGGAAGCAAAAGCAGAGGAAGCAGAGGAAGCAGAGGAAGCAGAGGAAGCAGAGGAAGCAGAGGAAG
>NZ_JCACKI010000061.1:0-23870 GCF_059505325.1 Tildeniella sp.
TTTGTCTACGTAGTCGCGGTTTTAACCGCCAGACACTTTTAAAACATCCTCTAAGCTAGCAAGGGCTGCTCGGCGTTCAACAAAATGATTGAGTGCAGTGATGAACGTCTCAAAGCGGCTGATCTCGGTTAAAAAATCATCGTCTTCATCAACACCATCACAGGAATCTTTGGCATCAATGAAACAGAGGGGAAACTCATCTAGCGCATAAGGTTTTAGCGCTTCTGCCAGACTGTGGCGGTAGCTGGCAATTTTCTGGTCTTCCTCCCCTCCGGCGGCTGACATTTCGTTAATCACCAACATCATCTTCCAGCGGTAGCCTTTGTCGTAGGCTAGCTTCTTAAAGTTTTCGACGGTAAGCGTATCGAAAAGCATGTAGGTCAAGCAGAATACCAGCAAATCGGCTTTAGCGATTGCCTCATAGGTGATTTCGTCATGGTCAGCGCGATCAGTGAAGAGTCCAGGTGTGTCGATGACTTTGATACCATTCCAGTCGTAGAGAGCCGTTTTATCGGTTGCTCTATCGATCTCATTCCTCAGCTCAGTCCAGAATGATTGCAACAAATTGACGAAGCGGTAGACACAGGTAAAGCAAGCGCACCTAAGTAATCGAGCGTTGTCCATCTGCCTCGTCAAACCGAATCCAAGTCTTTGTCAAGGAGCCTGATACAGCCCCCTTGACACCATATCGCTAAAATGCAATTATTTAGGAGTCCTAAATAATTAAGCATCATGAACAACTAAAACACCACTGTCCTACCAGTTGAAGAAACTGCATTCCGCTTCGATCGATGTTTCGCCACACCACTCAAAAGCATCGGCATAGTGCTGTCTTAAGAGAATGCGTTTCTCACTTTTTGACTATTCCCACTCCCTTTCATCTTTAGTTCATACAAGAGGTTGTCATGAAACGTTTTCTCATTGCTTTACTTGGTATTGGCTTAAGCATCATGTTGGGTGTATTCCATTTCAGTCTTAAAACTGATGCTCATCCTACAACTCAATCCGCGTCAGCACCAACGGCTCAAGCAGTGCCTCAGGTTGTACCAACTCCAAAATCACCTGATTTAGAAGTGATTGGTACCAGCGTCCGCTATCTCAAAGAGGCAGATATACTCGTTTTTGAGCAAACGGTGAAAGGAACGGCTGGCAAAACATTGCCCAAACCCAGGGGTAGCGTTGATGGCGCACCCGTATTGGGCTACGTCTTTCCAACGACTCTAAAGCCCGAAGATGCAGGGTTTGGCAAGGTTGAAGGGATTTTAGCACTGGCAGTCACATCCCATCCAGATTTCGATGATACGCCTCTGTGGGATGAGAACAACAACTTGAACTACGCCGATGATGGCATTGTTTTTCACAGTCATTGGGTAGTGCTAGTGAAGGACGATCGCGTTCCTGGTGGCTTGTCGGTCAAACAGTTCAACAAAACCGATAAGACAGTTGTACTTCCACCCACCCACCCCGGTATGCCAATGTATTTGGATTCTCCCGGCTTCTCAGTGGTGCTGAAAGGCAACAAGCTCACCGTTCTGGTTCCGGCTCAACGCCTTCATTCCAAAACGGAATTCAAGTTTGATGGAGTCGTTGCCTATATGCAAGTGAACGCCACGAACAAAAATCTCCCCATGCTTGGGGTATATCAGGCATACAGCGTGAGTTCAGGAAACTTAAGCCTTCCCTACAATGTGCAACCTCAATAACGGAGAAGATCAAATGACCCTCAATATTGAATTGCTCGAAAGCAGTTTCGCTCAAATTAAGGGCAATAGCTCAGAGTTTACGGCACAGTTCTACAGGCTACTCTTTGCAGACTACCCAGAAGTCCAGCCTTTATTTGTCCACACGAATATGGAAGCGCAAGGCAAGAAGTTATTTCAATCTCTGGTGCTGGTTGTGAATAACTTGCTTCAACCAGACGTATTAAGCAACACGCTCAAAGGATTGGGAACTCAGCACCTTCAGTATGGTGTGTTGCCACAGCATTATCCGATGGTGGGCAGTAGCTTACTGAAAGCATTTGAGGCAACTCTGGGCACTGCCTGGACTCCTGATGTTCAACAAGCGTGGACAGAGGCGTATGGAGCCGTTGCTCAACTGATGCTGGACGGTGCCAACTACTCACCAGAACAGGTAATATTTGCCAGCGATCGAAAAATAGTGGGTTAGTAAACCTGACTAGCAACCAGGTTTACTGACTGGATTCCATAAACATCTGAAAGGAGAACATGATGCCAATCGCGGTTGGCAAACAGTTGCGGCTAAGTGTGCAACCGTTGCTGCTGCTAACAACGACTCGAAAAAGTGAGGTATACGATGAATGACTATTGTTTGGTCGACTGTGGTTTTCACGATCAGTTAGAAGCATTCGCAACGCTGCGGCAGACTTGTCAAATTTCTTATCGCACTGCCACTGAGGAGATCGTTGAAGTTCAAAGTCAAATTGTCGATGTTTATGCTGCGGACAAAGCAGATTTTTTGAAGCTGAAAGATGGGACTGAAATTCGGCTCGATCGCCTGATTTCAGTTAATGGCAACCCCACTCGTTTTGCTCAGGAGTAAACTGATGATTACACTCCACCATTTACTTGGTGCTTTACACGGTCAGTGTTCATGGACAACTCTCAGCCCGATCGCGACACAGAATCAACGCTTCCTGCTGAATCTCCGATTACTGGTGCCAGCGCAAATCCCTTTGATGCCTCAAGCGCGGTCGAGCAACATATTTTGATTGGGTTAGAAAAAATCGGGTTGGCATTGAAAAGTCAATCCTGGCAGGATGCCGGACAGCAAGGATTAACGCCAACTCAAGGGCAAATTCTGGCGCTTTTAATTGATCAGGGTGAATCCGGGATGCGGTTATCAGAGGTGGCAAAAAATCTTGCCGTCACAGCGGCGACAGCGAGTGATGCAGTGACTTCGCTAGTTGAGAAGAGCTTAGTGCAAAAGACGCGATCGCCCCAGGATGGACGAGCGATAGCGATTACATTAACCACTCAAGGACAAAAAGTCGCCGCCCAAACCGCATCCTGGTCTGATTTTTTGCTCAACACGGTAGATGAGCTATCGGCAGCAGAACAAGTAATCTTCCTGCGGGGACTCATCAAAATGATTCGCAAGCTTCAAGCACAGGGACAAGTATCCGTCGCAAAAATGTGTGTCACCTGTCAATTTTTTCAACCCAACCGTTATTCAGATGCAGAACGTCCGCATCATTGTGCGTTGGTGAATGCGCCCTTTGGCGATCGACATCTTCGCCTCAACTGTGCCGAACACCTTGCAGCCGATTCTGAATTGGCGAAACAAAACTGGAAACGATATCTTTCGCAATCCTCCCATCCCCAGCCAGATTAACCGACTGACTTCACCCAATAGTTGACATCAGAGGGGGGCGTAAAGCCCGCATTTGGATCAATAGGGAGTCGTGCCCTGATAACTGGTACCGTCTGGCATGATTGCCCAATCTAACTGGGCATTTGTCAAATTGGCACCACTTAAGTTAGCGTTCTGCAAGTTTGCGTAACGGAGATCAGCCCCATTCAAATTTGCATCTTTGAGGTTTGCGTTGATAAGAATGGCACCGTATAAGCTGGCTTTCTGCATCTGAGCCTGTATAAAGCTGGCGTTTCTAAGATTTGCATCGCGTAATTCAGCCTGCTTTAATGTTGCGTCTTTCAAGTTGGCTTGCGACAGATTGATGTTCAATAGTTGTGCTTGGCTGAGGTCTGCTCCAACCAGATTTGCTTTGCCTAAATCTGCACCCTGGAGATTGGCTGCCTTCAGGCTCGCTGCGCTGAGTTGAGCACCTTGCAAGGTGGCGTTAATGAGTTTAGTTTGGCTCAGGTTTGATCGAGTGAGATTGGAGTAGCTAAAATTGGCTCGACTCAGATCTGTGCCATGTAAATCAATGCCACTCAATTGGCACCGGATACACGTCTTCGTTCGCAAAAGCTGTTCTGGATCGATCGACGTTTCAGGTGTGACATTGGCTGCGCGATCGTCTTTAGTAAGCGTCGCCTCATGCACTTTTGCGGCAACAGGCGGTTGCAGTGCTTGCCTGAGCCTTAACATACCAACCAGGCAGGTTCCCAATAGCGCTGCTGCAATCAGAAGCAATCTCAAGTTCATGAATTTAGTCAAGGTAGTGTGAAGGAACGCATTAGGAGAATGATGATGCACCAAATTGTTGGGCGTAATTAAACTAAAGATGATTTTGGGGGTGGAGGGGGTGGAATCCCCTGCCTGGAGGCAACGCCCCCAAACCGCTCCCTCACACTTAATTGTGGCTACCTACTTACTGATAGTATTCGCGCCTGGCGCTACCAACCGGGACTAAGCACTTAAAGTTTCGATAAATCTGCGGTTTGTAACGCCCGAGAGACCCAGAAACAGGCTAAGAAATGTGATAGGTCGAGTGTTCTTGTGTGTTTCAATTCTTTTAGAAAAAATTTAAGTACCTAGACCAAACCTCTTGCAGAAGTGCTGGAGGTTTGGTTGGTTCTACTTTAAATCGGTTAGTCGTGCGACGTTTGACGACTCAACCTAAAGGTTGCACTACTGCTTGCCAGCGTTTTCACTTATCCCTTCGTTCAAGTGGAGCAGTAACCATGAACAGTTCTGTCTTTGGAAAAGTTTTGTTGTCTGCTGTCCTCACCTCCTGTGCTGTCTTTTCAGTCTTGACGCTGGCATTTCTGCCACGCCAAGCGGAACCCATTCTTGCTGAGTCCACAACGGGTGAGTCTACTGAAGACATCAACCACCGTGATGTCGTCATTCGACATATTGGCATCTCCATTGTGGTGAGCGTTGGCGCTGGCATCACAACAGCGGAACTGCTCCGTAAATGGAGGCGATCGCGGACAGTGGTTCCAGAGGGGCGACAAATTTTGAGTGCCCAAGCCATATTGCAAGCGGTTAATCCTCCAGATATGGCTCTCGCTGTGAATGGACTGACGGCTTCACCACTCAGTCTGACCGACAATGGTGAGATGCCAACCGATCGACTGGAGTTTCAGCCACCTGCTATTCCAGCTTTAGAGTCCGATCGTGATGTTGACTGGGAGAACACAGCATTACCGCTGTCTCTCTTTCAGCCATTGGTGGCACTGCCAACCGAAGACGTGAACTGGTTTCCACTCATTTCATCAAACAGTACGTTGTCAACGGCTTCAGAACAAATGCCAGCAGTAGACTCGTCTTTAACATCGCACCTGCTCTTGGCATCGCGTGAGCAGTATCAAACGTGCCGTATTCATCGGACAGAACTGCCAGAGCGTCTGTTTGCCATTCTTTTTGAGGATCAATACTATCGTTTTGTCAAGGTGGTGAGCAGTCGTGAACAGGCTCTTGGCATCGTCACAAGGCTTAAGCAACGAGGCGAACCAGCCGTGATGACTCATAATGAAGAGCGCTATGCGGTTTGGGCGCTAGTGCCAGATGCGTGCCCGGAGACACCCACCTCCAGCGATGCTGATAGTGCAACTTGCTTGTGTGTCAGTCACCCAGCAGCATGACGGTGTTTATAGAAATGATCACACATGATGAACTGAATTCATTTGAACGTTTTAATGAACGCGATCGTAGAATACCCACCTCCAAATGAAGGGTATTGACAGTCGTAGTTCCAATTGCAGGCAAATCCATCATCGCGTCAATATCCATAATTGCAACTGCCTAAAAGGAATTTGGTCTCACTCACTTTGTTATTGACAGTTGCGTGCAAAACACAACATTCAATCATCTAATGTGCTGGCGCGCGATCGACCCTCAGCATATCCAGATGGGTTAAGAAGGTGCGACGCAAATGTATTCATGCTGGCTTTCGAGCGTATAGCTCTATGAATTGGCTTGTCTTTGAGTTGGTTTTTCTTCGGCAAAAAAGCGGAAAAGTTCAGTAGAAAAGCGGAAAAGTTCAGTAGAAAAGCGGAAAAACTTACACGCTCTTCATAGAAATTTCCCTGATTCCGTTATCGATCGACCGAATACATGACTCAGAACCGGATGTCATTCTTCTTTAAACTTGTTCAGGGCATCTTCTCGCTTCCGTTGTGAAACAGGTAATCTTTCCGCAACTGTGGGCTGACATAGCGCTATTGGTAGGCACTGCATCTGCGATCGCAAGGCATAAATGCTTGCAACACTCTAACGTTTGCACGGTTGCTTTCGGACTGTAGCGCTTAGTAGCAACAGAACTAACAGAATCAAGCGCTTCAAAATCAGCGCAAATCTCACCTACAAGCATTTCATTCTGTTGTCTCCTCGCTTTAGCCTGCTGCTGAGCAGTGGATGCAAAAGTCCTGATTAGAGTTCTTTGCATTTATACAGTTCTTTCAAGCAATCACTGTCCTGCTAATGGTTGCCTGCTCATTCCAGGTGAATTAATCGCAGCACATCACCCTACTAACCGTGCGGTGCGTGACTTCGCACGATGGCATTAAACGTTGTGGGATGGCTTCTACTTAACCAAAACTATGACTTTTAAAACACGTTCGATCGCTCGTCCGGTACTGCCGCTACTTAAACCGATCCGGCTCAAGCCACGCTTTCATCTCGGCTTTACGTTCGCCATTTTACTGACTACGGGGGCAGCAGAGACGCTGATTCATTGTCCATCTGCTCTAGCGGATCTGACGAAACTCAACGATCGCAAAGAGCACTCAACTGATTCAGTTGCTGTCAAAGCGACAAACAGTAATTCTGTACAGATTCCGGTTGTGAAAGAACAGCAACCAGTGAAAGCAATGCCCCAAGTAGTGGCAGATGCAATGTTATCCTCTGCTGCTGGGAGTCAATCTTTGTTTGACGCGACGCTGTTCGATGCAACCAAGCTTCAAATCGCGGCAAGGGCTGGGCTACTGACACCATCTTTAGAGACGCAAGAGACACAGACTTCCTACATCAGAAACGCATCCTATGAGCAGCGTCCTTGGCTAAAGCGACCAGAAAAGCCTGAACAGACACAGCGTTTGACTGAACGATCGCCCTTACTAATAGCCGATTCGGGTGTACCAGCACCATCTGACAAAGTGCTGCGGCAGGGCAGCGAGGTACTCGGTGTACCGTCAGTGCAGTTGCAGGGCGTATTCAAGCAAGAAGGCAGCGATACTTCGGCACGGGCACGCTTGAGAGGCTTCTACCCGGTGACACCCAATGCTGGCTTTGGAGCTGAGGTCGATTTGACGACCGGTAGAGGGTTTGCCGATTCGCAAGAAACAGGGCTGAATCTGAACGAGCTGTATTTTGCTGGATCACTGCCGTCGCTGCCAACGTTGCGATTGGTCGTAGGTTTGATGGATTTGACCTCGTATTTTGATCGCAACAGCTTCGCCAAAGACGGCGCGACGCATTTCTTTAACTCGGTTTTTCAAACAAACCCAGCGCTGGCAGCAGCAGGCATTGCCTCACGTCCGGGGCTATTGGTGAACTGGAGCGTGACGGATGACATTGACCTCAAGGCAACCACGTTTTCGTCAAACCGCAATCTCGGTGATTTCCATCTGGATGCGTTTGCAGGGGAAGTGGGTGTGCGGTTTGGTACTGCCATCATTCGTGGCACCTACGTCTCCTCCCGCGATGCCGGGCGGCGAAGCGGCTTTCGAGAGATTTTTGACATCCCGCGATCGGGTAGAGCCGGACCGCAACCGGGCGATCGGGAAGAAGCTTACGGTATCAACGCCGAAGTTTTTATTCCTAGCCTCAAACTTGGTCTCTTCGGTCGCTATGGGCATTACACCAATCTGGCTCTAGACACTAGCGGCACGACTTATAGCGCGGGATTGAACTTTCTGGATGTCTTTATGCCGAGCGATCGCCTGGGGTTGGGTTACGGACGGCAACTGTCGAATGACGACCTCCGACGATCGCGAGGCGACAACAACCCCGATGTGCTGGAGTTGTTTTACGACTTCCGCATCACGCCCAATCTGCGTGCAGCAGTGATGCTTCAGGAACGCAATGGTTTTTCGGAGACGGTCTTAGGCGTTCGTGTCAGAACGGATTTTGACCTTTCGTCAGTCTTTAGGAGGTCGAGATGAGAGATTTGAATCAGTGGTTGGGAGGCAGCAGTCAGCGGTCAGCGGTCAGCGGTCAGTCGAGCCACCCTCACCCTAGCCCTCTTCCCAAAGGAGAGGGAACAAGAGTTCTAAGCCCTTCTCTTTGGAGAAAAAGGGTTGGGATGAGGGCGATTGATATTGCCACACAGCCACGCCTTTACCTTTTACCTTTTACCTTTTGCCTTTTACCTTTTCTACTGATCGCGCTGTCGGGAATGCCATCGCAGGCGCAATCTATGTCGGCGAGACAGGGCTATACGTTGCTGAATCGGGGCTTTGTGAACGATGCGATCGCCGCGTTTCAGGCAGCGTTGCGGCAAAATCCGCAGTCTCTAGAAGCAAAGTTGGGACTGGCGATCGCCTATCAACGGGCGGGACAGGATGCAAAGGCATGGCAGGCGTATCAGCAGGTATTGGTGGAGGACTCGAAAAACCTCACGGCACTCTCTGCGGTCGGTCTGTTGGGTGGCTATCGATCGGAGTGGCAGGCACGAGGCATTGAGGCACTGACCACACTATTAACGCTGGCTCCTGATCGAACGAGCGATCGTACTCAGCGGGCGTTGCTCTACAGCTACCAGGGGCGTTTTACAGAAGCGCTGACGGATTACCAAGTGCTGCTTCAGAAACCTACGCCAACTATACTTCTGGGCACAGCTCAGGCATACACCTATAGTGGCAATTATCGGCAGGGCGTGACGCTATTTGAGCGCTACACCGCTACGGGGAAGAGACTACCAGTTGATGCCGTCATTGCCTATGCGACCGCACTGCGAGAGACAGGTAAGCCAGAGCAGGCAATCCCGTTGCTGGAGGCGCAACTCAAGCAGTTGAAGGCTTCAGATCGAATGGCGATCGAGGTGCGATCGGCTCTGGCAGTCGCGTATCAGGCAAACCAACAGTCTGATGAAGCCCGCTTGATTTTGCAACCACTACGCAGTCAGCCAAACGCAACGCTGCCACTGGCACGAGCACTGAGTCAGATTGGGCGACAGTCAAGCGATACAGCGCTGTATGCGGAAGCAGTGGAGCAGTATCGTCAGGTGCTACGCCAAACTGCCAACCCATCACCGGGACTGGTAACAGAAGCAGCGGATGTGTTTAGCGAGTTTCCGTCGTCGCAGCAGGCAGCACTGTCGCTATATGAGCAATTGATCAAGCAACAGCCAGAGCCAAGCTTAGTGGTTAAACGTTTGGCGATCGCCCAGCAGCTAGGACAGATCACTTCTGGTGAACTGCGGCAACAGCTACAAACTGCCTTACAACCGCTGCCTGATAGTGCTACAGAGCGACAGTCTCTTGCCCTCGCCCTTATTCGCCTCGATCCACCCGATCCGGAACTGCTGCCCACCTATCAGGAGCTTTTGCAGCGCGGTGTGGATGCGCCCTTTTTACACTTTCGAGTCGCGCAAATCTGGGTGCAGAAAGGTGATTTGGAACAAGCACGGCAGGCATTACAAGTGTATAGTGCGACTGCTGCTGGTGCGCGCGATCGTGCCTCCCAAATCCTGTTAGCTGACATTGAACGGCGAGACGGCAAACTAGATGCCAGCGCCCAACGGTACGAGGCGATTATTGCCTCCAATCCACCTGCTTCCATCTTGTCAAACGCCTTACTGGGACTGGTAGACGTACGAGAGAGACAGGGACGATCGGACGAAGCATTGAACGTTTATGACCAGGTTTTGGCAACCCGATCCCAAGACTTTCGCCTTCAGTTGGGTCGAGCCAGCGTTGCCTATCGATCGCAGCGGATTACGCAAGCTGAGGCAGAAACGGTGCTAACCACATGGCTCCAATCGCCCTCTGCGAATGAAACGCCACCCGAATTATTCAGCCTCGTGGGAGCATTGCCAGCCGATGCCGAACGAGAAGCGCTTTACAAAACTTTGCTGACAGTGAATCCAGATAGCCTCCCCATTCAGCGTCGTGCCTTGCAAGTGCTGGCAGTCCGCGATCCAGCAACGGCACGATCGCAGGTTGAACAGCTTGTCACACGCAACAAAGGCGATATAAATGCTTACTTTGTGCAAGGCGATCTGGCGCAAACGCTGGGAGATTTAGCGCTGGCGAACCAGGCATACACCGCAATTTTGCAACAGCAGCCCAATAATGTAGACGCGATCGCTGCCCTTGCAGGGGTACGGTTCCAGCAGCAGCGCTATGCCGAAGCCAGCGCCCTCTACAACCGTGTGCTGGTGCTGAGACCTGATGACCTCGATACCCGTCGCATCTTGGGCGAACTGAGCCTTGCCCAGGATCGTCCAGGCGTTGCTCTACAACAGTTCAAAGCGTTGCGGCAAGCACAAAGCGCCAGAGAAATGTCTTCCTCACCATCAGGCGATCGCGCCACCGATCGCAAAATTGAGAAAATCCAGGTCGATCTCCTCCGACGACGCGGTTTCCAACCCTCCTGGGAGCGCTACTAGGAAGTTTTTAGTTTTTAGTTTTTAGTCTGGCAACTGACAACTAGTAACCAACAACCAACAACCAACAACTGCTCTAGCCTTCTACCTTCTGCCTCCCCTATGAACCCCCGCACTACCCATTTTGCCTCTCTCTTCGATCGCGGCACACGAAGATTCTGCCTGCGCCTATTGCCGATCGCGCTCTTCCTCATCACGCTAGTATGCAGTCTGGGCTTGGGTTGGCAGCAGGCAACAGTGGCTCAGTCCCCTCCTGAAGCTCCGGTTACGTCTCCCAATGCGGGGATTGATAAAGTGCCAGCACCGCCGCAATCGGCTGGGGAAGCGGCAGCAAAAGACCCTGACGTTTCGGATGCGGCTAAAAAAGGCGCTATCGTTGCACCACTGGCAGCAGGGCAATATGTTTTGGAGTTCAACCGGAGTCCAGTGGTGGGCAACCGTCTGCGGCTGCGGAGCATTTATGATGAGACGCGATTGCGGTTTACGCGTCCCCGTGCCTGGAAGCCCAAAGCCGCCAAACTTCAGCTACGGTTTCGCCATTCGCCAGCGTTATACGCGACGCGATCGAATCTCACAGCCTACGTCAACGGTGCCAGCGTGGGCAGTTTGCCGCTCAACAAAAAGCAGGGCGAAATCGGCAGCGCGATTTACGACATCCCACCAGACCTGATTCAGGACAACAACGAAGTTGTGATTGCCGCACTGCAAAACAACTCGCCCACCTGTACACAAGACCCGTTCGATCCATCGTTGTGGACGGAGATTTTGCCTGATTCCAAGCTGGTATTTGACTTTCAACCCCAGCCGATCGCGCTCAACTTCAGCCGCTACCCTTATCCCATTTTTGACGACCTGAGCCTGGAGCCAAACCAGCTTGCGTACCTGCTGCCGAACGCGATCGATGAATCCTGGCTCACTGCGACCACGCGCTTTCAAACAAATGTGGGGCGGTTTGCTCAGTATCGTCCGCTGAACACGCGCCTGCTGACGGCGATCGACCAGATGCAGCCAAATGAACGGCTCGTTGTTGTGGGCACTCCCAAAACGCAGCCTGCGCTGGCGCAACTCAAACTACCGCTGTCGTTGAAAGACGGTCAGGTGCGAGACGACAAAAAGAACGTGCTGCCGAATGATGCAGGTGTGCTGATGCTGACCACAACACCTGACAAACGCCATCCCGTTCTAGTCGTGACTGGCAATGGATCAGACGGTGTGGCAAAGGCAGTGCAGTTTCTCATTCAGTCGCGCGATCGCCAGCTTGGTACCGGGCAGGCGATCGTCGTGCGCCAAGTCACCGATGTACCTGCACCCTCACCCCGCGAATGGTCGGGCTATCTGCCAATTGCTAACAACTTTCAGCTTAAAAATCTGACTACCTTCGACAACCAGCCTTACGAAGATATGACCGTGCGGGGTGCCGATGCTCCAGTGATGGAGTTCGACTTTCGTGCCCTGCCTGACGATCAGTTCGCCACGGGGAACTTCATCAATTTGAACTACAGCTACAGTCCTCAGGTCAACCCGCTCACCTCCCTGATTGAAGTGCAGCTAGATGGATTGGCGTTGGTAGGCAAAAAGCTTGATTCTGTCACAGGCGCGTCGCACGAAACCCTTCGAGTCGCACTGCCAGAAGACCGCATCAAGCCCAACTCCAAGATTCGTGTCCGGTTTCAGCTTGATCCCCGCGAACGTCGTTCTTGCAACCGCGCCCTCGACCAGCAGCTTTGGGGCACTATTCACGCCGATACCAGCTTTGACCTCAATCGGACGAACGTTGTGCAGGTACCTGATTTGAAACTGCTGCAATTTGGCTATCCCTTTGCCTCTCCTCAGGATTTGTCCAAGACGGCGATCGTCCTACCCGATCGCCCCAGCACGAACGATCTCGCCCTGCTGTTTGAAATCAGCGCTCGTTTGGGACGACTCAGCCAGTCAGAATCGGTGAAGCTGGACGTGTTTCGGGCAAATAAATTACCGACCACCGTGCGGAGCGATCGCCATCTCGTCGCCATCGGCACCCGCGAGCAGTTTCCTCTCCCCGATGCCTTGCAGTCCGAAGGCTTTACCCTCCAGGAGTCCTTTCGTCGTCAGCGCGGACAAAGCCAGGTGCAAACCCTTCCCGATGCCGAAGGTTTGGTCAAAGAAATCGTGTCGCCCTGGAACCGCGATCGCGTCCTGCTCATGCTCAGTGGGCAGACCAGGGCAGGTTTAGATCACGTCCGCGACCTGCTCAACCGCGACTTTCTCTTCTTTCAACTGCGCGAAGACACTGTCCTCATTGACGCTGCCGACCCAGACCCCAATCCCTATAACCCCAACGCCTACACGCTGGAGTTTTTGCAACAGGCAAAGCAAAAGCAGCAGTTGAGTCAAACGAGCTGGCTCGATCGGTTCCTGCAAACCCTGCGCGTCAGTTGGTTTATTCTCGCTCCCGGTTTTGTGGTTGCTGCGCTGCTGCTGTATGCGATCGCGCAGTCGTATTTAGGGCGGTTGGGGAAGAAGTGAAAGCGGAGTGCAGAAGGCAGGAGGCAGAAGGCAGGAGGTAAAGGATAAAGAATGAAGGCTAAAGGCTAAAGGCTAAGAGGTTGTTTGAAAAGTGTCTGGCGGTTAAAACCGCGACTACGTAAACAAAGTCCGCCTGCGCGGACGACCGCAGAGTAAGGGTTTTATCACCTGCAACGGCAGGTTTTGCCTCTGTAGCCGCGACTTCAGTCGCCAAGGCTACAAGCATCTGGACTTTTAAAGCGTCCTCTAAAGGCTAAAGGCTAAAGGATGAAGGATGAAGGGGGTTTCAAGCTTAGATTTCAACTTTCCGAGTTCCAAGCTCCATCTTCCGAGTTCCAAGCTCCATCTTTCGAGTTCCAAGCTCCATCTTTCGAGTTCCAAGCTCCATCTTCCAAGTTCTCAGCTCGACCTTCCGAGTTCTAAGCTCGACGTTCCGAGTTCTAAGCTCGACGTTCCGAGTTCTCAACTCCATCTTCCGAGTTCTCAGCTCGACGTTCCGAGTTTCAAGCCCCATCTTCCGAGTTCTCAGCTCAATCTTCCGAGTTCTCAGCTCAATCTTCTAAGTTTCAAGCTCGACTCTACAGCCTAAAACAGCAAACTGCAGCTCACTCCCTATCCCCCTCCTACTCCCCACTCCCCACTCCCCACTCCCTACTCCCCACTCCCCACTCCCCACTCCCCACTCCCTCTCCTACTCCCCATGCTCAAGCTCCCTCTTCAGGTTCATCGCCAACCGCCTCAAACAACTCCAAACTGGCAGTTGTGGCTAACCACATGGTTAGTCGATCGCCTGCCTCTATGGTCTGACGGCACGTTACGCTGGCTTACCCGCTATCAGCTTGTCCTTTTGGCAGCCGCTTCTTTGTGGCTGTGCCTGCCGTTGATCACCGAGCGACCGCCCGTTTGGCAGCAGGCTGTTTTGGCAGCGATCATGGTATCGGTTGGGGCTGTGATTGTGAGGCTAGAAGAGCAGCGGACTGACACTCACAGTAGTGAACGGTTGCATCTGTTCCTCATTGCGTTGAGTATGCTGACAACCGTGCGGTATCTTTACTACCGCACGCAGTACACGATGAACCTGGATAACTGGCTAAACGGCTTTTTCTGTTTGCTGCTGTATGTTGCAGAGCTGTATGCGATCGGCACCCTCCTGCTTGCCTACTTTCAGACGCTGAAGGTGCGCGATCGTAAGCCCGTTGACCTTGCCACTATGCCTCAAGACGAATGGCGCTCTGTTGATATCTACATCCCCACCTACAACGAGGATGTTGAAATTGTCCGTAAAACAGTCCTTGCGTCACTGGCGATCGATTATCCGGCAGACAAAAAACGGGTTTACGTCCTGGACGATGGTCGCAAACTGCCAGAGCGTCGGGAAATCTTGCAACAAATGTGTGACGATCTGGGCTGCGATTTACTGACGCGAGACAACAATGACCACGCCAAAGCAGGCAACATCAATACTGCCTTAGTTAGAACTACTGGCGATCTGGTTATGATTCTTGACTGCGACCACATCCCCGTGCGCCACTTTCTGCAACACACCGTCGGCTTCTTCCAAAACCCCAAAGTAGCGCTCGTGCAAACGCCCCACTGGTTCTATAACCCTGACCCCTTCGAGCGCAATCTGCTCACAGGCGGACAAATTCCAGTCGGCAACGAACTGTTTTACAAAGTGCTGCAAAAGGGCAACGACTTCTGGAATGCTGCTTTTTTCTGCGGTTCTGCTGCTGTCATCCGCCGCGATTACATACTCGAAATTGGCGGCATTGCCACCGAAACCGTCACCGAAGACTGCCATACCTCCCTCCGCCTCCACTCCCTCGGCTACGAAACCGTCTATTACGACAAAATCATGGTGGCAGGGCTGGCACCCGAAAAATTTTCTGCCTACGTAGGGCAACAGGTACGCTGGGCGCGAGGTATGGCGCAGATTCTACGACTTGAAAATCCTCTGTTGAACCGCAAACTCAAGCTTAGACTGGCTCAACGGCTTTGCTATTTCAGCGCCACGTCTCACTTTTTCTTCGGGTTTCCTCGCTTGATGTATGTCATTGCTCCAGTGCTGTATCTCTTGTTGGGCATTAATTCGGTCAGAGGATTGGGCTTCGAGACACTGTGCTACGCCTTGCCTCACATTCTTTTGTCGATGCAGACCAATCACATTCCATACAAACACGTCCGGTTTTCGTTCTGGAACGAGATCTACGAGTTTGCCTTGTCCTTTCAGGCGGGTATGGTCACTTTGCTGGCGCTGATCAATCCCAAGTTGGGATCATTCAATGTTACCGATAAAGGATTAACGGTGACAGAGCGCAATTTTGACCTGGAAAGCGTCCGTTATCTAGTCTTTTTAGGCGCACTCACGGCGGCATCACTCATTGCGGTGCCGTTTTGGTTTGTGGTGAGTCCAGAAGATGGTCAAGCGGTAATTATCAACGCCTTGTGGTGTGTGTTTGATTTGCTGCTTGTGATGGCGGCATGTCTGGTCGCCTTTGAACAACCGCAACTGCGGCAAGCGCATCGGTTGCCACGCCAGTTGACGGCGATCGTTCACAGCGATCGGCATTGGACAGGCACTACTACCAACGTCAGTGAATCGGGCGCACGGATTTTGCTGGATGTATGGCCCAACATCCCGGACGTAGTGCGAGTTGAGCTGGTCGGCGATTATGGAGCGAGAGTGCTGGTGGATGCTCATGTGATCCGAGCGATCGCCAGTGACAATCTGCAAACGCTACTCTCAGTCGAGTTCATCAACCTCACTCGCACTCAACGAGATGATCTGAGTGTAGTGATTTATTCCGATGTGAAGGAGTGGTATGCACAGAAACGCGCCACGGCGGATAATCCGCTGACCTCCCTTCGCTTTATTGCTAGCAGTTTTGGACGAGTTTTTCGTGAATTCAAACCAGAAACGGGCGTAAAAATTCGCAAGCAAGTCAATGCGATCGCCCAACTGTATTGGGAAGGCTGGAACGGGCATTCGCAAACCGCTGTAGTGACAGAAATTGGCATTCGTAGCATTCGACTAGAGTTTCAAACTGGCTCGGTTCCAGAGTTAGAACTCATTCAACGGACAAAGCCGCAGTTTGGCTTACTGGTTGCACGTCATGCGGATACTCCACTGGCTCAAAGTTTGGTGGCAGACGTGCAAAGCGTTGAGGGACGGTCGATCGCTGTAGCGACGCAGGCTTTTACCAATGACAATTCGACGAGCGATCGTGTGGCGATGGAATTAAGTTTCCCTATAGATTTAGATCGTCAACAGCAAAGCAAGATTAAGCAACTACTGCGATCGCTCGATCAACTTTAAAGTGGTGATTTCATCCACGATCCTTAGTAGCATATTGGGTGGTAGACATGGGAAATCTTGTGCCTGCGATAAAGCGGCATGACGTAGACTGAAGCTTATTCATATCCAACCGGGTCAACAGCTAACCGGAAGGTATAAGCTGATCGGCATTCAAATTTGCATCATCCTTCTGCCCTCTACCTTCTGCCTTCTAAGACAATTGACTCTGTAACTTAAAGGCTCATTAGCTTAGCCTTTCGCTCGTGCCACTGTTCCAGCCCTAATAGTCTCTTTTTGAAGTACGTGAGTAACAGTGATGACGATCAGGCGTTTAAAGCGCTGCTGGACTACTTGAAGCGATCGCGGGGTTTCGACTTTTCGGGCTACAAACGCTCTGGCTTTCAGAGGCGTGTGCAAAAGCAAATGCACCATAGAGAGGTTGCTACCTTTGAGGACTATATTGATTATTTGGAAGTACATCCAGAAGAGTTTGTTAGTCTTTTTAATACTGTCTTAATCAACGTCACGGGCTTTTTTCGGGATGCGCCTGCCTGGAGCTATTTGTGGGAGGAGGTGCTGCCTCAACTCCTAAAGACAAAGCCAGACCACGAACCACTGCGGCTTTGGAGTGCGGGCTGTGCATCGGGCGAAGAGGCATATACACTGGCAATGATTCTGACCGAACTGCTGGGTGCAAACGAGTTTCGGCAGCGCGTCAAGATCTACGCGACGGATGTGGATGAAGATGCCCTGGGGCAGGCACGTCAGGCGAGCTACAGCGCGAACGATCTGGCAGCATTGCCACCGGGCTTACAAGACCGCTACTTCGAGTTGGTCGTCGATCGCTACGTCTTTCGCGCTGACCTGCGACGCATCGTCATCTTTGGGCGGCATGACCTGGTGCAAGATGCGCCAATCTCTCGGTTAGATTTGCTCGTCTGTCGCAACACGCTGATGTATTTTAATGCCGAGGCACAGGCTCGTATTCTGTCGCGTTTGCATTTTGCGCTTAACGATACGGGCATTTTGTTCTTGGGCAAGGCAGAAATGCTGCTGACCCATGCTGAGTTGTTTACGCCGATAAGCCTGCCGCATCGCATCTTTGCTAAAGTGCCCAAACAAGATATGCGCGATCGCAGCCTGGGAGCAACCCAAAGAACAGACGAAGCGATCCATAGCTTGTCCGCGTCCTTACAGCTTCGAGAACTGGCGTTCAACGCCACGCCAACCGCACAGATCGTCATTGATCGAGAAGGCAATCTGATACTGGCAAATACACTTGCCCGATCGACCTTTGGGCTTACTGCTGAAAACATCGGTAGCCCGCTGCAAGATCTGGAAGTATCCTACCGCCCGTTGGAATTGCGTTCTCGTCTTGGGCAAGTCTATGCCGAGCGGCGATCGCTCATCGTCACCGATATTGTTCGCTATCTGACTGATGGCACCGTGCAGCATCTAGAAGCAGAGTTCACCCTGTTACAAAATGGCAGCGAACTACTGGGTATCAGTATTGTCTTCACCGATGTGAGCCATTACCAGGCACTACAAGCCGAACTCCAACGATCGAGCCAGGAGTTAGAAACTGCCAACGAAGAGCTACAATCCAGCAACGAAGAACTGGAGACAACCAACGAAGAACTCCAGTCCACCAACGAAGAGCTAGAAACGACCAACGAAGAACTCCAGTCCACCAACGAAGAACTGGAGACGATGAACGAGGAGCTGCAATCCACAAATGCCGAACTGCAAGCCATTAACGATGAACTGAGCCGACGCACCAGCGAAGCGAATCAAGCAAACGCCTTTTTGCAGTCCATTCTTGCCAGCCTTCGAGCAGGTGTGGTGGTGATGGATAATCAGTTTAATCTTCTAAGCTGGAATCGGCAAACCGAAAACCTGTGGGGGCTGAGTTCTGAAGAGGTCTCAGGACAGTCATTTTTCAACCTGGAGATTGGGCTACCCGTTGATCAACTGCGAGAAATGATTCAACGCTGCATTGCGGGGGCAAATCAGCTAGAGTTGAGCATCGCTGCTGTGAACCGTCGCGGACGATCGTTTCGCTGTCGCGTCACCTGTAATCCACTGCTGGGCGCTGAACAAGAGCATCAGGGTGTGATTCTCATCATGGAGGAAGTGAGCTTGTGAGTGCTGTTGACGTTCAGGTGTTGAAGCTGCAAAACGCACAACAGCGGGTGCAGATTCTGGCACAGAATACCGAAGCGTTTCTGCTAGAGCCGGAGCTGCTTTCGACTGTGCTAGAAGAGTTGGCAGTCGTCTTAGAAGAACTGCACCAGCACCATGAAGAACTGTACGCCACTCGTCAAGCGTTAGAAGAACAGCGTCAGCGCTACCAGGAACTCTTTGACTTTGCGCCTGATGGCTATTTAGTGACTAACGTGCAGGGCGTTATTCAGGAGGCGAATCAGGCAGCCAGTAGCTTGTTTCGTGTTCGTCAGGCATTTTTGGTGGGTAAACCGCTCATTGTCTTTGTGGCAAAGCCCGATCGCCGTGCGTTTCATACCTATCTCAGACACTTGCAAGTAGAACCTCAGCACCGTAATTGGGATCTGCATCTTAGACCGCGAAAGGGTGAGGTCTTTCCAGCAGTGATCACAACGTCGGCAATCCGCTCAAGCCAGAACGTGTTGCTAGGCTGGCGATGGCTGGTGCGAGACATTACAGACCTGAGACAGGCTGCTGTCATGGTACGAGAGTCGTCAACCGAAAAAAGATTAGATGACTTGCGATCGAGCTTTGTCCAAACCGTCTCTCACGAACTGCGGACACCGCTGACGGTTATTGTCACATCAATCGAGTTGCTGAAACGTCACGCTGCTGCCGCTAATGAAGCCAAACAGCAAACCTATTTCGATCGCATGCAACAGGCAGTTTGGCGCGTGAACGCCTTGCTCAATGATGTACTGCTTTATGACGAGATTGACTCTGGCAAACGGCTGTTTAGCCCAGCCCAGCTTAACCTGAATGCTGCTTGTCACAAAGCAGTGAGAAAGCTGCAAAGCTCTGAGGACGATCGCCCGATCACCATTGACAGTCATAGCGCGTGCGATGCCGTTTGTCTTGATGCCGAACTTGTGCAGCACATGCTCGATCGCCTGCTCTCTAATGCTCTGACGTATTCGCCCAACGATACTACACTCTGTGTGACCTTACGCTGCGACAGCAACCCTACCGGCATCAGCGTACATAATGAGGGCACTATTCCACAGGAGCAGCAGACACGTCTGTTTGAGCCGTTCTATCGACCAGAGGCGACAGTACATCTGCCAGGGGCTGGACTGGGACTGGCGATCGTCAAAAAAGCTGTAGCCTTACATGGTGGAGCAGTGGCAGTTGCCAGTAGTGCGACCACTGGCATAACCTTCAGCATTACGCTGCCAAAACTCGAAGCTTAATTGAATAAGACCCTATGCAAGCAGTCGCACAAGTCAGTTTAGATACTGCATCATTGATTCTGCGGTTGTCTGGTAGCAAACCCTACCCCTACCGATAGCTACCGCGATCGCCCATTGCCTGAGATCCTTTCGCTTTCCAGTCAAAGGGGTAAATTTACGGACGTAGAAAGAAAGACTGAAGGCAATCTTTATCCTTATTTGAGTACTCTATCGGATGGTTTTAGTGAGAAAAGAAACCAGAATTGATATAGATCTGAGGAACGCAATCGGGAAAGCTAGACAGCTATAGGGGGCAACTATGTTCGTTTAGCTTTTGCGTTTAGAACTGCGTCCTTACAGGCAGACTGCCTGACCCTGGGGGCTTATTAGGGTCAGGCAATTTTTTGCAAATTTTTGTGCCCATACCGCTCAAGGTCATAGGGATTTTCATAGTAGGTGAGACTATTCTGGGCGATCGCCTGCAATTGTTGCGCCCACTCTAACCACTTCAAACTCATGAGAAATCCCTAGACACGCTGGTTTACGTCATAGGAAACATGCTGTTTCGTTAACCAACGATGCAGCATTGCCAGGGCGATCGCCAGCAGCAAAATCAAGACGGGTATACTTTCCAATCCCGCACGGTTCGCCACCCAACCAATCGTCGTTGGAATGATCGCAGCCCCTAAACTGGCAACACTGGTGACAAAGCCGATCGCCGCTGGCACAACTGCTGCAGGGACTCGCTGGGGCATGAGCCAGATGGTGGTGGGAAAAATTGCTGCGATCGCAAACCCAATCAAGGGCAAACTCACCCATTGCCCCGGCAGCAACCACCACGTCACTAAGCCAATTGTGAGCAGGGCTAAGGAACCATTGACCAGGCGAACGGCTCCCAATCGGTTCACTAAAACGCCCAACATCACTCGCCCGATCGTAAATCCCAGCCACATAGCACTGATGCTGTATCCGGCTGTGGCTGCCGGAAACCCCCGACTCACCTGCTGCACCGTGTATGCCCAATTGCCCAGGGATGCCTCTGTACCCACCGAAACCAGCAGAAACAGACTCGAAACCAGAACGATCGGCGTTTTAAGCGCCAACCGGAGATTAGCAAAGATGTGAGGCTCAGAGGCGGCGGTTCGCACTAGCATCGGCGAGTAGTGCGTGATGATAATCCAACCGACCCCCACAACCAGCAGTGCCACAAGGCTGGCAATCACGAAGTAAACTTGCCGCCAGTTTAGCCCCAGCAGCAGCAAGGTGGTGGCGATCGCGGGTCCCAGTAACGCCCCAACGCCATAGAAGGCGTGCAGCAGTCCGATCCACTTCGGCTCTTGCTGTTCGCTCACCATGTAGGTGTTGATGCTGGCATCAATTAAACCAATGCTCAGTCCCAGTAAGGTTCCGATAGTCACCATGACCAACCAGGTCGGAGCCAAGCCATAGAGTATCAGAGCCGTTGTGAGCGAGACGGCAGCCATCAACAGCATCGGTGCCAATCCTAGACGGCTACTAATCAGGCTACTGCTGAAGGCAGCAAACACGTAGCCTACAATCTGGCTAATAAACAAAAATGTGACCGTCGCAGGGGTGAGATTAAACGTCTCCAGAATCGAGGGCAGCAGGACACCGATTCCACCTTCGGCAATGCCAATCGAAATGAAAGCATAAAAGGCGATCGCAATGCCAATCCAGGCAGGAGCTTGAGAGCGGAGCGATCGGTTGTGGTTACGCCTGAATTGACTGAATTTCATAAGCAAAGGAGTAGTGATGACGATGTTAACTGAATCGATTCAGCGATCAAACAATGAAGAGGCTTGAGACCTTTGGTAGTGCCGTGCTTCAATCCACTCCAGTACAGCTTGCAACGAGTTCAGGTAGAAGCGGCGATCGGTAACAGGATCATAAACTTGCCAGTAAACCTGTCCGTCTTTACCTGAAACTTCGGAAAACTGGGGTGACTCGCTGGAAAGCAAACGATAGCAAAAACGATTCCAAAGCCCTTGAATCGTACTCAAAAACATTTGCTGAAGGAAATTTGGCTGGGTTGTAGAAGATTCAAGTAACTCAAGCGGTTGGTCGAGAGACTGCGGTTGACGAGTGCTCATAAGATAAGTCCTTGACGCTTTGGTGACCTTCTTCTGAATCGATTCAGTTTCGTTAATCATCCTATCCGCTGTATCTTGAACGATCAAGTGCCTCTGCTCTATCAAAAGTAAGATTTCAGAAAACGGCTGGCGATCGCGATGAATGACCTCAACCCCCCAAAGCCTGTAACTCTTCTGGATATTGCCAAAGCACTGGGGATTTCCCGCACCACCGTTTCCAATGCTTTTAACCGTCCAGACCAACTTTCTCCAGACCGGCGGGAGCGCATCCTGGCAACGGCAAAAGCAATGGGCTACTCAGGACCGAACCCAACAGCACGCCTGTTGCGAACGGGACAGGTGGGCGCGATCGGAGTTGTCTTCAGCGAATCATTACCCTATGCCTTCAGCGACCCAGTGGCGATCGCCTTTCTCCAGGGCATCGCCAGCGTTTGCGAACCTGCCAAAACCAGTTTGCTGATTGTGCCGCTACATCGCGGTGGCACAACACTCGATACAGTACAACGCGCTGTGGTTGATGGCTTCATCATTTACTCCACACCGGATACAGATGCAGCGACGGCTCAAGTGTTGCAGCGCAACTTACCTACGGTAATGGTGGATTGCTCCCCTGTCGTAGGCGTTTCATCGGTCAGCATTGACGATCGACGAGCGGCGCGGGCAGCGGCGGCTCACCTGATTCGTCTGAGACATACAAGGTTGGGCATCATTGCGATGGAACTGCGATTTGATCAGTATGAGGGAATCGTGGATGCTCAACGCATTGCAACTGCTACCTTTCCTCATGCCCTCGCCCGGTTACAAGGCTACCAGGATGCCATGCAGGAGGCGGGGCTTGACCCCCGCCACACTCCGATTGAAGAACGGGTGAATCGAGAGGATGGTGGGTTTACCGCGACGCTTGCCCTGCTCAATCGCACACCTCGACCCACCGCAATTTTAGCGATGAGCGATCGTCTGGCAGTGGGAGCCTTACGAGCTGCCGAAACGCTAGGTTTAAATGTACCGCAGGAGTTATCGATCGTCGGCTTCGATGATATTCCGTTAGCATCGCAGATTCGACCGAGGCTCACCACGGTGAGGCAACCCTTGGTGGAAAAAGGGGCAGTCGCCGCAAGACTATTGTTAGAAAATTTTGATCAACCGATCGCTCAAGTCTTGCTCACTGAACTCGTCCTGCGAGAATCATCAGAAGCTGTAACTGAGAACGGCGACGTTATAAATTAGCTGAAATGCCTTAACAAGAAGTGACCCGATCGACGCAACGTTGCGCAGTGAAGCTGCTCATATCGTAACGCTCGCCTTGTCAACCAAACAGCCATCCTCCATGTAGACAATCTTGTCGGCAAGGTCGAGAATGCGATTGTCGTGGGTGACTAACAGAATCGTGCAACCCTGTTCTTTAGCAAGTTTTTCCATCAGTTCCACCACATCTCGCCCCGATTTTTTGTCCAGTGCGGCTGTAGGTTCATCGGCTAAGACAATTTGGGGACGGCTGACCAGGGCACGAGCGATCCGTTGACCTCTGATTGGCGGCGGGCGATCGTGGCTGCTTGTGTGGCAATCTAGCCCTGTAACTGGGCTTGCAATCGGGCAATTTCAGCTTGTTGCGCCGCGATTTCTCCAGACTTTACTCCGGCTCTCACTTGTGCCAGTTTGGACTGGGCAACTTTGACTTGTTGCTGTGCTTCTAACAGGGCAGTTTGTAAGCGGTCGTAACTTTCTAAGATTGCAATTACCTGATTGATCTGGACGCGATCGCCCCGCTTCACGAACAACTGCTTGACCCGATCGTTATTGAGCGTAGTGGAAACCGAGACGCTCACCACTTCTGAGACAGGTTCCAGTCGTCCCAGTGCAGCAATCGGTTCATTTACAGGCGCGGATTGCACAGGTTCAACGGGTTTGCGACCCAACTGACCCACCGTGTAAGAGAACAAACCAGTGGCAATCACCGCTCCAGCAATGATTAGAGCAAGGGTCGATCGATTCAGTGTTTTTAACCTCTGCAACGCCATTCAGGTTTCCTCTGCTTTAACGTCAGTTCGACGAGGTCAAAAGATAGCCGGAGGCAATGCTGGCAAGTCTTT
>NZ_JCACKI010000062.1:0-23618 GCF_059505325.1 Tildeniella sp.
CTATCAGCTATCAGCTATCAGCTATCAGCTATCAGCTATCAGCTATCAGCTTTTTACTAACCACTGACCGCTGACCGCTAACCGCTAACCGCTAACCACTGACCACTGACCGCTGACCGCTGACCGCTGACCGCTGACCGCTGACCGCTAACCACTGACCAACCACGCGCTAAGGATATTCCACCAAAGTCGGTTCTTCTGGGATAAACCGAGGCTGCAAATTGGTTTTCTTATTTTTTCCGCGCAACGAACCGATCGGCATTGGCGTTTTGAGCAACTCTAGCTCTTGCACTTCCCAGAAGACTGCCCAACTGGGGCGATCGGCAGCCGTCGATTTGGGGCGAAAAATCGCTTTGTCGGGATAGCGCCCACGACGAGACCCAACATAGCCGACGTAAAGCCCGCGCCAAGTAGCCTCTGGGTTTAAAGGTTGCTCTCCCTTGGCGTTAGAGGCATAGATGAAAACCTCGATCGCCTTGCCACTACGCAGTTTCTCGACTTCCGCAAACACTTCAAACGCCATACTGCCAAAGGCAACTTTGGGTAGATGGTCAGGCGGCAAATCATCCGCATCAAGCTGAGCGGCGATGGCTTCTAGCCCAGAGATTAAGTCGGTTTCTGGCACCGAAGCCAGGAGAGCGAAGGCACGAGTCTTTTGCATAAGGTCACGCATACAGCCAATCAGTCTCTCCAACCTACTGGAAACTGGCAATGTCGTCCAATACTCAACGCTCAAGCGAGATGAGTGGAGTATGGGGAGCGATCGTGCCCTTACACAGTTATTGACTCCGCTCTAACACAGCGCTTGCCCAACACAATCGATTCTAGCAGCCAGTGCTAGAATCCTTACATTTCCTTACTGCTTGTACGTACTAATCGGATGGAAGTTGCCCGTTGTTCCAGTGAAAGGCAGTGATCATTCCGAGAGCTTTACGGGCTGCTCATTAGTGGGAGGCAGGTCAAGAACTGATTGCTATTGATGTCGGCGATGGCATTCTTCTCAATGACCCTGCCCACTCCTTACTCCCCACTTTGTATTTACTAACTTGTCGTCGTTCCAAGCACGCCTTCTACTAACCAATCCATCTTTTCTAGCTCAGTGTCTTTCTGCTTAAACTCCTTTCCAGCAGGGATCACAACCTTGCCTTTGTTATCTTTAAGTGGACCCTTATAGATGATGAGTGTTTCTGACTCCAGCTTTGACTTGGCGGCATCCGCGTCTTTCTTCGCTGCCTCTGTAACAGCAGGACCGTAAGCTGAAACTTTGACGAAACCTTCTTTATAGCCACCGCGCACGAGATGGGAAATGCCACCATCCGTCGCCAACTTACCTTCCTGGATGAGCTTGGCATATTCGCCGTAAATCTTTGACCAGTCCCACTCTGCTCCAGTCAAATAGCCCTTGGGAGCAAGCTTCGATTGATTGGTGTGGTAGCCCGTGCAGTAGATGCCTCGCTTCTCAGCGGTTTCCATAATGACTTTGGGGCTGTCTACGTGGCAGGTGATAACTTCGATCCCCTGATCTGCCATGCTGTTCGCGGCTTCTGCTTCCTTTACAGGTAGTGACCAGTCGCCTGTAAACACTACCTGCGTGGTCGCTTTAGGGTTAACGCTGCGTGCACCCAGTGTGTAGCTGTTGATATTGCGAACTACTTGAGGAATGGGTTTGGCAGCAATGAACCCCAGTTTGCCATTCTTTGCCATGTGCGCGGCGACGATGCCTGCAACGTATTGTGCTTCGTCGATATACGCAAAATAGCTGCCAACATTCTTGGGATGCTTGCCGTCTACATAAAGACCGCCCGCATGGAAAAACTGCACGTCTGGATTGCTGGGTGCCACTTTAAGGATGTGCGGATCGAAGTAACCAAAGGACGTGGGAAAGATAACGCTGGCTTTGTCCTGGTTAATCATATTGAGCATGACTTCCTGGACTTCGTTGGTTTCTGGGACGCTTGCCTGCTCAACCGCTTTGACTCCAGGGAGTTTAGCCACGCCTTCTTTGCCTTCAAAATGCGCCTGGTTCCAGCCATAGTCATCTTTAGGTCCGACGTAAATAAAGCCCATGATTACTTCTTTGCTGGGACTGGCTGCACCACTGGCGGCAGGGCTACCAGAACTGGATTCGGGTGTGGGTGTCGGGCTACAACCAACCCAGAGACGGGAGGTAGCACCGAAGGCACCAGCCGCGAGAAGCCCTCGAATAATTTGGCGACGGGGGATAGATAATGGACGCTTTGTGGTCACGGTTAACTCCTCAAAAGGTTTGCGAAAGATAAGAAAAGGTTGGCTTGCGATCGCTGTCCTTCAAGCGATCGTCTGAACAATTATCTTTTAACAGAATCTAATTGTCCTGCATTCTAATTGTCCTGCATACAGTTGCTCAGCCTGCTGATTAAAAATACGCGATCAGGCGCAATGTGGCGTGCCGTTTACGCACGATCGCACAATACAGCACTGAAAAGCCTGTAACCATACAATGAAATGGCGAAGTAAGCGATCGAATTACGTTGAGCATTTGGGCTATGCGAACCTATGACTGGATTGTGGTTGGTGCGGGGATTACGGGAGCAGCTCTCGCGTATGAGCTGGTTAAACAGGGATTTTCTGTGTTGCTACTGGAGCGGCATGACACGCTGCAAGGCGCAACCCGCTTTGGTTATGGAGGTATTGCATACTGGTCTGGAACGAGTGGCTTGACACGCCAACTGTGCGCTGAAGGTATCGTACTGCATCACACCTTGTCTGAAGAATTGGGCGCTGATACAGAGTTTCGTGAACTCGACTTAGTGTTGACGATCGCCGCTGACGAAGATCCCAAGGCGATCGCTCGCTCCTATGCTCACTTCGCCATACCGCCAAAACTGGTGAGCGTCGCTGAAGCTTGCGAACTAGAGCCGTTGCTTAACCCAAACGCGATCGCTGGCGCAATGACGGTAAAACATGGTCACATTTCGACGACTGCAACCGCTACTGCCTACACACAGGCATTCACGAGGTTAGGTGGCATTCTCCAAATCGATGAGGTAAAAGCACTGCTAAGGGGTGAAGCGTTACACGTTACGGGCGTTGTCGGCGTACAGGACACCTACCACAGCGCCAACGTTGCTGTTTGTGCTGGGGCTTTGAGCCGATCGCTGTTAAAAGCAGCAGGCATTCCTGTTCGGCTTTACTTCACCCATGCAGAGTTGATTGAAACGCCGCCTGCTGAGCTGCAACTGCGATCGCTCGTCATGCCAGCTAATACAAAGCGCTTTCAGTTAGAAGCAGAAGCCAGCACCGTTGCACTGGACAACCTGTGGGATCAGCCTGGAAATGAACCGATGCCACCGATCCTCGACGCTGGAGCGATCCAACTCTTGGATGGCAGTCTACGAATTGGACAAATGAGCCGAGTGCTGACCGATCCCAACGCGCCCATTGATGCAGTTGCTAGTGAAACAGTCATGCGGACAAACGTTGGAGCCGTCTTACCCGCTTTAGTCGATCTGCCCGGTAGATGGCACCATTGCCTGATTGCCTTCAGCCACGATCGTTTACCGCTTGTTGGCGCGATCCCTAATCTAGAAGGCATTCACCTGTTTTCAGGCTTCAGCAATCCCTTAGCGATCGTGCCAACCCTGGCAAGACGCTTTGCTAGCAAGGCGACCGGACAAAATGATGAGCTGATTGATCAACTTTCGCCCGATCGCTTCAAGTAGTTTTTAGCTATTCGCTGTTAGTTGTTAGCCAATCAAACTAACAACTTTTCTTGTATGCCCAACGGGCTTTACAACCAACCACTAAAAACTAAACTGTGCCCGTAAGTTGCCGACAAAAACCGTCGGGTTGCTGTCAAAGTTGTTGGCATTAAAGATGGCATAGAACGCAGGCACCAGTGCCAGGTTGTCGTTCAGCGGATAAAAGTAGGATGCCTCTAGCGCGTACATCGTCCCACCATCACCCGCACCAGCAGCAAAGTAGCGCTCTCCTCGAATGATGTCCATTGGCATCATGAAAGTAACCACTCCCAAACCACCTTTTTTGAGCAAATCGGGGAAGCCAACGCCAACCTGGAACGATTGCACATCGACTGCTTTATCGATCGGCTTCAGGTTTGTGTTGCCAAAGCTATAGCGTCCAAAGACACCAAAGCCAGGTGTAATCAGCCAGTCAAAGTTAAAAGCAAGCGTGTTAGCAAAGGCGTATTTCAAACCGCCTCCAACGCCTCCTTCTGAGAACCCCGGACCAGCATCGACATAACCGTAAGGAATCGGTTCACCAATGGCACCACCGACCTGCCCCCCATACGCCTGAATGCGGCTGTAGTTGTACGTGAAGCGGAAGTTGAGGGACTGACTGGGTGAAAAGGTCAACTCAGCAGTCGCTGTATTGGTGCCACCGAATAGACCGAAATTTGGATTACTGGACGTGTTGAAGCCAAATTGACTGGGCAGAAACTCTGTATTCTCACCCAGGTACGCTGCTGCAAAGCGGAACTGCTTATTGATGTTCCACTCAACCACTAAGCCCGATCCACGATCGATCGCGTTGGTCTGGGTGCTGCCGATCGAGTCAAAACTGCTTGCCCCCGTCAGGAAGAAGGTAAAGCGGTTGAAGTCAAAATGGCGATACCAGTTCACGCGAGGACCAACAGTTACCTTGATCGCCTCACTCAGCGGGAAACTGTAGAACAGATCGTGAATCACGACATCACTGCGACCATTCAGCGTTCCCGCAGTCTGATCCGTAAACGGAGAGCCATAGGCGTTGAAGAACCCTGCCGAAGCATACTGGTTGACGGGTGAAATGCCGTTACCAGCCGTGAGTTGGGTGACAAGGCTATCCTTACCCGAAAACGACGTGTTAAAGGTGAGCCAGGTCAAAAAGCTAAACGTTGGCTCTGGTGCCCCTGTTACTTGTCTGGTTGGCTGACCACCCGTACGAGTGGCAAAAAACCGCCCGTTGGCAGCGTCGTTACGACCACTGTCAGGACCTTCATAGGTGACATCTCTAGTCGCATTGGCAGTAGAAAGGTTAAACCAAACCAAGCCATTCAGCTTTGTGGTGGTCGAGAACTGCTGCTTTTCTAGAGTGGCAGTTCTTGCCTCTAGTGCGCCAACGCGTCCACGTAGGGTTGCCAGTTCTGCCGCAAACTCTTCTTGCAGCTTCTGTACTGCTAGCAAGTCTTCTTTTTTAACGAGGTCAGCGGTGCCTGCCGCAATCAGTTCGTTAATCCGATCCATGCAGGCGTTTAGACCAGCAGCAAACTCATAGCGAGTGAGCGCACGGTTGCCCCGATAGGTTTTGTCAGGGTAGCCCACAATACAACCATACCGCTCTACCAACGATTGCAATGCCTGGAATGCCCAATCGGTCGGCTTAACGTCGGTCAACTGAGAAACAGATGTCACCTGATCCAGCTCGTTAGGCTCGGCTGGTTGAGCGTCGGGTGGATACATCGGCTGCACGTCAGACCCTTGAACCAAGGGATCACTTGCCTCAACGGGCTTGGCTGCACTTGCCACTAAGTGCGGGTTCACTTCCTGCCGATTCGTGACAACTGACGAAGCCGCCGCTTGAGCGCTTACTAAGGGCAGAGACTCTTGAAGAGTCACCGCACTTTCACTATCAGCCGCATGTTGTGACGATTTGAGCAAATTCTGTGAAGCGCTAGCACCGGGTGCTAATACCCCTGCCGCCGTGCCTGCAATGCACAACGCTGCCCACAGGCTAGTGGGTGAAAGCAGCAAAGAGTTCCATCGATTATTAAGACTAGACATCGTATCCTCACACCACGTAATTACACAAACCAAGACGTAAGTATATTAAAGCTAAAGAGGGAGATATGTAATTTTGGACACAATAAACCATGCCAAAGATAGATGGCAGGTGTGAGAAAAGTTCTGCTATTGGTTACTCAATGTAAGCTCTAAGTGTGACTGCTGACAGAGGCATCAAGCCTTATATGCCAGAGTTGATGACCACTACCCTAGAGAAGCGGAGTAAGCGATCTCCATGCCAAAGTGGAAAGTTGTGTATAGGGCACCACGATCGCAGATTACCGCTCAACAACCTTTTCGCGATCGCGCCATTTCCAGATCGTACTAGAAATTAAATTGGTAGTGACGTGTGCCACGATCGGCACCAGGAGGTTGTTCGTTAGTAGGGCGCTGTAGCCTAGCAAGACACCGATCGTTGCAGCCCAGACGACATAAGACCATTGCCGTGGGCTACTCAAGTGCAGTACACCAAAGCAAAGGCTGGAAATGATCACACCTTCAAACGTCAAACCAAAAGCAGGCAGCATGACCCCGCGAAACAGCAGCTCTTCACTTAATCCTGGCAAAAGCCCCAACCAGATGAGATCAGGCAACACGAGTGGTTTAAGTACCAGCGCCAGGTAGTAGTCTGCACTTTGCCGATATGCTGCCCAAACGCGATACACCACAGCGCTTGCAAGGGTAATGACAACCCCTAACCCCAGCCCTTGTAGCACTGCGATCGGAGAGCCTTTCAGCGGTAGTAGAATGACAGTGCCAAACTGAAGCCATAGCCTAGCAACCAGCAGCAGCACAACGGCTGTAACCCCCATCGCAATGAGCACTTGAGTGCGACTAAGGGACTCGATTTCTGGTTGGTCGGGACGTTGTTCTGCCACAGGAAAAAGGCTGCTGGTCGATGATCCTAATCAGTCTAGCGCCTTGTGCTCAAACTGCACCGTCCCTTTTGTTGAGGCTGATTGCTGCAAACAGGTCAGCGATCGCATGGATGGCTTCAGAGCGGCGGCACTAATCCCCACGCGCTGAGCAACCAGCACACCCAAAGCTTCTAGATAAGACTCAACTTGTGTCGCTGCAATACCCAAGGCATCTGGAGACACTTGCATCGTGGTTTGATTGTCTCGTACAGCAATAATGCGGGTCGATGACCGTTCAGCAGTAGATGACTGGCTCAAACTCATGACAGCGCTACCACCACACGCGGTTGCGGGCACGACAACCGCATCCACTTGATTTGCCCACAGATCTCCCTGCTGAGGCGTAAATGCAGGGTGCGATCGTGTCACAAATTGCGGCGCACGGCTTAAGCCTACTAACACGCAAGGCAAAAAGGTGTAGCCTAATTCTTCAGCCGCCGATCGGGGCGCGACATGAGGATCTAACGGTAGCGGCAAAAGAGCAGGCGCATGGGCACAGGGGATCTGAAATGTCCGTACGACAAGATGGCTAATGACCGCTTCTGCCCCAGCGATCGGGTCTACGCCCTGACCGTGACGATAGTTCTGAAGTGCTGCGCTGTCAACATCATCGGGGAAGCGGGCAACCACTGCGATCGCCGTTGCGCCCGCTTTTTGGATCAACGCTTCAGCCGATCGCAGCAAACTATCGGGGTTCTGAATCGTGCCCCAGGTTGCACCCGATGCTGCCGTTTGCAGGCTTACGTTCAAAGGAGCATCAGTGACCACATACTCGGTTAGATCCAGTCCCAGTGTGGCTCTTGTAGCATCGGCTGCTTGAATGTGTCGCAATCGTAGCTCTGGCTCAATGCCACGATCGAGCACCAAGCCCACACGATTTTGATGGACTGGACGCAAGCCCCAATGCCCTGCTGCGAACTGATCTAGCCCATAGCCCTCGACATACAGCGCATTCGGGAGGTTCCAGTAAAGCTGCGCGCCATTAAGGACATTCGGATGGGTGATCAAACAGTCGGCAACTTGCGCGATCGCCCGTGCGACTGGCAACGCATCACCTGCGTAGCCACCGATCGTCGCCCCAATGCCCGTTGGCACAATCAAGACAACAGTAAAAGGGCGTTTCATGGAAAGGCTAAAGGATTAAGTATTAAGGCTAAATAGAAAACTTTTTTATCCTTTAGCCTTTTTTGTGACAATCGCTTCGACGATCGCTTTCTGCTGGGTTACGTCAACGTCAGTAACTGCCCAACGCAAGGGTTCGCCGTGCTTTTGCAGTTCGGCTTCGATCACCTGGTGCATGGCAGCAGGCGATGTACAAAGTGCAATTTCTGCCATGATGAAATGCGTTGTCATCATTAGCCCTTACTTCTTTTGCTGAAATTGCCCGAACTGAAGGTGATACACCGTATCTTCTTTGTCGGCTTCAATCTTTAAATCAGAGCGCGGATAAGCGACGCAGAGCAACGTATAGCCTTGCGCTCTCAGTTCTGGACTGACACCCATTGCATCCGATTGCTCTACTGTGCCTTCCGTCACCTGAGCGGCACAGGTAGTACAGATGCCTGCGTTGCAAGAATTGGGCAAGTCCAAACCTGATGCCTGGGCAACTGCCAGAATCGTCTGATCGTCAGGCACCTGAAGTGTATGAGTGCTACCTTGACGCTGAATTTCAACCGTGTAGGTTTGAGGCATAAGCGATCGACCAAGAGTTAAACAGCAAGACTAGCGCTGCGCTTCAGCACCACCCACCACTTCCAGAATTTCTTGAGTAATGGCAGCTTGACGGGCTTTGTTATAACCCCGCGTCAGCGTACTGATCAAATCCTTGGCGTTGTCGCTGGCGTTGCTCATCGCCGTCATCCGGGCAGCGAGTTCGCTGGCAGCAGATTCTTGCAGTGCGCGCAGCAGTTGATTGTTCAAATACAGCGGCAGCAACGCATCCAGAATTTGCACCGGATCTTGCTCAAAAATCATGTCCTGGGGAAAGGTTCTGGATGCAGCCGCCGTTGCTTTCTCCCGCTCGACCTGAAACTGTCCACCACGAGAGGTGAGCCGGAAGATTTCGTCATCCGGCACTTCTAACCCCTGAGGATCAAGCGGTAAAAGAGTTTGAATAACGGGTCGAGAGCTAATTAACGACACGAAGCGCGTGTAGACCAACTCAACCTTGTCAACGGTTTCAGATAAAAAGAGTGCCAGCAGTGTATCAGCGATTTGCGAGGCTTCTGACGCGGTAGGAATTTGCTCTAAGTTGACGAAGGTTTCAGCGATCGGCTGCTCACGTCGTTGAAAGTACTGCGTTGCCTTGCGACCCACCAGCACATAGCGATAGTTGATCCCTTCAGCCTGTAGCTCTTTCGCACGGATCTCTGCCCGTCGAATGACGTTGGAGTTGTAGGCACCGCACAGACCACGATCGCCCGTCACGACCAGGATGCCCACCGTTTTGACCGTACGGCGGCTTAACAAGGGTAGATTGGCTTCGTCAAACCGCAGGCGAGTTTGCAGTCCGAAGAGCACCTGCGCCAACCGATCGGCGAACGGGCGAGTTGCAATCACCTGTTCTTGAGCACGACGCACTTTTGCAGCGGCAACGAGGCGCATCGCCTCAGTGATTTTCTTGGTGTTTTTGACCGACTTAATGCGATCGCGAATGCTTTTAAGATTTGCCATTTTTGGGTGAGGGGTGAGGAGTAAGGGGTGAGGAGTACCCAACCGATTGCATGAGGTCAAAAAGTCCAAGTCCAAGATGAAGAAACAGAGTGAGAAGCTACACCTCTCTCCTCACCCCTCTCTCCTCACCTAAGCAGCAGCGAATGTCTTTTTGTATTCGGCGATCGCGTCTTTCAACAGACCTTCCGCTTCGGGTGTAAGCTGCTTCTCCGAGCGGACGATGTCGCCATACTTCGGTGCGCTATTCTTCAAATAGTCACGCAAGCCTTTCAGGAACGAGACCACTTTATCCACTGGAATATCATCCAGGTAGCCATTGATGCCAGAGTAAATTGACGCAACTTGTTCCGCAACCGATAACGGCGAGTACTGAGGTTGCTTCAGAATTTCGCGGAGACGTTGACCTCGTGCCAACTGGTTTTGGGTGGCTTTATCCAGGTCAGAGGCAAACTGAGCAAATGCCTGCAAATCGTCGTACTGCGCCAGCTCGAGCTTCACCTTTCCCGCGACTTTCTTCATTGCCTTCGTTTGGGCAGCAGATCCCACCCGTGAGACCGAGATACCCGCATTCACCGCTGGACGTAGACCAGAGTTAAACAAGTCAGAGGAGAGGAAGATTTGACCATCCGTGATCGAAATGACGTTGGTTGGAATGTACGCCGATACGTCACCCGCCTGCGTTTCGATGATGGGCAGTGCAGTCATGCTACCTTCACCCAGTTCAGGGCTGAGTTTTGCCGCCCGCTCAAGTAAGCGAGAGTGAGCGTAGAATACATCGCCAGGATACGCTTCACGACCGGGCGGACGGCGCAGCAGCAGAGACATTTGGCGATATGCCTGTGCCTGCTTGGAAAGGTCATCGTAAATCACCAGAGTGTGCTTGCCCTTGTACATGAAGTACTCAGCGAGGGTTGCACCCGTATACGGCGCAAAGTATTGCAGTGTCGCAGGCGCGTTGGCATTGGCAGCAATGACAATGGTGTACTCAAGGGCACCTTTTTCACGCAGCACACTCACAATGTTGGCAACAGTCGAAGCTTTCTGACCGACCGCCACGTAAACGCAAATCACATCCTCACCCTTTTGGTTCAGGATGGTATCGATCGCCACCGAAGTCTTACCCGTCTGACGATCGCCAATAATCAATTCGCGCTGACCACGACCGATGGGAATCATCGAGTCGATCGCGGTGATCCCAGTTTGTAACGGCTCATACACCGATTTCCGCTCAATAATGCCAGGAGCCGGAGACTCAATCAGGCGCGTCTCTGTAGTGTGAATGTCGCCTTTGCCGTCAATGGGGCGAGCGAGAGCATCGACCACTCGACCAAGCATCGCTTCGCCCACTGGAATCTGAGCAATTCTGCCTGTAGATGTGACTGAACTGCCTTCTTGAATGCTCAGTCCATCGCCCATCAGCACGACACCGACGTTATCTTCTTCCAGGTTCAGCGCCATGCCGACAGAGCCATCTTCAAACTCTACGAGTTCGCCTGCCATTGCCTTATCTAAACCGTAGATACGGGCAATACCATCACCAACTTGCAGTACTGTGCCTACATTCGATACGTTGACTTTTTGGTCATACTGCTCAATCTGCTGGCGGATAATGCTGCTAATTTCGTCTGGTCGAATGCTTACCATAGGAGTTGCTCGTTGTTAAGGATGAGAGGAGATTCAGTTTTTAGTTGTTAATCGTTAGCGCATAGACCAACAACCAACAGCTTAAGTAGTGCTGCCGAGTCGTAGCGAAATGCGTCGGAGCTGTGCCCGGAGGCTGGCATCAATAATTTGGGAGCCAACTTTAATAATGACACCGCCGATCAAATCAGGGTCAATGGTGGTTTCTAGCTCAACGTTTCGTGCGCCTGTGAGCGCAATCACTCGATCGCGCACGGTTTGCTGCTGCGCTTCATTCAGTGGCACGGTGGAAATAACTTCTGCCAGTGCGGTCTGGTTCAGCTCTCGCAATAGTGCCTGATACTGCTTCAGAATGCCGCTCAAAAAGGCGATGCGGCGATGATCCACAATCAGTAGTAAAAAGTTGCGAACGTGGGGATGCACCTGATCGCCCAAAACCTGCTGCAAGACCGCTTTCTTTGCGTCCAGGCTCATAACGGGGCTAGTCAAGAACTGATCGAGATCAGGCGATTCTTTGAGAAGATTCAAAATGCTGCTGGCATCCTCGCCGAAACGATCGCTCACGTTCTCAGACTTCGCTAAGGACATCAACGCCTGGGCATAGGGGGCAGAAATTTCACTGGTAATGGTGCTGTCGCTCACTGGTCGCCTCCTACTAGCATGGCAATACTGCGATCGATGAGCTGTTGCTGCACCGAGTCATTCAGTCGTGATGGCAACTCTGATTCAACGCGCTGAATTGCCAGTGCTGCCACTCGTTGACGCAGTTCGTTAATCACTCGCGCCTGGTCAGCGTTGAGATCCTGGTTCGCCGCTTCCCGCATCCGCTGGATGTCTTGCTCGGCTTTTGCAGCAATCTCAGCTTTAGCGGCGGCAGCAGCTTCTTGCCCAGAGGCGCGAATTTTGTCCGCTTCTCCCTGAGCCTGTGCTAACTTTTGCTGTTGTTCAGCTAAAGCGCTGACCGCCTTCTTCTTACGATCTTCAGCGTCTTTGAGCGCTGTTTCGATCGCGGCACGGCGATCAACCAGCGTTTTACCCAAAAAACCACGCCCGAAGTAGATCAGAACTCCAGCAACGATCGCCAGGTTGACCAGATTTGCCTCGAAGATGTTGAAGTTAAGACCAAAACTACCGACTTCGGCTGACTCTACCGCTTCAGCGCCCAAGACGTTAGCACCGATCGCCAACTTTAAGAAAATTTCCATATCGCTACATCCAAAACGGCTGAAGTTACTAGCGTTTAGCTGTCAGGCTTCAACCCAAAAACTAACGACCAACAACTTAAAAACTAACCAAAAGCTTGTCTAAAATCTGGCGGCTTAAGGACTCAACCTGCTGCTCTAGCGAGTGCATTGCCTCTTGCTTTTGCTGATCAAGCTCACGCTGCACCTGTTCGCGCTGCACCTGCGCTTCCTTTTGAGCAGCCGCAATTTGCTGATCGGCAAGCGCCTGAGCCTCTGCCTGCGCGGTTGCGATCGTCTGCTGATATTGCTTACGAGTCGCTGCCAGTTCCTGCTCGTACTGCGCTGCTAAATGTTCAGCTTTCGCCAGCCGCTCACGCGCTTCGGTTTCATTGGTGCGAATGTAGTCGCTACGGTCTTCTATCGCCTTAGTCAATGGCTTATAAAAAACCACATTGAGCAAAGCAACCAGAACTAAAAACTGAACCGCCATCAGTGGCAGAGTGGCATCAAAATCAAACATTGCCTTGAGCCTGAAATTTGGATGAAGATTTTTCTGTTACTGCTGCTGAGTGATTAGTAATTGATAACGGAATGCAAATGATTCGTGCGCTACCAATTACCCATCACTCATCCGCCTCAAACCGTTCGCATTGCCCAAAGAATGCTTAAGCAAAGGGGTTAGCAAACAGCAACACAAGCGCAATCACCAAGCCATAGATGGTCAGGGATTCCATAAACGCTAGAGTTAGCAGAAGCGTACCGCGAATTTTGCCTTCTGCTTCCGGTTGACGGGCAATCCCTTCTACGGCTGCACCGGAGGCATTACCTTGACCAATGCCAGGACCGATAGACGCTAAACCGATCGCCAACGCAGCCGAAACGACAGACGCAGAAGCAACTAATGGATCCATGATTCTTTCCTTCAATAATGAACAGACTAAATGAACAACGTTGAAACCTGAGCAGGCAGATTCTTCTCTGCGATCGCCTTCAAAGCAATTGAATCGATCGCACGACAGTCAAGAAGCCGAGGCTACGCATGTTCCTCGTGCTCGTCTCCATGACCTTCAAGCGCCTCATGAATGTAGGCACCTGCCAGTGTCGCAAACACCAGCGCCTGAATCGCGCTTGTAAACAGACCCAATAGCATTACGGGCAACGGTACGAATAATGGCACCAGAAGCACCAACACTGCCACCACTAGCTCATCCGCAAGAATGTTGCCAAACAAACGGAAACTGAGTGAGAGTGGCTTAGTGAAGTCCTCCAAAATCGCAATGGGCAGCAAGATTGGCGTGGGCTGAATGTACTTTGCAAAGTATCCCAAGCCCTTGCGGCTAAAGCCAGCGTAGAAATACGCCAAAGAAACCAGCAGTGCCAACGCCACCGTTGTATTGATGTCATTTGTAGGAGCCGCCAATTCACCTTCAGGGAGCTTAATTAGCTTCCACGGAAGCAGCGCACCCGACCAGTTAGAGACAAAAATGAATAGAAAAAGCGTACCAATAAACGGTACCCAGGGACGATATTCTTTTTCACCAAGCTGGTCTCTAGCGATGCCACGCACAAACTCTAAAGCATACTCCATCAGGTTTTGCATACCTTTAGGAATGCGCTGAACGTTGCGCGTTGCCGCGATCGAGGCAAGCAGTAGAAGCCCAATCACGACCCATGAAACCAAAAACACCTGTCCGTGGATTCTAAGGTTGCCAATCTGCCAATAAAGATGGTGTCCTACTTCGAGACTGGCAAGCGGAAAGTTAAGAGTTGGGAGAAAACTTAGCATTAGACTTTGAGCGGTTTTCCCAAATGGATATGAGGGGTGAAAAACGGAAACGGATGACTAACGAGAGTCAGACGGTAGCAAGAGCCGAAACGTATAAACCAGGAGCGCTGCCTTGTAGGTAAGAAAACCTAGAAAGATCGGCAATACTTGCAATTGATCCCATTGAGTTGCTACTATAATCAACCCAACAAAAATTGCAACCTGGGATTTACCAACTTGGCTCTTCCCATTGCCTAGCTGCGCCACGTTTCTAGCCAACACTTTTAAGTAAACCACACCTGTGCACGCTCCAAGTAAATAATTCAGAGCAATGTTAGTGGGGTAAAAAAAGCAAACAGTGATAAAAATGATCCCTGCCAGCACGAGCGTCGTGACAAGCAACTCTTGCTGGAGCTGATAGTACTCCTGCATCGAAGCGTTTGGCTCCGCTGAGGGATTGTCAGCTTGACGGTCACTGGGCTGTGAAGAGACCCCTTCAGGCGTTTGCATCGTTAAAAGATTGGCTCACTGTTTCAGCTATTCTGACGCAACAAAGAAACTCAACGATCGCAAGATTTTCTCAGAGAAACTCTCTAACTGATGAGTTCCAGTCGCTCACTGGCGTACTGAAGACCGCTGTCATCATATCACGCAGGGAGTAATAATACCTAACACCTCAGACATTAAGCTGGGGTTAAAAGTACTAAGCGCTGCTCCCAGAGTGTTCGTATCTGCGCCAAATCAATGTCTGTGTTAGCAAGCAATGCTCGAATGGTTTGGCGATGCGAAGGCGCTGATACAGCCGCGTTAGCGTCACAGGCTCGAAGAAAGGCAAAGGCTTCTTCACTCAAGTTTATGACTTGATAGTCTTCGTTGAAGAGACAGCGACTCTCCCAACCCTCCATACAGGGGTTTCGATCGGGAACGGCGTTCAGCAGCACCTCATCGGACGACCAATCAACTTTTGGTAACGGTGGACGACCCAAAAAGAACTCGTAGTGAGTGATCGCACTGGGATTAAGTAGTTCGATCAAACGATAGCGCTGGCGATCGCTCAGCCCTTCTGCTCGTTTCATTAACTCTGGCTCTTTACCCAACAGCGCCTCTAATGACCATGAGCGTGGATTCGAGAAACCGAGAAACTCCAGTCCAGACGCTTCAATGAGATCAAAAAGGGTGTCGATCGTGTAGTCAATCTCTTGAGGATGGACGTACATATCAGCAAAATTCTCGTCCCGCTGATTTTCCAACGACCAGCGTTCTTTCTCACGCTGCACGAGGCGATTGTCTTCGGGCAACGCTGCAAAAATCTGGCGACCGACTTTTACCCCATCTCGATAATCACCGCGCTGATCGCCCTGGAGGAGCGCGATCGCCTCTTGCATCAATTTAATTTCCCAGCGTCCCAGTTCAGCATAGACAAAGATGTGAAAAATGCCGCCCGGTGCCAGCTTTGCCGCCAATGACTGAATGCCTCGGACTGGGTCAGGCAGGTGATGCAGTACACCGACACAGTTAATGAGGTCAAACTCACCCGAAAGCTGATCAGCATCGTAAAGACTGAGGTGATGGAATTCGACACGATCGGCTCCCGATCGCTGACAGCGTTCTTTGGCAACCGCTAAGGCTCCCGCGCTGAGATCGATCGCCGTAATCTGCGCCTTCGGATTCAGATGCACCAGATATTCAGTACCAACACCAGTGCCGCAACCCGCATCCAGAATCCTTGGATCATCCTTTTCAGGCTTTCGTCCTGTACAAAAACTATATGCCGTCAGCCAGTTCCAGCGCCAGTTATAGCCCGGTGGTGGCTCGTCTAATAAGGGTTCGGGCGGAAAGGGATAGGTGTCGTAGAGTTTGGCGACAGCAGCACTAATGGCTTGAGAATCTGACATGGCACACACTATTGCAGCGATCTTGAGTGTACCGAATCATGCGTCGTTAGCCCGACCGCGTTGGTCAAGCAGGCGATCGATGTCCTTCTGCAAATGCGCCAGTCGCACGGTGACATCCTGAAAGCCTGAAGCCGACGCTTCCATCCGCTCCTGAAACGCTTGAAATTTCAGCCGCTCCTCTGCTCTAGCATCCAGCATCGTCTGGACTACCCTTGCGCTGCTCTCAATCAGCTTTCTGAGTTCATCATCAGCTATTAGTTTGAAGGGAGTTTGTTCTTTACTACCTTAAATAATCATCTTCAGGCTCAGAATAATGATCTTCAGACTCAGAATAAGGTAATGCACCGATGTATCCGTAATTTAAAGCCAAAAGCCCATACCCTTCCCTTAAAACACTACGAAGAGAGGACGAAAGTATTGTTAGAAGCTGTGGTGCAACATCTGTGCCTGTAGCAGTACCAATAAGGATCGCGTCTGCCCTTTCAATGAAAGTTTTTGGCTCGACTTCTCCGAAAATCTCCTCTACCTGATGCAAAGTACTCGCGACGGCTTCGGGTGAAACAAACATATTTCCGAAAGCCCCTGGAAGTCTGTTGGCACGTTCAAACCCTAAGCCACACCAAAGCATCATTGCAGCACCAATACGATTAGTGATCACAGCCTCAAGGTGCGCTTCATCCCGTGCTTCTTTAGGTATAAACGAAACCTGATTACTAAAGATGTTGCTGACGATCGCTTCAAACGCTTCTGGGTAGAACAAGTCATACGCAAGACACAAATCACTCCAATTATCAGGATTTAAATCCGGATCTAAAGCTCGATTGCGTAGGAATTCTCTTGTTTTTTCGGGTATACGAGCCTGCTGAGCAGCTTTCTCAAAGGCGTTCCGCGCCTCTGAAGCGTTTTCAGGTAGCACTCGAAATAAAAACCAGGCTGGATCAGCACTCATAATTGCGTGACTGTGAATCGTTTCAATACTGTCGAGACATCCTCATGAGAGTGCTTGACCCAGTTCAAAGATAGCTCGACCAATTTTAGAGATAGCTCGACCAGGCAAAAAGATAGCTCGACCCAGCTTAGAGACTGCTCGACCCAGCTTAGAGACTGCTCAACCAGATAGAAAGATCGCTCGACCCAGATCAAAGATAACTCGACCGATTTCAGAGACAGCTCAACTAAGCAAAAAGGCTGCTCGACCCAGTTCAAAGACGGCTTGACTCAGCTTCAAGATTGCTCAACCCATCTCGGCACTTGCTGAAGCCATCTTTTTGATGACTGGACTGAGTGTTGCGTCGACTTGTCCTGATTGGGAGCGAGCCACTGTAGGCAGAAATAGTCTTGTATGGCTGCCGAGTCCGCGCATGACGAAGATTTGTAACAAAACGTTTGTGCCTTCTCAGGAGCGTTACCTCCATCCCCTATGATCGGACGATACAGTGAGCGATCGCAGTCTACATACTTTTTAATCAACGAGTCTTGAGGCTCGCATCGTTCTAACCTAAAGATTGAACTGGTAGACCCTGTGCCGTCATTAGATTTGAGTCCTAAAATGCTTTTTCCTTAGAAAGCAAGGGCTTTGGGATGGTTGCCAGGTGCCACTCTGGTCAGATTTAACACAGTCACGATCCGTTAAAGGGAGCTTTTGAAATCAATGAGTGTTAAAGCAAGTGGTGGAAGCTCGGTCGCCCGTCCGCAACTTTACCAAACCGTTCCAGTCGCAACGATTTCTCAGGCTGAACAGCAGGATCGTTTTTTGGGACGCGGTGAACTGGACGAGTTGGCTCGTTATTTTAGCTCTGGGGCAAAGCGCCTCGAAATCTCTGAAATACTGACTCAAAATTCGGAAATCATCGTATCGCGGGCTGCTAACCGCATTTTTGTGGGCGGTTCCCCGATGGCGTTTTTAGAAAAGCCGCAGGAAGAACCTGCACTGGTGGCGGCTGGTGGCGGTATCATTGATGCGCGTGAGTCGCTGAAGGTCGGTACGACAACCTATGTCAGCTCTGGCGGTGGTTTTCTGGATGGCATCCGATCGCTCTTCAGTACTACTGGTGGGGTCACTCCAGTCAGCTTTCGCCCCATCAACGTAGCGCGTTACGGTCCCAGCAACATGGCGAAGTCCCTGCGGGATATGAGCTGGTTTCTGCGGTATGTGACGTATGCGATCGTGGCAGGCGACCCCAGCATCATTGCGGTCAACGTGCGCGGTCTGCGCGAAATTATTGAACGTGCCTGCTCTGGCGAAGCGACGATCGTGGCGCTCCAGGAGATGAAGGCGGCTGCCCTGAGCTACTTCCGGCGTGAAGATGCAGCAGGCGTGATGGTGACAGAGTACTTTGATGTGTTAATCACAGAATTCAAAGCGCCCACCCCGTCAACCAAGCTACGCCAGCGCCCTTCCAGTGATTTGCAAGGGTTGGAACTGCCCCAAATCTACTTCAATGCGGCAGAGCGCCGTCCTAAGTTTGCGATGAAGCCCGGTCTCTCGTCGTCTGAAAAGAACGATGTGGTCAAAGCTGCGTATCGGCAGGTGTTTGAGCGCGATATTACCCGTGCCTACTCCCTCAGCATTTCGGACTTGTCCTCGAAGGTCAAGAACGGCGAAATCTCTATGAAGGAGTTTGTGCGTCGCCTTGCCAAGTCGCCGCTGTACCGCAAAAACTTCTATGAACCCTACATCAACAGCCGTGCGCTAGAACTGGCGTTTCGTCACATTCTCGGTCGGGGTCCCAGTTCACGCGAAGAAGTGCAGATTTACTTTGCGATCGTCTCCAACGGTGGCTTACCTGCCCTGATTGACGCGCTCGTAGACTCGAAAGAGTATGCCGATTACTTCGGTGAAGAAACAGTGCCCTACCTGCGCGGTTTGGGTCAAGAAGCGCAAGAATGCCGCAACTGGGGTCCGCAGCAAGATCTGTTTAACTTCAGCGCGCCCTTCCGCAAAATTCCCCAGTTCCTTGTGACTTTTGCAAACTACGATCGCCCCCTGCCCGACCAGCACGTTTACGGCTCCGGCAACGATCCACTGGAAATCCAGTTCGGTGCCATCTTCCCGAAAGAAACGCGCAACCCCAGCGCCAGCCCTGCACCGTTTGGCAAAGACACTCGCCGGATTTTGATCAACCAGGGTGCAGGTATCAACAACCAGCTGAGCAACCCCGACGCTCGTGGTGTTGCTCCTGGTTCACTGGGACCCAAAGTATTCAAGCTCGATCAACTGCCTAGCTTTACCGGTGGTGGCACGGGACGGCGCAAAACCAACACGCAGGGCATCAGCACCAAGTTCTCTGAGGGTTCCACTCAGGCAGTCATCAAAGCAGCCTATCTGCAAGTGTTTGGGCGGGATGTCTACGACGGTCAACGTCTGAAAGTGGATGAAATCAAGCTGGAAAACGGCGAAATCCCCGTAAGGGAGTTTGTGCGTCGGTTAGCAAAGTCCAACTTGTTCCGATCGCTCTACTGGACACCGCTCTATGTGACAAAGGCAGTTGAATATATTCATCGTCGCCTCCTTGGTCGCCCCACCTACGGTCGTCAGGAAATCAACCAATACTTCGATATCTGCGCCAAGAAGGGCTTCTACGCCCTCGTTGATGCCCTGATCGACAGCCAGGAATACAGCGATGCGTTCAACGAAGACACCGTGCCTTACGAGCGCTACCTGACTCCCGCAGGCGTATCTCAGCGCACCTCTCGCCTCGGTAGCCTGGGTGAAAAAGGCAATCGGGTGGACAAAGAAGAAACCCCTCGCTTTGTCACGCTGGGCACGGTCACGGAAAACCGCTCTGAACCTGACATTGAGTTCCGCAGCAGTCAAGGTGTCAGCAAAAAGCGCGAACAAACCAAAGTCTTCAAGCTCACCGGGCTACAAGACAAAATGGCGCTCAGAACCCTGGTTGGCGCTGCCTACAGACAAGTGTTTGAACGCGATATTGCTCCCTACATCGTCGAGAATGAATTTTCGGCGCTGGAAAGCAAGCTAGGCAACGGCGAAATCAACCTCAAAGAGTTCATCGAAGGGTTGGGTTCCTCTAGCCTCTACATCAAAGAGTTCTACACGCCGTACCCCAACACGAAAGTCATCGAACTGGGAACGAAGCATTTCCTGGGTCGCGCACCGTTGGATCAGGCAGAAATCCGCAAATACAACCAAATTCTGGCAACGAAAGGTCTGAAGGCATTTGTTAGCGCTCTACTCAACACGGTTGAGTACTCGGAAGCATTTGGTGAGGATACAGTGCCGTACAACCGCTTCCTGACGTTGCCCGCCGCTAACTTCCCCAATACTCAGACGCTTTACAACAAGCTAACGAAGCAGGATGCCGAAGTTGTGGTACCCAGCTTTGACACCCTGAAGTCGCGTATGGATGCAGCGACAATGCCGCTGATGGATCAAGCGCTGGCAGACATTGCGGTACAGACACGTCAAGCCGATCGCGGCACGGCTCAGTTGGTTGAGTCAGGTCGCTCGATCGGCAGTGTTGCTCAATCCGCTGCGGTAGACGCTGATACGGCTCGTCGCAAGCCTGCCCGTATTTATCGCCTCACGCCCGGTATGACGCACGCTGAAAAGGCGCTGGTGCTCAATGCGCTTTACAGTCAAGTGATGGATGTGTTCGATGGTCAGGTTCCAGAGGCATTCCGTCGCTCTGACCTGGAAAGCAAATTCTGCAACAACGAACTCTCAGTACGGGAGTTTGTGCGATCGTTGGCAAGTTCCGAAGCCTATAGCCAACGCTTCTACACGCCGTATCCCAGCACAAAAGTGATTGAGATCCTGTTCCGTCACCTACTGGGTCGTGCGCCTACCAATCAGGCTGAAATCGAGCAGTACAACCAACTGCTTAATGGCGGATTGAAAGCAGTTGTAGATGCGATCGTGGATAGCGCTGAATATGTCCGCTACTTTGGTGACGACGTAGTGCCTTACAAACGCGCTCTCACGCTATCGGCAGGCAATGCCTAGGGTGAATGCAGACACTGACCTGATTAAATAAGCCTGGTCTAGTCTGTCGCCGTCTTCCCTCACGGGTCGCTCATTCATTTCGGTTGTTAAACATACCTGACACTTTCCCTCGATCGAGCCTTCGATTGGGGGATTTCTTTTATACGGTTACGCAAACCTCAGAGGTTTGAACCCAAGATCAACCATCGTGACCAAGCATGTTGGCTTAAACCTCCGAGGTTTTAGTGATCGACGTTTTTCGACAAATCTTTGGGCAGTTTTGCCCATTCTTCGGGCGGCACCTGGGCTGAAATGTCCGCTACTCGTTCCCAAATAGGGCGCTTGTTAGATGATTGGTTTTCTGGTAAAGATTGGCTACTGGTTGCACTCGGCGTAGTCTGCTCAGGTAGTTGATTAGATCCTTCTGTCAGTAGCACGATGATTCTGACCCGACCGGGATGAGTCACCTGTAGCGGCTGATCCAGCGCGAGTTGCCCGTGAGCATCGATCGTTCCAGTGGCTTCAATCGCTTGCATGGGTCTAAAACGGATGGGTTCTGCCCAAATTTTAACAGGGGGTAATGCTGGGGCTGAAGTGTAGGAGTTTTCAACTTTAGCAGAAGGTGAGCAATGCCTACTCTACAACTGACATGGATCTTGCTGAGGCGGATGCCAACCACCGCGAATCCACAGCCGACGAGCACGTTGAATGGAACGATCGTCGTGGTAATTGTCATTCATATCTAAACGTTCTACAGTGGCACGTCCAATACTGGTAACACCGAAGATGAGTTGACCATCAGCAGACCAAATGAAGTGCTCTGACCATTGATCGTGTCTGGGATTAAAGAGCGGCACAACGGCTTGAGTTTCAGGATCAAGACCATCTGTGAAGTTATAGCGGCGACCATTACAGCGGTGACAGGCAAGCGCAAGGTTATCCTCATTGTCGTTGCCACCGAGGGATTGAGGAATCAGATGATCGAGGGTGAATAGAGCAGTACTTGCTTCTTCAGAAGAGTGGCAATATTCGCACAGAAAGTTGGCTCGTTGGCGAATATGCTGGCGCATGGCATGGCTGATGCTCATGATTCCGCGATGATGCGGGCGTTGATGAGGGTAAAGATACGATCGAGTTCCGTAATCCCCGCCAATTCAGCTTCTTCTTGCGCGGTCAGGGTATGGGCTTTTTGCTGGTCAATCAGGGCTTCTAGGCGAGCTTGCAGTTCGTCGGTAAATTTGAACAGGTTGAGTCCACGGATGGTCTGAATTGTGACACCCGCTTCAACCCAGGAGGAGGGTTGCACCATTGTTTGAGTAATCATGCCTCTGTCCCATAGTCGATCGCGTAGGCTCTCTAAACCGAATCGCATTACGAATAGTGATATTTACAACTGACCGTAATGAGGTTAGTGCCATTTTCAGCGTTTTCTATCGCTTCAAGTAAGCGCTTTTGATTTGCTTCAGAGCGAGAGAGGTAAGCGGTTTCATCAATATCGTAGACAATAATTTCGATTTCTTTGTCTTGAAAAAGAGTCTTAAGTGATTCTAGAAAATGGTGATCCAGGTCTTTGGCATTGAGGCGATATGAGGTTTGCATCGTCGTCGAACCGCCAGTCGTAGTTTTGTCCATTATATTTTGTCTATTACAAATAGCAGAGCTTAGGGTTTAAGTTGCTTTGATCGATAGTCCTAAACCTCGAGGTTTCAAGGACGTACGCAAACCTCGGAGGTTTAACCAGGCATCAAGCAGCGTGACCGAATCGATCGGCTCAAACCTCCAAGGCTTTGGTCAATTTCCTCAACTCAAAACTCCTAACTCAAAACTCTTAACTCTCCCCGCTCTACTCACCCTCGAGGCTTTTCAGTTCTGCTGGTGTAAAGGGATTTTTGCCAGCGCGTAAGGCATCAATCCAACGTTGCCGTTGCTTCTTATGCTCCTGGTTTTCAGTGCCAGTGATATATGCCTGAAAGTCTTCTATTGCTCCTTTTGTATTGCCAGTTAATGCTCTAGCAAGCCCACGGCTGTCTCGAATGCCGTCATTGCCAGGTGCAAGCTTAACGGCGGTCTCACAAGCGGTTAGCACAACTTTAGCACTGCCCTGTAAGCTACCATCCCAGCAGAGACTGTTCCAGGTTTCGGCAGAAACGGACTGAGGGTTGAGTGCCTGCGCCTGGGTGTAAGCAGCCATCGCGGCTTTGATGTCGCCCTTGCCAACGAACGCATCGCCTTGAGCCACAAGTTGAGCCACAAGCGCGAGTGCTTTGAATTGCTGTACTTTTGCGTCTAGCTGAATACCCAGCTTGGGATTCCATTTGAGGGCAGTGCGGAGCATGGTCGTTGCCTTGTCTACATTGCCTAAGCTTGCCTGTTGCTCTGCGGTTTTAACCCATGCTTTGGATGCAGCGATGAGATTGGCGGAGGTCTGGCACACTGGAAGCGTCGCCAGATCTTCAGGATGGCTGCTTAAGTAGGCATCCAACCAGTTGCAGCCTTTAGCCATCAAATCATTCAGATTCAGGTTCCAGAGAATCACGGTGCTGTCCCAACTAGCAGTGGCAATCGTCTGTCCATCCGGGCTGAAACTCACGCTATAAACATAGTCGCTGTGTCCCTTGAGCGTCTGCAACTCCTGCCCCTGGCGGTTCCACAACTTCACGGTCTTATCCCAACTAGCAGTAGCAATCGTCTGTCCATCCGGGCTGAAACTCACACTCAAAACATCGCCACTGTGTCCCTTGAGCGTCTGCAACTCCTGCCCCTGGCGGTTCCACAGCTTCACGGTCTTATCCCCACTGGCAGTAGCAATCGTCTGTCCATCCGGGCTGAAACTCAC
>NZ_JCACKI010000063.1:0-21501 GCF_059505325.1 Tildeniella sp.
GCTATCAGCTATCAGCTATCAGCTATCAGCTATCAGCTATCAGCTATCAGCTTTTGTCTTCATACTTTAGCCTTCTGCCTTCTGCCCTCTGCCTTTTTCCCCGATCGCTCATTAGTTTTCGTTCATTACCAAATTAACCGCTGATAATGTGAAGGCAAATCTCATAGTAGCTGGTAGGCTATGGCTGAGGCACAGGGTCGTCATTGGGCAAGTCGTCAGGTATTGTTAGCTTCGCTGTGGCTGACACTGCTCGTTTTGGTTGTAAAGGTTTGGATTGGTTGGGCAACGCAGTCGTTGAGCTTGCTTGCGGAGTCGCTACAGACATTGATTAATGGATTTAGCATTCTTCTCAGTGCGATCGCCACGACATCGCCGTATCCGACCAGTCGAGAGACGGGGGGGCATGGTCGACTAGAAGCCATTTTAGCGCTGCTATTGGCTGCGTTTATGGGTTTTGCCTGTCTGAGTCTATTGGTAGTGTCGGTACAGCAATTGGAGGCGATCGCCCAAGTTGCTACGACCTTGCTGCCTGTGAGGATGAGTCCACCGCTCTTTCAGCTTTTGGGTGTGGTGATGGCGACGAACTTTTGCCTCGCCTGCTTTCAACGCTATGAGTCGGGGCTTTTAGAAAACCCTGCCCTTCGCTTCAGCGCCAATCATCTGTTTCAGGATACATGGCTGATGCTGCCTGTACTGGCGGCACTAGTGGGTGTAAGACGTGGTTATCCATGGCTAGATCCGCTGCTAGCAGTACTGTTGCTGATTGCAGCCGTCTGCAACTGCTGGCAGGTTTTCAACTGGCAGTTGCCATCATTGATGAAGCAAATGGCGATCGCCCCCGAAGCATTGGCACAAACGATTCATCAGGTCGAAGGGATCACCCACTGCTACGGCATCCAGTCTCGCGGCGTGGTCGGTCGTCAGGTCTTTGTCGAAATGCACCTGATTCTGCATCCAGAGTGCATGAACGTTGCACGTAGCATTGCCGAACGGGTAGAACGGGTGATCCGCGATCGCTACGGTCCTGCAAAAGTGGTGATTTATATTGATAGCGATCGACCCAAGAGCGATTAAACCTACAGCGGTTTTCATTTGCATTCGCCACACCCTACACCCCACACCCCATACCCATCTTGATTAGGCTGTGGCTTATTGATCTAACAACGGCTGTAAGATCGCCGAAGTTTTACAGCCCTTGGCAAGTTTAGAACAAGGCAGCAAAACCATGTGCTTGGAAAAACCGAGGATGTGAAGTGTTTCGTAGACCTAAAAAGCCTTTGGTAAGCCTGCCTGCTTCAAAACGGCATTTGCTGTATGGCGAGATTTGATGAAACTGTCTACCACAAAGCGGCGATCGGTAATGGGGCTATACCAGATTTCATGATCTCCTTTCCCCTGCCGCTCAAAGGAGCAGCCTGCTTTTACCAAAAGCTTCTTGAGTGGCGGAGTCAGCGATGCAGGCATTTAGGATGCTACCTGAATGAGTTCCTGCCGATGGCTGGTGAGTTGCACCGCGATCGCGCCTGTATAATCAGCAGCAATCACATGATTGAGCAGCAGCAGATTAGGGATGAGATCCCGCAGCTTTCGACTCAGTGCTTCAATGGTATCGGCTTCCGTGGCTAAGCCTGGCACATCGTCACTCGTTGCGATCCAGACCAATGCATCATTGTCCCAGATGGCATCAACCCGATAGACGATTGGTTCCATGCTTGCCTCCCTTAAGCGTTAGCGTTACCGTAAGTGCAGATTAGCTCGAATTTGCTGCATTGCGGTTGCACCATCAACCACTTCACCCCGTTGAGCCGCTTCCCAGCCCAGCAACGCATCCTGTTGCAGGTCTTGCGATCGCCCTTGATAAGGGTCGTTTTGTTGCTCCAGCAGTTGCACGCCTGCCAAAATGACCTCGATCGCAGTTTGATACTTACCACTGTCGATCTGGCGCTGTACTAACTGCTCTAATTCGGGTGACAGAGTGATTTGCATAGGGCACTCCAGACGATCGCGATGCACTTCATTGTAGGCGAACCTTGCTTCACGGGGGCGGGCATCTGCAAAGGTAGCGACTATATCGATAGCGATTGACCCAAGAGCGATTAAACCCAAGATCCCCGACTTCTTCAAGAAGTCGGGGATCTGATCGGCTAGCGAATTCTCTACAATAGGGCTTGTTCTCCACTGCTATTAAACCAAACCGTTGTCTGCCAACTCTTCTTCCCAACCAAAGCCGCTCATTCTCCTCATCGACGGGCATTCGCTGGCATTCCGTTCTTACTTTGCGTTTGCCAAGGGGCGCGACGGTGGACTATCAAAAAAGGGGATAGGGTGTGGGGTGTAGGGGATAAGGTATGGTGAGTCGTTATGGTTGATACACTGGTTTCAGGTTGATGAGGCGACACGCTTAAGGGAAAACATGATGCCAGATAGTGTTGAGTTGCAGGTTCCGTTTACGTCACTGATGGATGCCATTGCGTCCTTAGGGCTGGAGGACAAGCTGAAGCTGCTAGAACTGTTAGAAGCACAGATTGCTGACGCGGAAGACGACTTGCTGGAGCACGACCCAACGATGCTAGCGGAAGTGGCAGAGGCGCGAAGAGCCTACAGAGCAGGAGAGTACCAGACGCTTCAGGACTACATCGCCGATCGGTCTGAACAAGCCTCATGAGCTACACGGTTGTCATTCCTAAACCCGTGCAGAAACAGCTTGATAATCTATCAAATGAGGTGCGAGAGAGCATGGTAGAGAAGATCTCACTACTTGTCGAAAACCCTCGCCCATCAGGAGTCAAAAAACTAAAAGGGTTTGATCACGAATACCGCATTCGAGTCGGAGACTATCGCGTTCGCTACGAGATCGACGATCAAGAGTCTCTTGTAGTGATTTTAAATTGCAGGCATCGAAAAGATGCTTACAGAAATTAACCAGGAGGAAGGATGAAGAGCCGTTATACGATCCTCATTCAGTGGTCTGGTAAGGATCAGTGCTACGTCGTCACTCTGCCTGAGTAGGGAGAGTTTTGCCACACACATGGAGAAACCTACAGTGAAGCCTTAACCAATGCTCAAGACGTTCTGGAATTATTGATTGAATCTGCTGTCAAACAGGGTGAATCGCTACCGGAGCCGAACGTCTTTGGAACTTCATTGCAGATTGCCTGAGGCATCAGAACGAAAACCCAGGTTGTGCATCTGGACTGATGCATGAAACCGTTGCGCCTGAGCCAGCGAAACGTCTAGCCGAGCAATCCTGCAAGCTCGTTGAGCTATCTCTGACATAGGATGAGCCAGTTCTGAGATGAGTTGAGTCGTTACATGACCTGGATGAGCTATATCAAAGCTCAGTCGAGTGAGCAAAACGATGTCTCAAGTAAAGGTTGATCCAGGTCGAGTCATCTCTGAATTCGGTCGAGCAGTCTCCCAGATAAGTCAAGCTGTCTTTGCGCTAAGTCGAGCAGTCTTTTAGCTAAGTTGAGCGATCTCTAAGCTTGGTCGAGCGATCGCTGAACTGGCTCAAGTGATCTCTGAGACTGGTCGAGCAATCGATGAACTAGGTTGAGCAATGTCTGAACTGGCTCAGGCGATCGCTTGATTGAAGGCGATCGTCGCTTCAGTCAAGCCTCTCTTCGTTCTACGTGGAGTGCTGCCTGAAGAACTTGATGCTCTTTAGGACTGGATAACTTCTGTAGGTCGTCGTGAGCGCCCACTCGGTGATGGAGTCAGGTAACCGCTGTTTGAGTTTGTTTTAGGATGGAGGGCAGAAGTCAAATCTAGTTGAAACATCATCTCCAAAACTCTACTTATGCACCTCTCACCTGCTTTGCAACAGGCGATCGAGCAAATTGCAGCCAGTCAAGGTATTTCACCAGAGCAATTTATCATCCAAACCCTGACAGAAAAAATCGATCGCCTCAAGCAACCTGTTTCAACTCCCTCAACGTCTCACACTGGACTGAGACAAAAGGACGGTCTTCTGGTCTTCGACACCGAGTCTCTCGATCACATTGACTTTGATGCACTCATCACTCAAAGTCGTGAAGAATGTGACTGGGAGCAGGTAGGACTGTGAAAGTTCTATTTGACACCTCTGTGATCATTGCTGCTTCCCTTCCAAAGCACCCAAGTCATGCACCCTGCTTTGTTCAATTACAGGCAGCAAAACTGAGTCAAATTCAAGGCTGTCTTTCTACCCATAGTCTGGCAGAACTATACTCGGTGATGACTCGAATGCCCAGCCAACCCCGAATGGCTCCCCAAGCAGCCAGAACGTTAGTTGAGAGCTACCTCCAATATCTGGAGGCGATTCCATTAGAAACAGCAGACTATCAAGCTGAGATCGCGCAAATGACAGCCCTTAACTTGCCGGGTGGTGGAGTTTTTGATGCTTTAATCGCTCAAGCTGCTCTCAAGGTATCAGCAGACAGAATTCTGACACTCAATCCTAGCCACTTCACTCGATTGAACGCTGCGATCGCCCAAAATACACAGGTTCCTGGACAGTAATTAAGTCAGTGTAATTAGCGATCGCATCCACAGGACAGCATATACAAGCAGCGCCCTCAAGACCTCGGAGGTTTTGGAAACCTCTGAGTCTGTCAAACCTTCGAGGTCTAAGACCAACGCCGATCGCCTGAATTCCTTACAATAGATTTTGTCTCCTTCAATGGCATTCCCTTGGCTTCTCCTGCTGATCCAACCAAACCGCTCATTCTCCTCATCGACGGGCATTCACTGGCGTTCCGTTCCTACTTTGCGTTTGCCAAAGGTCGGGATGGTGGGCTTCGCACGAAAAGCGGGATTCCCACCAGCGTCTCTTTCGGCTTTCTCAAAGCGCTGCTAGAAACGATGGAGGCAGAAAAACCGCAGTACGTAGCGATCGCCTTTGACCTGTCCGAAAAGACCTTTCGCCACGATGCGGATGATACCTACAAAGCGGGCAGAGCGGAAACGCCGGAGGATTTCATTCCCGATATTGCGAACCTGCAAGAGTTGCTGTTGGCATTGAACCTGCCCATTCTCACCGCAGAAAACTACGAAGCGGATGACGTGATTGGGACGCTGGCACGGCGGGCGAAGACGGATGGCTTTCTGGTCAAGATTTTAAGTGGCGATCGTGACCTGTTTCAGCTAGTCGATGCCGAAGCCACCACGAAAGTCCTCTATCTGAGCACTGTTTACGGTAAAGGCACACCGCCACCCAGAGAGTTTGGCGTGGAGCAGGTGAAGGAGAAAATGGGGATCTTGCCGTCGCAGGTGGTGGACTACAAAGCGCTGTGTGGCGACAGTTCCGACAACATTCCTGGCGTAAAAGGCATTGGGGATAAGACGGCAGTGCAGCTACTCACCACCTACGGTTCGCTGGAAAAAGTGTACGAGTCGCTGGATCAGATTAAAGGTGCGGTGCGGCAGAAGCTCGAAGCGGGCAAAGACGAGGCACGACATTCGCAGTGGATGGCGCAGATTCACCTGGATGTGCCGCTGGAAGTCGATTGGGAGTCGTGCCGCATCCGCGATTTCGATGAAACCGTCGTGAATGAACTGCTCGAAAAGCTGGAATTTCGCACCTTTATCGATCGCATTCAGAAAGTGCATCGTCAGTTCAAAGGTGTTCAAGAGGAAGCGTCCGAGGATGCAGCCTCAGCAGAAAATCAGAAAGCGGCGGCTACTCCTCAGTACCGGGAAGATGGCGACCTGTGGTTCTTTAGCGCTGAAGATACGATCGCCGCGCAAAAAGTCCTGCCCGTCGCCATTACGCCGCACATCATCGATACGCCTGAGAAGCTGACGGAGTTAGTCGATCGCCTCAAAACCTTCACCAGCCCCGAAATCCCCGTTGCCTGGGACACCGAAACCACTGCTTTGGAACCCCGCGATGCTGATCTCGTGGGCATTGGCTGCTGCTGGGGTGCTGAGCTAGACGACATGGCGTATATTCCGCTGGGACATACCAATGGCGGCAATCTTGATAAAGTAGCCACGCTCGAAGCACTGCGCCCCATTCTCGAAAGCGCTGACTATCCCAAAGCGTTGCAAAATGCCAAGTTCGATCGCCTCGTGCTGCGCTGTCAGGGCATCAAACTGGCAGGCGTAGTCTTCGATCCCATGCTGGCAAGCTACGTCCTCAACCCTGACGAGAGCCACAATCTAACCGACCTGAGCAGCAAGCACCTGAACATTACGGCTCAAAGCTACAAAGATTTGGTGCCCAAAGGGAAGACGATCGCCGATTTAGACGTTCCGGCAGTCGCGGACTACTGCGGCTTAGATGCCTACACCACGTTTCTGCTCGTCCCCAAGCTCCGCGCCTTGTTGGAGCCAATTCCTGCTCTGCATCGGTTGTTGCTGGACGTTGAGCAACCGCTAGAGCCTGTCCTCGCAGAAATGGAGTACTGCGGGGTGCATATTGACGTTGCCTATCTCAAGGAACTTTCGCAGAAGTTGGAGACGGACTTGGCGGCGATCGAACTCCATGCCTACGACGTTGCGGGACAAAAGTTCAACCTCGGTTCTCCTAAACAACTCAGCGACTTGCTGTTTAATACCCTGGGACTGGACACCAAAAAATCGCGCCGCATGAAGACGGGCTTTTCCACCGATGCCGCGACGCTGGAAAAACTGCAAGGCGATCATCCCGTCATCGATGCCATCTTGGAACAGCGCACCCTGAGCAAGCTGAAGTCTACCTACGTTGATGCGTTGCCGCTGCTGGTGCGTCCCGATACCCATCGCGTCCACACCGACTTTAATCAAACTGGCACGACTACAGGACGGCTCTCTTCTTCCAATCCCAACCTGCAAAACATTCCGATTCGTACTGCCTTCAGTCGCCAGATCCGCAAAGCGTTTGTCTCCGAACCCGGTTGGGTGATGGTCGCAGCCGACTATTCCCAAATCGAACTCCGCATCTTGACCCACCTGAGCCAGGAACCCATCTTACTCGACACCTACCGAGACAATGGGGACATTCACACCCTGACCGCAAAACTGCTGCTCGAAAAAGACGACATCAACTCAGAAGAACGCCGCCTCGCCAAAATCATCAACTTCGGCGTGATTTACGGCATGGGTGCCCATCGGTTTGCACGAGAAGCTGGGGTAAAATTTAACGACGCTAGGCTGTTTATCGATCGCTTCAACGAACGCTACTCTAAAGTCTTTGAGTACCTCCAGCAAATGCAGCGAGAAGCGATCGCCAACGGCTACGTCGAAACTATTCTCGGTCGCCGTCGCTATTTCAACTTTGCCAGCGAATCGCTCAAGCGGTTGAGAGGCACGGAACCAGGGGCGATCGACCTCACCAAACTCAAACTCCGCGACCAGTACGATGCCGGATCGCTCCGTGCCGCTGCCAACGCGCCCATTCAAGGCTCCAGCGCCGACATCATCAAAATTGCGATGGTCAAACTGCACGACCTCATCGCACCGTATCAGGCACGCCTCTTACTCCAAGTCCACGATGAACTCGTCTTCGAGATGCCCCCCAACGAATGGGCAGAACTGGGACCCAAAATCAAAGCCACGATGGAATCAGCCGTCGAGCTATCCATTCCCTTAGTCGTGGAAATTCACGCTGGCGAAAACTGGATGGAGACAAAGTAGTAGTGCCGCTTAGTAAGCGAAAGCGATTGAGACGTAACCGAACGCTTATTTGTTAGCCTTCAAAGTTGGGCAGAAATTCTTGACCAGGAGTGCTTTCAAGTAATAGAGGCAGCAGCAATTTACAATGGCTAAAGAGTGGCTAGGAAAAGGCTGATGACGTTACAAGAAATCCAAAATCAAGCGTTGCAGTTGTCTACTGGCGATCGCTGGCAGTTAGTACAAGCTCTCCTGGTCTCTTTGAAGCAGGAAGCAACCCTCAAGCCAAAGCGGGGACTGTCGCGTTTACGAGGTGTTGCTAAGCTTTCGGCAGATGCAGGAGAGAGTAACGCCCAGGCAGATTATGTAACTTATCTGACCGAGAAGTATCAGTAATGCGAGTTTTAATTGATACAAATGTTGTTCTTGATTTTTTACAAGAACGAGAGCCGTTTGTGGGCAATGCCGCAAGGTTATTTGAGCGTATTGATGCTGGAGAAGTTGAGGGGTTTATTGCAGCAACGACAATAACCAACATTTACTACATTGTTCGTAGGGTAGCAGGAAGAGCAGTGGCGCAAGATGCTATTACTCAGGTGTTAAGCGATCTAACCATTTGTACCGTCGATTTAGCGGTGTTGGAACAAGCGCTTGAGTTAAACTTCGAGGATTTTGAAGACGCAGTACAGTATGCTTGTGCGGTAGTGTATGGCGTTGATGCGATCGTCACTCGTGATGCTTCTGGATTTATAAATGCAGAAATTCCTGTCGTGTTGCCTGAAGCTATTGAACCTATCAATGGTACTGAGTGAAGCAATGGAAGCAGCCTTCAGCGCGATATCACAAGTCGCTGCACCAGAACGCCGCAAGCTCTGAGCTGAGTTGCAAGGGCGATCTGTGCCCAGTGAGCCTGGTCGCTAGCCTGCTGAAGTATTGCTTTGCCAGCAACGCTATAATTTTCTCCAGGACAGAGAGGTAACAGCTAATGTCACTTGAGAACATTGAAAATGCCATTCTCTCGCTGCCGTCTCATGAGTTTGAGAGACTAAGGCGTTGGTTTTTCGACCTGGATTATGCACGCTGGGATGAACAAATCGAACAAGATATTGCGGGCGGTAAATTAGAGGCGTTAGCACAAGAGGCGATCGCTGAATTTGAAGCTGGACATTGCCGAGAACTGTAACATCGAATGCACTATACGACTCGACGCTTCTGGCAATGCTATGAGGCTTTACCCGAAAGCGTTCAGCGAACTGCTGATCAGTGCTACGAGTTGCTCAAAACCGATCCGTCGCATCCCTCGTTGCATTTCAAGAAGCTGGGTAACAAGTATTGGTCAGTTCGAGCAGGGTTGAACTATCGCGCTTTAGGTGTGGAAGTAAAGAACGGTATTTCCTGGTTTTGGATTGGGACACACGCAGAGTATGACAAATTGGTCAGCAAAATTTAAAGCCCTGAGTAGGATGGGCACTGCCCACTCTACGATTTATCTACTTGAATGTGTCAAATTGTAGTATTTGATGCTTCATGTATAAAAAGACAAAAATATGAAGAAGAAACAGAACTACGATAATAACTAAGTAACTTGGCTGTTTGTGCAAAAAAATAGCTGTTGCAGTGATCTCTGTTGCTAAAGTGAATAACGAAAGAAAATTGATCTCAGCAGCCCCGTGATTTTTAGGCTTAGATGTATCCGGCTGACCATATTTTGTCTCCCATAGATTCGATCTCATACTAGGGACTAAAGGCTCTAACTCATTGCGAATAAATGTACCGAGCCTATGTAAACTGTTAATATTTCGAGCAATTAATACGTCATACCCCATAGCAATGATTGGAATGAGTGCAAATCCTAACAACTGAATATCAGGTGGAACTAATGATTCAGAATCAACAATTTTTTGATTGAACATGAATCCTAGCGCTGCTCCACAAGTAGCAACTTTTTGAAGGACAAGGTTGGTGTGGATTTGTACTCTTGTTGTGAGTTCTCCTCTGACTTGTTTAAAGTACTCAATAACAAATTGCCCTTCAAACTGCTCCATAAATCCTCAGCTAAATATTTACAGACCTTACTACGCTTTACAACAAATACTCAAATGTCTCCATCAAGGACTCAAGTAGCCCAACTATTAGTAGGCGGAAAGATTCCGCCTAAAATTCCATAGTGAGTGAATAGATAGAATGATTCGGCACAACACCCCAAATTTGGTGTTTAAGTAGAATTCTTCTGCAGAATACGCTCCTGAGAGTGGATAGACAGAATCTTTCCGTATATTTTCATATTTCCTATGGAGACAAGCAAAATACTGAATGATGCCGTCTTTGCGTCCTACTCGCAGAAAGGTGGCGACATACTGAATCACGGTGCGATCGCCGTTAAGCCGCTACTATCTGCACCTGAATTCTCGCTTGACCTTGTTACGAGGTTTTAGCACAAAGTATTTAGATCCCCGACTTCTGGTTAAAATTTAGACAAAGCCGATCCCATCGTAGAAGTCGGGGATCTTTGCGTCAGTCCTAATTAACTCAAAACTTATCCTTTAGCCTTCATCCTTTATCCTTGCAAATGCCTTCCCCCCCCATCGGCATCATCATGGGCAGCGATTCCGATTTGCCCACCATGCAGGACGCGATCGCGGCTTGCGAAGAATTCGACATCCTCTGTGAAATTGGCATTGTGTCAGCACACCGCACACCCGAACGGATGGTGGACTACGCTCAACAGGCACATGTGCGCGGGCTGAAAGTGATCATCGCAGGCGCAGGTGGTGCGGCACACTTGCCGGGAATGGTGGCGGCTCTTACACCTTTACCTGTGATTGGCGTGCCTGTCATCAGTCGTCATCTGCAAGGACTGGATTCGCTGTATTCGATCGTCCAGATGCCCGCCGGAATCCCCGTCGCAACAGTGGCGATCGGCAATGCCCGTAATGCCGGACTCCTCGCCGTGCAAATTCTGGCAACCCACGATCCAGCGCTGCTCGAAAAAGTGCAGCAGTATCGCCAGAGCCTTGCTCAAATTGTGGTGGAAAAGCAGGCGAAGCTACAAGAGAAAGGCTACAAGCGCTATCTGGATGAGGAGATGAGGCTCTAGGAGAAGGCAGAAGGCAGAGGGCAGAGGGCAGAAGGGTTAGAGTGTGTCGGGGTCGATGCCACGATCGCGCAACTTTGCCAGCAGTTCTTCGCGTAACTGCCGTTCTTGTGCCGCCTGTTGTTCGGCAAGTGTTACCTGTTCATCAGGGGTAGGATAACGATCGCCGTTCTCATCAAACCAGTAGAGCCATTCACGCTCCCATGCGGCATACGTGCCCTGTCCACGTCCGATCGCAATGCCTGCTTCGGGCATCCAAAACGGCTCACCAGACTGTTTGACATAGCGATCGTTCTCCAGTCGATAAACCTCAAAAGGTTCGTGGTTGGGGCGTTGGCGACTGTGGTTGTAAATGACGTAATACAGTGCTCCCAACTCGACATACTTCGCCATTTTGGTGTCGTATTCACCGTTATAAGTTTCCGAAACGGTTTCCAGCACCAGTATCGGCACAACGTTATTTTCGCGCCACAGGACGTAACTCAAGCGCCCCCGATCGCCTCGTTTTCGCCGTTCTACGCCCAAACTGAGAAAGCCATCGGGAATGATGGGCACATAGGGCGGCTCAGGACTGTAGTAAATGCCCATATCTACGCCAAAAAACCAGTCCTGGCGATCGTCCCAGATGGTTGCCAGAATGGTCAGCAGCAAATTTGGGATCAGGTTTTGCAGCTCGTTATCCACAGGGGTCTCATCCGAAGAGGGCAAATCCTCATCGGTGGGAAGGTAGCGCAACGGATCGTACTGCTGTACCATGACCAGTCCCCTTGAAGCTCAATGGTGGTAGTCTAAACTGCTGCCATGACAAGCATGTATATCGAAGCCATCAGCAAATTGAATAGTATTTATGTGCCGTTTCGTCGCACTTTTTCAAAGAATTCGGGGAAATTTTTTAGCTCATCCATTGATTGAACAGGCGGAAACTCGATCCAGTTGGCTTCGACTTCCGATCGATCGACATAGGCATAAAAAGCGTCCCGATCGTCCCGATGGGTCAGCAAATAAGCCCGTAGCTCCTTGCGAGTCATAGCACTAAAGTCAGGTTGCATCATTCAAACCTCCACTTACCGTTGGGACGAATTGAAATTTGGGTTTCTTCTCCCGTCAGGATGACAACGTTCCCGGTTCGATCGTCCACATCCACAAGATCGATCGACCGATAGAGCTGGGTGAGCGATCGACAGAGAATGAAACACATTCGCATCTGGTCTTCAGTCGGAATAGTCCATCTCCCACAAACTTTCTACCTACAGAATAACGCTACAGCAGGCTTCCAGAAAGTAATCTCATGTAGCTTAAGCTTTGGGCGATCGCTTCTTGGGACGTTTCCAGACTTGACGTTCGGCTTTTTCGCGTTCGTAGGCGATGAGTTTGCCGTAGTATTCGTGCTTGCTCAGGTTCATTGACAGGTAGACGTGCTTACGCATATTGCCAAAGCCTTTACGGGCAAAAAACTTGAGCGCTGGGGTATTTTCGGGGTCAGTATCCACCATCATGAACCGTGCGCCATCGTCGATCATGCGCTCAACGAGCTTATCCACCAGCTTGTCGGCAATGCCCCGTCGATGGAAGGCAGGGTTCACGCCCAGCCAGATGATGTAGCCATACGTCCAGGAGGCTTTGTTAATAATGGTGCCCAGGATGAAACCCGCCAGTTGATCCTCTACTTCAGCCACCAGGCAATACTCTGGATCGGTGTTGTACAGTCCAATCACTTCCCACTGATCCCAGGTGCGGTAGATGTAGGGGTAGAGGTCGCTGGTGAAGAGGGTTTCGCCCAAGTGGAAGACAGGCGCAAGGTCATCGATTTCCATCTCGCGGACATCGATCGCCAATTGTGGTTCTTCAGGAGATTTAGCAGTGTCGGTCATAGTCAGCGGCGTTTTGAGGCTGAAGGTTCAGGCGTTGAAGTTAGGGCTTTGGGTTTCACGCTCGAAGGTTTGAGCTTAGAGGTTGGAGTGTCGAGTTCAGCGCTCGACGGTTCGGGGTTCAGAGAGGAAAGGTCGGGTTCTAGGCTCGAAGTCCCGTGCTCTAAAGCCGGAGTGTCGGGTTCTACTCTCGGAGCGTGGCGTTTTGCACTTGAAGACTTGAGTTCTAATCGCAACGGTTCGTGCTCCAAGCTTAAAGCCTCGTGTTCTACACTCAATGTTTTACACCCGCAGACGAAACCGTTCACAATCAAATCTCGATGAGAGCTACTTTAATGCCGTTTGTAGAAACGCTAATATCCGCTTCAGTGCCTGTTGTCCATCTGCAAGGTCGAGGTTGAATTGATATTCGTGTTCCAGCGGAGGCGTGTGGTCGTTGGGGTAGAACAGGGTATCGGTTCGCACGCCTGCTTGAGTCAGTTTTTGGGCTAAGGCGATCGATTGAGGCGCAAGTGGATCGGCATTGCCAGCCGTGATAAACGAAGGCGGGAAATTTTTAGTGACATAGTTGATGACCGCGAAGCTTTGAAAGTTTGGGTCAGTTAAAAAAGCCTTCGTGCCTGAGTATGACCACATCACCGTTTGGAGAAAGGAACCGAACGAGCCGTTATAGTTCACGCTCTTGGGATCGTAGGCTCCACAATTTAGGAGGGTTGCTTTGAGTTGACTTGGCTGCAACGCGGGTCGGATACCGAGCGTACTTGCATAAGCAGGGTTTGTGACGATCGCAGCCATTTGTGATGCCATCTGAGCACCCGCCGAATCGCCCGCTAACACAAAACGGTTCGGATCGATGTGGAGACGCTTTGCCTGCTGTTGAAGATGGTTGAGGGCATCGTTGATTTGGATGAGCGGTGTGGGGTATTGATGCTCTGGCGCGATCGAGTAACCAACCCCAACCGCCGTATAGCCGTGAGACGCAAGAATCTTCAGGTAATTTGCCACATGGCTTTTGTTGCCAGAAATCCAGGCACCGCCATGTATCCAGACGATCGTCGGGAGAACCTGAGCCGAAGACTGAAGGGCTTGTGGATAAAACACGTCGAGCAGCGCATCGTTGTCATGCGATCGATACGGCTCATTGAGAATTGCCGTGACACCAGGAGGCACATGCTTCTCAAGCTTCTGCGCGATTTCTACAGCGCCCTTGTCAAAGCCATACCGAATCAGGAGTGCTTTCGGGTATGGGCTGAGTTGCACGCCCAGATAAGCCGCTAAACCAAGCAGGAGAAGACCAACAAGCAGCCAGCGAACCCATTTCCGGACTGCTGCACGGCGATGAAGGCGAGGTCGATCTTGCTGAAGACTGTTTGCTGGTGTCTGCCGACGATACTCAGACATAAGGTTTAGATGTCCCTATTGCACATCAATCTGCTCGTATCGTAGCCGTACACAGACCAAAAAGCGCATCGCCATCGACTTACAGCGGTTACTGATTGGGTAAGCCACAGTCAAGCGAATATGGGTGTGGGGTGTAGGGTGTGGTGAATGCAAATGAAAACGGCTGTGGGTAAGGAAGCGCTTACTTCACTCCTCACTCCTCACTCCTCACTCCTCACTCCCCACTCCTCACAACGAGACTTCTTGAATATCAGCAAGATTGGGCAACGAGAAAGCATTGTCTGGAGCGCTCTGAGTCTGTGACGCATGATCCTGAAAAACGACCCGATCGCACCGGATAGCAAAGCTACAGCGATCGCATTCCTTCGATTCTAAAGGCACCTGCGGGAAGGGTTCGCCGTTTTGATAGCGCTCAAGCCAGTCTGTGAGTTGGGCTAACAAATGAGTGAGATCCGTGCGGGTTTGTTCATGCTGGCTGCGATCGTAGGGAGCATTGAAGCGTCGGGCTTCTGGGGCTTGCTCACCGGATTCAAAAAACCAGTAGATCATGGCAATGCGATCGGGGTCATAATCGCTCGCTTCTGCTAGCACAAAGGGATACAGCCGTGTTTGCCAATTTTGCAACAGGTAGCGCGGGTTTTGTGGACGGGGATAGGTCTTCCAATCGAGAATTTGCGCCTGCTGACCATTGGCAAGCAACAAGTCATACACCACGGTCAGCAAATAGCCTTCAAACGCTAGCGTCCGCGCATGTTCGCTTTGTCCCCAAAGGGGGCGATCGTCCCCTAATGTCAGAATCTTAGGAGCGACTGCTATAAACGCATCAAACCAGGCTTGCAGTTGAGCATCCTCCTGTACCAACGGTTCCACAGGCAAACCCAACAGCCATTGCTGCATGAGCAAGTGAAACCGCGTCCCCTGATTCTGCCGCTCCTGTTGGTCGGGTTCACTCGGCGCTGCCAACTGCTCTAAATCCGTATGCTGAAATCGGCGCGGACACGCAGCAAGTCGGTTCAACTGCGACTGAGACAGGCGGAGGGGAGGAGAGGGGAGAGGAGAGAGGGGAGAGGGGTGAAGTGTTTCGATCATAAAGAACGAGTTGGAGGCAAGGAGTGGGGAGTGGGGAGTAGGGAATGGGGAGTAGGGAGTGGGGAGTAAAGATGAATGCTAAAGGCTAAAAAGCTGACCGCTGATAGCTGACCGCTGACCGCTGACCGCGCTCAATTAACTCCTCACTCCTCTCCCCTCACCTCTTCGTCAACACAAATACGCTGCCTTCATTGCCGCGTCCAATCCGCATATCCTCGTCGAGATAGGTGGTGTCGAGCCAGCCTTGTTGATCGCGATCGCCAATATTAAAGTCGATCGCCGGAAATTTTTTGCCCGCTTCGATATCTTGGATGAAGCGATCGGGTGATTGGTAGCCAACGAGCCGCGTGAAGCCAATGATTGCTCGCTCAAACTTGACCGTCACTCGCCGCTCTGACGCAGGGCTAAAGCGGGCAGCGACACTGACCAAACCTTCGAGATAGGGCAATCCACTGATTTCAGCAATGTTGTAGATTTTTGCTTCAGCCGTCCGAATGCACTGATAGATTTGTCCCAATTTAGCCAACGGTACGCGATCGATGCCCAATAGCTCTTGACTGGTTGTGTAGAGCAAGCGCCAGTCACCGTCGAGTAAAGCGGTTGCTTTGAGCGGTAGTGGGGTGGGGTTATAGCCTTCTAGCTGAGCGATCGCGACTGCAATCGCCTGCTTATCGTTATCGGTTGCCAACAAGCCACGATTTGTTCCCGCGATCGCCTGTAACAATGTCGCTTTACCAATCATTTTGATCAATCTCCAGAGCAACGACTCAAGCGAAGGTTCTTTTCTTACGGATGGCTTTATCAGCCCGGTGAAACTTAAAGAGGTAAAACAACTGTGCAGAGACTCATAGCACCTAATTTATCGTGTGACTTTGAGCGGAAAAAACTCTTGCAATTCCTCTCTATGGTGATACACTCTGGTTGTTTCATCCGTAAAGTCTAGAGATGTCGTGTCGATTGTGGCTAAGATTTGAATAGTATCGATCGCACGACTAGATCCAATCACAAAGCGCGTATGACCTACAATCCCTCTCTTCGTGAAGAACCTCGCAGCCAACGAGCCGCCGTCATTCCACTCAAGCAAGAAACATCGATTCTGGACTGGCTTGAAGATACAGGGCGTTTGCTGGCACGTGATGTCCAGGAAGTTAGTTACCGTGAAGCGGATGGTGAAGAACTTAACGATTTGATGGCGGGCGAAGACCCCAGTTTTGATCTTGACGACGATGATGATGATTTGGAGCTAGAAGATTAGCTTGACCTGCTTTGCTAAACATCAGGTAGTTTTTCCGAAGCTTGACAGTGAACGCGTGTGTGTAATGTGTGGAGTGAAGTGAGAGTTTCGTGGACGCTAAATTATTTTCGACTCAAACGTTAAATCTTTCAGGGATGCGGCTGTTCGTCTTATTAGCGATCGGACTTAGTGCCTTCACCGTCATTGCGGATGAATGGGCAGGGCGATCGCTAGTGCAGGTGTTTTCGCTCACTCTACCGTTTTGGTTCTGCGCTGTAGCAGCGGGTGGGCTTGGTTTTTGGGCAGTCCCTTCCCTCCGGGCACTCAAAGCGGGACAAGTCATCCGCGAAGATGGTCCCAAGTCGCACCTAAAAAAGGCTGGCACACCAACGATGGGAGGTGTCTTCTTTTTGCCGATCGCCTTGCTAGTAGCAATTGTCTGGTCAGGCTTTGCCGCACCAGTACTTGCCGTTTCAGCGCTCACCTTTGCCTACGGCGCGATCGGCTGGATTGACGACTGGCAAATCATTCGTGGCTGCTCAAACAAAGGCATCACGCCTCGGATGAAGTTGCTCCTGCAAATTGGAGTCGGTGCGCTGTTCTGTCTCTGGTTAGCCTGGACGCAGCCAGCGACCATCACAACGATTGCGCTACCCTTCGGTCTCATGCTGCCGCTGGGGTTGTTTTTCTGGCTGGTTGCAGTCTTTGTGCTGACGGCAGAAAGCAATGCGACCAACCTCACGGACGGAGTAGACGGCTTGGCTGGAGGGACGGTCGCGATCGCCCTTTTGGGTTTAGGTGCCCTCATTGCGCCAACCTCACCAGAATTGATGCTGTTCTGTGCCTGTTTGAGCGGTAGCTGTCTGGGTTTCTTGTTACACAATCGCAACCCCGCGAGGGTCTTCATGGGTAACACAGGTTCAACGGCGTTGGGCGGTGCCTTAGCGGCGGTGGCATTATTGACGAACAGTCTCTTTGCACTGCTTATACTGAGCGGTCTGTTTTTAATCGAGACCCTCTCAGTGATGCTTCAGGTCGGTTACTACAAAGCAACGAAAGGTTCAGATGGCATTGGCAAGCGGTTTTTCAAAATGTCTCCTTACCATAATCATTTAGAGCTGTCAGGCTGGTCTGAAACTCGCATTGTTGCTGCCTTTTATGTCATTGCTGGCTTGCTGTCGTTTGTAACGCTGGCTGTTTGTTGACCGATCGACCTGCGGTTCCAGACCGAGGGCGCAAAGCACAGGACTTCGTGCCCTTTTCACCTGTTATCAGTTTTTTTAATGCGTTAACGCTCAAAGTGACCGCGTAACGCTGGTGTCGGCAGAGCGAGATCTGTTATTATGATGTTCCATCACCTGGAGAGGTGGCTGAGTGGTCGAAAGCGGCAGATTGCTAATCTGTTGTACGAATCGTAAGACCGTACCGAGGGTTCGAATCCCTCCCTCTCCGTTCTGTGTTTGACACATTCTGCTTCTTGAGTTGATTTGGGAACGTATCGCTGAATGCGTCTGTGCCTTGGAGTTGGCTCTTGGCTTGGCATTGAGTGTAGTCAATAGCATCACGACACGGTAAGGTTTGACGGTGCTTAAGAATCGATCGCGGCTCTCAATTTCTTACCGACTCTAAGCAATTAGCCTTCTACACGCGCATAGTAGATGCCGCCAGCGATCGCCGTCAGGTACAGCACTGATCCCAAAAAGAATGCTATCCCGCCAACCAGTTGCGCCTGTGCCAGCAGATTTAGATCGAGCAGCAGAAAGTGCCAATCGTGCAGGACACCTTCACCACCCAACAATGGCAGCGATCGCTCTTGAGCATCGTTGATGTAAATCGAAACATCCCATAGATTCTGCGCCGTCCAACAGAGGGCGATCGCGCCGGCATACATCTGACGTGTCACCACAAAATAGCCTGCAATCACGGCAGGCACCATCACCTGCATCAATGAGCCACCCAGAATGTGCAGAAATCGACCGAAACCAGCCAGAATCGTGTGCCCAGCTTCGTGAAAGATGAGATTCACGCCATGCAGAAACATCATGACGCGATCGCTGCCCTCTAAGAAGCCGTCCACCGTATAGTTCGATGCTCCAAAAACAGCGTAAAGAGCTAAAAGACCGATGAATCCAGCTTTAAGGGGATTGAACTGGATAAGCAGGCGACGCACATCGTTGAATGTGAGGGTGAAGGGGCGCTTGCCGCTACGCCGCGATCGTCGTACTGGTTTCGCAACGCTAGGCTCTGCTGCAAGCTGCAACTCCTTTACCCAGTCGTGCTGCTCAGCCCCAGACTGTCTGCCGCTAATGATGACGGTTGTAATTGTTGCCTGTCTCAGACTGACTAGTTCCCGCTGTATCAGCGTTGTCGCAACGTGCTGATTAGGAGTCACAGTCGCTTCCAGGTGAACCTCTAAGTGGCTGTCAAAGAACGCCACCGTAGCAGACATGCGCTTGTGAGCTACAGCCTGACTGATGAGCTGAGCGATGGCAGTGCGATCGCCCTGTTTGGCAAGCTGCTTTATCGTTGGGAGTCGATCGGGTTGCGTCATCTAGCCTGCGCCTCCTGTCACCATTACCTTAAACGCAGTATTCCCGATCAATTCCGGCATTACACGCCCGTCACTACAAAATAAACCATTGTCATCAGCACAAGCACAAAGCCCAGCTTAAACAGTTCAGAATGCCGTTTAGCAGCAGGCGGCAATGTAATGGTTCGTATGGGCTGCGGTAAAGATGCCGAAGTACTATCACCCAGAGGCAAGTCTGCACCCGTACTGATGAGTGGTCGATCGCTCACGGCCTGGAGCTGATCTTGAAGCAATGAGTTCTGCTCCAAGGCAAATGTCGCAATCCACAGTGGAAACGCATCACCGACTTGCCACGCATACACCCTGACGTGTTTAATCGTTTCTGGCTGAAGGCGCTGCAAGCCTCGCTGAACGAACGCAATGCAAATGACCTGGTTTAAAACAGCGGCAGACTTCAGCATGACCTGAAGACAGTCCCTATCTGACATCGCTTTCACCCATACATCTTGTGCTTGCAAGACATCGTTCATGAGCGTTGCGATCGCGCCAGCATCTCCTTGCTTCGCGCGTTCTAGCAGGCTAAGTAACGTGATCATAGGAAAAGCCAAAAGAGGAAAACGATCGCTCCCATTAGCCAATGAGCGATCGTTTGCTTTGATTATAGTACAAATGTACGATTTTGGCTAGAAGTGTCACCGCTAACGGTTCGACGAGCAATGAGCCTTATCCTTGAACTGCGCTCTTATCACTGCAACCCTAACAGCTAGGGAACAATAGCCACTTTGACCACTTTTCGCTGCTTCATCGCTTCAAACACTTGACCTAGCTCTGTCAGTGGTTGCTCTTCGCTAATCAGTTGCTCAAATGGTAGAGTGCGACTTGCCAATAGTTTCAAAGCCGCTCGAACGTAAGTAGGCGTGTTGTGGAAAACCCCCTTGAGGGTCAGCTCGCTGTAATGTAGCTGTTCTGTGCTTACAGCAATACTGGTATCACGGGGACAGCCGCCGAATAGGTTGACCGTAGCACCAGGGCGGGCACAGGCGATCGCCATCTCCCATACAGATGGTATGCCCGTTGCTTCAATCACCACATCTGCGCCCCAACCATCGGTCAGTGACTTCACCAGCGCTGGCACATCTTCCACTTGATGATAGTTAAACGTCTTCACTGCTCCCAGCACTTCGCCAAGCTGCAACCGTTGCTCACTGCCACCCAACAGAATCACCTCGGCAAATGGCTGACCGCTGACCGCTGACTGCTGCCAACGGTGCCATTCACCTTGCCCTGATGACAATGCGGCGACAAACATCAGTCCGATCGCGCCGTCGCCCAACACCACAACGCGATCGCCAGGTTTCACATGCGATCGCGCTGCCCCATGCAACACACATGCCAACGGCTCTGTCATGGAGGCTAATGCATAAGGCATCCCATCAGAGAGTTGCAGGAGGTTGTGCTGCACGATCGGTGCTGGGATTTTGAGGTATTCAGCAAACGTGCCATTGTTGAACAACAGATTCTGACAGAGCGAATATTCCTCCTTTTTGCAAAAAAAGCAGTTCATGCAGGGTGCGGAATTGTTGGCAACGACGCGATCGCCCATTTTCCAATGGGTTACGCCTTGTCCGATCGCCACAATCTCTCCCGCTGCCTCATGCCCAAACAGCGTGGGCGGCTTCAGCATCCGAGCATGTCCACCCCGTCGCCATACCTTTAAATCCGTGCCGCAGGTACTCGCAACCCCTACTCGAATAACAACCTCTCCGGCTGCTGGCGTTGGATCGGCAACCGTTTCCAACCGCAAATCTTCCTGACCGTACAATAGTGCTGCTAGCAACGCTCTTCTACTCTGTTGATCCAACCACCACTCATCTTACTGGTTTATCTAGCCCTAATCAGACTGACCATCGCAGAGTTGTATTGAGAACGTGCTTTATGGCATTGCTATGGGCACGCTTATAAATATATCCACAGAAGGCATTAGAGGCTATGAAAATCAAGCAGTGTTTCGGTACAGGGTTAGGATTAGCGATCGTCTTGAGTTTTGCATCTGTGGCAGAGGCGCGAGGGCAAGGCGCGGGAACTGGATACTCGCCGTCCAAGGATGGAACCTACTGTTCCACCAAACTGCTTGCTCAAGATGTCAAAGCACGGATTAATCTGCGGGAAGGACCTGACACCGCTTACAAGGCTCGCCATTATGGGCTTCCAGGAGACCGGGTTGACTTTTTACGTCAAAATAGTGATCCCAAGCAATGGATGAGCCGCAAAGACAAGAGTGGGAAAGTTTGGTATCAGGTGGGCTTTCCTAGAAGTCGTGCGTATGGCTGGGTACGTGCAGATTTTGTCCAACTTCCTCCGGTAGAATGTCGGGACTAAAGCCTTTCTAACCTAGTTGAAGCTAGTTAATGAATGTCTTCTGGCTTAAACCTCCGAGGTTTTGGTCAATCTGCGTAAGTCCTAACGGGGAAAGGTTAAGCCTAGTCGGACCCTATCTGAAGCAGTTTACTATTCAACTCTAAAGGCAAAAAGCGCCCCCTCACATGAGGGGGCGCTTTTTGTGTAGTCAATCCATCAGCAATATAGTCGTTTTAGGACTAACCGTTGATGCTAGGAGCCGAGAGGGCTACAGGAGTCGCTTCACCTGCCGCTAGGTCAAGCGGGAAGTTGTGCGCATTGCGCTCGTGCATCACTTCCATACCCAGGTTAGCGC
>NZ_JCACKI010000064.1:0-18460 GCF_059505325.1 Tildeniella sp.
CGCGACTTCAGTCGCCAATGCTACAAGCATCTGGACTTTTAAAACGTCCTCTTAGACTGAAAATGAAAGCAAATTGGGCATTACGCGATCGCTGAAAGCTCAAAAAAAAGGAGAGCAGAACTGCTCCCCTTTGCCTCTCATGATAGGTTGAGAAAACGCTTCTACAAAACCATCTCTACCATCAGGTCAGATTGCCTGCTTCTCATTTCTCGGTAGGCTCACGGGCTGCCCGAATTGTTTTCTTATCTCCAGTGTAAACCCTGAATCCCTTGACTCAGTAAAGTCACGGTATGATTCAATCAAGATTAGATGAAGACTGGGTATGAGCGATGTCATGAACCAGCGATGTCATGAACCAGTAATTTCGCCAAGCCTCTACGTGTGCAGGCTGAACCACTCAGTAAGAATGCAGAAACGTTGCCATTCTCGCCACAGCCGTTTGCAAGATTGCAGGTTCATGAACGAGGGCAAAGCGGACATAGCCCTCACCGGATTTGCCAAAGCCCGCACCGGGTGAAACTGCTACACCCGTCGCTTCTGCTAGCTGCGTACAAAACTGGATGGAGCGGTTTGCCCAGGATTCTGGCAGTTTTGCCCAGACGTACATCGTGGCAGAGGGTAAAGGCACCTGCCAACCAATGTCATGCAGCGCTGCAACAAACGCATCACGACGTTGACGAAAAATATCTACGCCTGCACTAACGCTTGCCTGGTCTCCTGTGAGAGCCGCGATCGCACCGTTCAAAATGCCTCGATACTGATTGAAGTCAACCGCTGCTTTAACCTGGCGCAAAGCACGAATCAGATCCGCATTACCGATCGCGTACCCCACACGAAACCCGCCCATGTTGTAGGACTTGGACATCGTAAAAAACTCGATCGACACCGTTTTGTCTGGATCGGCTTGCAAGACAGACGGTGGCTGAATGCCATCAAACACAAAATCCGGGTATGGAAAATCATGCACCAGCACCAGGTTATGCTGCTGGCAGAAAGCGACGGCTGCGTGAAAGAATGACAGGGGTGCGATCGCGGTAGTGGGATTGTGAGGATAGCTCAACACCATCAGGCGCGACTGTGCCAATACGTGGGTTGGAATATCCTCAAACACAGGCAGAAAGTCATGCTCAGCCTGCAATGGCATCAGGTAAATTTGCCCACTTGCCAGGTAAACGCCTCCCGCATGAGATGGATAGCCAGGATCTTGCAGCAACGCAAAGTCGCCTGGATTTAAGATTGCCAATGGTAAATGAGCCGTGCCTTCCTGAGAGCCAATGAGCGGGAGAACCTCCGTTTCTGGATCAACGGCGATCCCAAACTTTTGGGTGTACCAGGTTGCAGCGGCTTGCCGAAATGCCTGAGTACCGTGGAACAGCAAATAGCCGTGCGTCGTGGGATCAGGGAGAGATTGTGCGATCGCCTCCAGCACATGCGGTTGCGCAGGCAAGTCGGATGATCCCAACGAGAGGTCAATGAGTGTTTTTCCCGCTGCTCTGGCTCTAGCTTTTGCCTGATCCATGTCAGCAAAAACGTTGGACTGGAGCGGTTTTAGGCGGTTGGCGAATTGCATGGCGGTAAGACATCAGCCATCAGCAGTAGGCTGAGCGTGAAAATGACAAAACTGTAAGCCTCAGTTTACCGCTTTGGACTGACCACAAACTGTTGGAGTTAGCCTAATCAGCTCTGCCTGTCTGTAGAAACGACTTGTCCGTTTGGTAACGATGCTTCTACGCTAAATGAGGACTCAGAAAGCCCTCCAACTTTTGCTTGCTAATGGCTCCTTCGGCTGCTTCCAGTACTTCTCCAGACTTAAACAATCGGAAGGCTGGCACACCCTCGACTTTATAGGTCGCCACAACGGTGGGGTTCGGATCGACTTCCATCTTGATGATTTTCAAGCGATCGCCGTAACTGGTTGCCAATCCATTCACAACCGATGTCATCAATCGACAGGGACCACACCAAGTTGCCCAAAAATACACCAACACGGGTTGAGTTGATTGCAGTACCTCTGCTTCAAAATCAGTCTCTGAAATTGTAATGACGCTACTCATACCCGTTTTTACAACCATGTCACAGTAAACAAAGCCTCAACATTCTGACGTAGTCTGCGGTGCCAAGGCAAAGAGAGGCAGTAGGAAAGTCTGAAATCTTAAGGAAGGCTAAAAGAGCTTCTTAGCCTTTAGCCTTCATCTTTGAGACTTTTCTTAACCTTTCCCTTACAGTTGATCCAGCTTTGTCTTCAGGTCTTCAAGTTCGGCATCAACGGCAGGATCGGCTGCCGCTGTAGATGGGGCTTTAGCAGATGTTGGCTCTGTTGTCGCTGCACCAGGAAGCTGAGCCTGATTTTGAGGGGTTGCTGGTCCTAGCAACTGTGCCTTCATTGCTGCCAGTTCATCATCAACGCCGCTGCCTGACTCCAGCAGGGCAAATTGACTTTCCAGATCGGCACCTGCCAATTCTGCGGAGGCTTGCGATCGTGCTTCCATCTGAAGCACTTTGTCCTCCATGCGCTCGAAGGCCCCCATCGCACTGCCAGTACCCAAACGACCAACCGTGTTTTGCAGTTGTTCATTGGCTTTCGCAGCACTTGCCCGTGCTTTAAGCATGTCTTTCTTAGTCTTTGCTTCCGAGATTTTGCCTTCCAGAGCAATCAGGTTGCGCTTGAGCGTGTCAACCATTGTGCCTTGCTGATCAAGCTGGGTTTTCAGCGTCGCTGCTGTTTCGCTATTGGTTTTCTTGCGAACCAATGCCTCTCGTGCCAGGTTTTCATCACCTTTCTGGAGGGCAAGCTGTGCCCGCTGCTGCCAGTTGTTTGCCTCGGTTTGAGCCTGGTTATACTGCTGCTGGGAACGCTTTTGAGTGGCGATCGCGCTGGCAACAGCTTGCCGCAACTGCACCAGGTCTTCCTGCATGTCAATCACAGTCTGCTCAAGAATCTTTTCGGGGTCTTCTGCCTTGCTGACCACATCGTTCAGATTGGCTCTCACTACCCGGCTAACACGGTCAAATAATCCCATAACGTTCTTTCCTTACAGCGGTATACGAGGTTAGCAGTGCAGGTTGAGACGTTCACCTGCCGATCGATCAGTCGGATATGACTATTTTAGGCAATCACATGCTGAATCGCTTCTGCGATCAAGCACTCCAGCAAGCACTCCAGTAGGGGCTGAGAATCAATCGCCCCGCCTCCAGTGTAGAAACTCTCAGGCGCGATCGCGTAGATCCCAACGGATTTTTTAAGGGATGTGATGGCGTGAAGCACAGAAGACTAGCATAGCAATGAAGCACTCTAAAAGGTTGGAGCCGCCACAATGGTACAGATATCCGCGAAGACCCTGACGCTAGAGGCATTTCTGCAACTGCCAGAAACCAAGCCCGCCAGCGAATATATCGATGGGCAAATCATTCAGAAGCCAATGCCGGGTGGAGAACACAGCACAATTCAAGGGGAGTTAGTCACGACGATCAATGCCATAACGAAGCCTCAAAAAATTGCCAGGGCACTTCTAGAATTACGCTGCACGTTTGGTAGGCGATCGATCGTACCCGATGTCACCGTCTTTGTTTGGCAACGTATTCCGCGCGATGCCGATGGTGCGGTGGCAAATGTTTTCCTGCTTGCTCCCGATTGGACGATCGAGATTCTCTCCCCCGACCAACGGCAAACGAAAGTCACGCGTAATATTTTGCACTGTCTCAAGCATGGTACGCAGGTAGGCTGGCTTATTGACCCAAAGGAACAGTCGATCTTGGTCTACACGCCTCCTAATCATGTGGCACTGTTTGACGAACCAGGCGACACTTTACCTGTTCCAGAGTTTGCAGCCGAATTACAGTTAACGGTCGGTACAGTCTTTGGCTGGCTGTTGGAGTAGACAGCAGGGGACTGTCAGGCAGTCTCTCCAGGTGTGGAGCCGTCTAAAAATGATTCCAGCTCACTGCTAAAGGTGTGAGTCCAAGCACCAGAAATACTTTCCTGTTGATGTGCCCATGCCAGTTCCAAAGCAAGCTGACTGTTCGCCGCCATCGACTGAAAAGACAGGAACTTACCCAGTGCTGCGGCACGCTGTATACCTGCGATCAAGGCAGCAATACCGTAGGTATCAGTTGAGTTGACCCAAATCAAATCGACGATAACCGCTTCAGTGACTTGCTCCAGTGCCTTTTCTAACGCCAACTGAAATTCAAGACTGTTGGCTCGGTTGAGCGCTGCGCTCGGCTGGAGGACAATGGTGTGGGGTTTTGTCGCTGGTGAGAGGTCAAGTATTACGCTAAGGGTTTTTGGAGCGTCAGCATAAACGAGTGTCATAGAAGGTATCATCCTTGAATCGATCGCTGCGATCGTGGTCTTCAAGCCTTGCCAAACTGCCGATCATGGCAACGCGAGATAGCTGTACAAGTAGTAAAGAAAGATACACGTTTGCTACTTATATAGTGATTGAAGCTCTTGCTTTCAAAGCTGCCGCTGATCACTCACGCGTATGTCTCTTATCAGTCAAAGCACTGTCACGGATCACTCAGCTTCAGTGCGCGTTGTTGAACTTAAGAGTGATTTAAATCATGGGTAGACGTAGCTTATAAAAACAGACAATCAAGCAGTCAACGCTGATGCTTAACTACTGACTATGCACTAACGATTCCCGATGCTAATAAGCAACTCTCTTCTCTACTATTCCCAAAGCGCTTGTCGCCTGATCGCTGCTCAAAATCTGGCTCTCAACGCTCTCTGACGTAGAGCCTTTTCTGCGAAACGCCCTCAGCGACTCAACGCTCTCCTGCTGTCCGTTATCCCGCTTGATGATGGTTCTTCCGCCTCGTGCTGGCTATACGCTGCCTGTTTTTGCTTGTGCCGCTGCGATCGCTGCCCTGCGTTGGTTACGTCAACCGCAGCCGATCGCCACCATAGCGGTAGACTTGCTGGAGCCAGCCGAAACGGTAGACATTCCCATCGAGCAAGTTGCGGGTTTAAAGACGGGTGCGGCGCTGGCAGTCACCCGCAGTGACCCTGGCAATAACCTGGATTTGACCCGTCACACACCACTTTGGGCAATGGTTGAGTGGGGTGATGCGAATCAGGTGGAGGCGATCGCCCTGCAAGGTGGTGAAGGTCTAGGACGGCAGGCAGATGGGCAAGCGGCAATTTATGCCTATGCGAAACGGTTGCTGTTGGAGAACTTGAATCGTTGGTTAGAGCCGGATGAAACGATTCAAGTCACGTTGATTTTGCCAGAAGGACGTGCCCTTGCTAAGCGAACGTCCAATGAGGCGTTTGGTGTGGTGGAAGGACTGTCGCTACTAGGTACAACGGGCATTTCGCAACCGCTGAGCGCACCAGGACAACTGGAGGCGTTTCGTGAGGCTTTGCGGCAAAAAGCTGCTTGGTTCGACTGTCTGGTGTTTTGCATTGGCGAGAATGGGCTGGATCTGGTGCGACAGTTGGGAGTTGAGCCAGCACGCTTGGTGAAAACGGCAAACTGGCTAGGTCCGTTGCTTGTAGAAGCAGGGCTGCAAGGAGTTCAGTCTGTCTTACTATTTGGCTATCACGGCAAGCTGATGAAGCTCGCCAGCGGTATTTTTCACACACACCATTACGTAGCGGATGGTCGCCTGGAAACGCTCACGGCTCATTGCGCGATCGCGGGCTTACCCACTCAAGACCTGCAAGCGCTTTTTAGCTGTGCCACCGCAGAAGATGGCTTACAGTACTTGAAACATCTAGATGCAACGACGGGGCAACACTGGGTAGAGCAGGTGTATGGCACGATCGCGCAAACAATTGATACGCGTGCTCAAACCTACATTCAGACGCACAGTGAGCGAACGGTGAACGTTGGCACCGTTTTGTTCGATCGCAGCCGACAAATTTTAACGAAGAGTCCGGCGGGTATCGTTTTACTAGAGCAAGTTTTGTTAGTCTAGTTACAATACGAAAAATTACGCATCGCGTTTAAGATTCACGCCTTAAAAATTCACTGTGATTGAGAAGCCTCTGCCAGAGAGAACATTACAGTTACCCATAGTCCACCTTTGTAGCAAATCTTAGGATAACTCGGTGACTCTACAGACAGAACAACAGCTTGAGGCTGAATCGATCGATCAAAATCGACTCGATCGCCAGATGATCGTCATTTTAGATTTTGGTTCTCAGTATTCCGAGTTGATTGCTCGTCGGATTCGGGAGACGCAGGTTTATTCTGAAGTGCTTTCCTATCGGACAACGGTAGCGCAACTGCGACAGCTCAATCCGAAGGGCATCATTCTTTCTGGTGGTCCCAACTCAGTGTATGACACGGGTGCGCCTCAGTGTGACCAAGCGATCTGGAGCTTAGGCGTACCGATCTTGGGCGTGTGCTACGGGATGCAACTGATGGTGCAGCAACTTGGGGGCGGAGTGGAGCGCTCAGAGCTTGCAGAATATGGTAAAGCATCGTTATCGATCGACGACCCCACCGATCTGTTGACCAATGTGGAAGATGGCACAACGATGTGGATGAGTCATGGTGACTCGGTAACGCGCTTGCCAGACGGGTTTGAACTGCTGGCACATACGGCAAACACAGCCTGTGCGGCGATCGCCCATCACGATCGCAAGCTGTACGGGGTGCAATTTCATCCAGAGGTTGTGCATTCCATCGGCGGGCTGGCGCTCATTCGCAACTTTGTTTACCATATCTGCCACTGTGAACCAACCTGGACAACGGATGCGTTTGTTGAAGAGGCAATCCGCGAAATTCGTGCAAGAGTTGGCGATAAGCGAGTGCTGCTTGCCCTTTCGGGTGGGGTCGATTCGTCAACACTGGCGTTTTTGCTGTATCGGGCGATCGGCGACCAGTTGACCTGTATGTTTATTGACCAGGGCTTTATGCGAAAGCTAGAGCCAGAGCGTCTGGTCAAATTATTCCGGGATCAATTTCACATTCCAGTTGCCTATGTCAATGCGCGGGAGCGTTTTCTGGCACAGGTGCAGGGCGTTACCGATCCTGAAGTCAAACGCAAGCGCATTGGGCATGAATTTATTCGTGTCTTTGAGGAAGAGTCACGACGATTGGGACCATTCGACTATCTTGCTCAAGGCACTCTGTATCCAGATGTGATCGAATCGGCTGATACCAACGTTGATCCCCAAACGGGTGAACGAGTAGCAGTTAAGATCAAAAGCCACCATAATGTGGGCGGTCTACCGAAAGACCTACAGTTCAAACTCATTGAGCCGCTTCGCAAGTTGTTTAAAGATGAAGTCCGTAAAGTGGGTCGCTCGATCGGCTTGCCCGAAGAAATTGTGCTGCGGCAACCATTTCCGGGTCCCGGTTTAGCCATTCGGATCTTGGGCGAAGTCACTGAAGACCGCCTGGACATTTTGCGGGATGCCGATCTGATTGTGCGCCAAGAAATTAACCGGGCTGGGCTGTATAACGAACTTTGGCAAGCGTTTGCCGTCCTGCTACCAGTCCGTAGTGTGGGTGTTATGGGCGACCAACGCACCTATGCTTACCCGATTGTGCTGCGCTTTGTTTCCAGCGAAGATGGCATGACCGCAGATTGGTCTCGCGTCTCTTACGATTTGCTGGAAATTATCTCAAACCGTATCGTGAATGAAGTGCGGGGCGTTAATCGCGTGGTGTACGATATCACCTCTAAGCCCCCTGGCACGATCGAGTGGGAATAACTGCCCGATCGCAGTGCCGTTCCTAACCCTGCTGCCTGTGGAAAACTAGCGAAAGTCTGTGGAAAACCCATGTAAAAGAAGAGTTTTCTGTGGAAAACCTTGCGTTTTCAGAAAGCTCATGCTCGTACTAAGAACGTATTAGAAGTATCTAGATTCGACTGCGAATGGACGAGTGAACGAGTTGCTTACACACATGATCGTTGTGATGCTCACCACGCTAGCAACCGCAAAGTTGAGTTAATCTAGTAAGCCTCGCTCTCTGTGCCCTTCATTTTGGCTTTTGCCTTAGCAGCGCTTTTTTTCAGCGCATCTAGTCGAGCTTCGTACTTCGATCGCAGCCGCTTTTTGTTCGACTGCTCGATCAACACCTTCAAAGCGCTACCGAGACTTTTATAAGCATTGGGGAGCGTGTATCCAAAGCGAGTGGCAAGCGCGATCGCCTTTTCATCCGCATCCAGTACCTCTTTCATCGTTTTCTCGGTATTATTCTTCTGCCAGAGCCTCCAGCCCGAGACTCCGCACAAGCCTAGCGCCAGCAGCAAGAGCAGACCATCCTGCACCCACAGTTCACCGACTGCCCCACCTAAGCCGATCGCTAAGGCTGCCATTTCCCAGCCATCTTTAGGAATCGTATCGTTTTGGATGCGGGCGACTTCATGCCAGAAGAGAAGATTACGCTGATCGGTTGCTAACTGCTCCCACTTCACCATGTCAATTTGAATTTCAACTTCATCCTTGCCAATTTCTTCGCAAGTGACTAGGGGTGGATTAACTGCCGTCGTGCCCTCAACCGATACCCAACTCTGAAGTTCCGGCGGCAGTAGGGTTCTCAGCCGCCGCAGTTCACTCATTTCAGCTTTAGCAGAGGTGGTTGCGAATGATGTCATGGTTCTGCCCAGAAAATCTCAAATGATCAAAATGCCGTTACTCAGATCATAGCGATCTCAGAACGCCTTTGCAGTTCTGCTTATTCTCCAAGATCTTGCTCCCTTCACGCAAGTGCGATCGCAAAAGATTCTGCCGCCCGTAGACACTGATGGCTAGCTAAACTGATCCCTGCCGAGCAAATAGACTGAACGGTGCGCCACTGAGCCGTACCAACTGTATCCTTAGCGGCTTTCAGCGCGCTGCTTGACGTAGCCAGTAGCAGATGGAGCATCTGAGCTGCTTGAATAGTAAGCAATCACCGCTAACGGCACAGTAAGGGTCAGTATAGCGATGACGATGCCGATAAAATCTGCTGTCCAATTGGTCGATCGCTCAGATGTACTGGCGGACGGACTACCTGGTTCCATAAAAATCTCTACGCACCAAATTTGAGTGAGTGAAGCCGGACGCTTGATTCGGCAGCACTTAACACGATTATTTTAGCGAGTACCACTTGAGCAGTAAGCTCTAGTAAACAAACGCAACGTTCCTACGATCGCGCCTTCAAGAGCGTATGGATACTCTGAAGTTCTACCAGGATCGCCTGCAAAAGCTCCTGCGTTGGCGTTGGTGGTGCCTCGCGGACTTCAACGGTAACATGTTTAATCTTCAGTACGTCCTTAGCAAAGCGGGCAACCTCATTTGGATGGAAAAGCAAGACATCATCCTTGTCTAAGCGCAATTCAGGATTCAGGAGGGATGGGTTGTAAGGTGGATTCAAGGCGGTTGTATCGGTATTGGCGTAGCGGTAGATTGAAGCCCTAGAACGGTTGAGCGTTTTCTGCACCGCTTCAATGTCCATCAGCCCATTCCACTCACCGTTCGCTTCACTATCCATAAGCATTGCCGGAGTTGTCACTTTAGACTCAGTGAATCTTATCATGAGATTCCAGCCTTACTGCGGTTGGTATGACTGCTTGTTTTCGGTTGTCTACAAGCCTACAAGCTAGAGGGCATCGACGGTTAGAATCACAGCCATCGTACCGACACAGAAGAAACCAACACCACATAGCGGCGTTATCTGTAAAAGGTTGAGTAAGACGAAACACATGAGAGCCGTCAGTAAAAATAGCATTCCCAGTTGAAATAGCGGTTTGAAAAACGCCATTGCTAGTTCTCCTCTAGACAATTCCAGAGTCAACGATGCTACGACTCTGCACAATAAGTAGGTAGCCCTAATTAATTGTAAGAAAGGGGTTTGGGGGCTGCGCCCCCTCCACTCCCAAAATCATCTTTAGTTTAATTACGCGCAGCTACTTAGTTCTTCGGTAAGGCATTGATGAGACGACCACACCACCTGGATAGACGGCATCAGGACTATGAACGGCTTTAGCTGAAGGATGCAAGTGGATCGAGCCAGCGTAATACGGCACGTTCTAGCTGATGGAGTTCTCGATAGACTTCCTGGCGTACCCATTGCCCGATCGCGTCTAACGGTGTAAAAAACTCTCCTGCTTGCCACTTGATATCGGGACCAAGCGGCGTGAGGTGGTTACCGGGCAGCATCTGAGCGACAACCATGCCTGGAAAGCGGCTTTGTAGGACGCTCGTTAAAGCGGCTGTTTGGTCAATCGTGTCATTCGTAAATTTCACCAGTAAATTTCGGCGCACTTGATAGCTCTGGGAAACTAGCTCATTCGTTTCCAGCGGTGATGGGGTAAACTCAACTGCAAAAACGGGTGAGAATTGTTCCACTAACGGTACGGCATTGCGAGCCGAAAAGTTGTTGAACGCGATCAGGATATTGCCCGATCGTTCCACAGGAAACAAGCTACCAATCAGCAAATGGAGCTTGCAGCCCATGCTGTGACCCATCCCGTAGATTGGCAGGTAGCGCTTACGGAGCACGCTCGTTTGTAGAGTCTCCAGGGCACGATCGAACGATCGCATCACAGTTTTTGCGATCGCCGTGTGGTCAAACGTGTTCACAAACGGTGTGGCAACAATCACATATCCTCGCGCGGCTAACTGCTCTAAAAACCTGCGATAAGTAACCTGTGGCGCTGTTGCGACAAATGCACCACCAAGAAAATGCACGATCGCGGTGGGTCGCGGTGGTACTAAGACCCAGTTGCCAGAAATTTCCTGCCAATCCATGCGTTAGAAAATGAAGGAGTGAGCAGTAGAACAGCACTGCCTAGTTTCATTCTGCCGTATGAACACCATTTCCTGCTTTAGAGCGCGTGCTGCTTGCTAGGCGATCGCCTCTGTTTCCTCAATTTGCTTGCATTTAGTTACATACGTTTGCTAAGTTGGTTAAGCACTAAATTAGCGCCGGGATAGCTCAGTTGGTAGAGCAGAGGACTGAAAATCCTCGTGTCCGGGGTTCAAGTCCCCGTCCTGGCATCCTTTCAGACGACTTACTTCTTGAAAAGAAATTAAGCAATACGCCAACATACTGTGCTATTGAATTTTGGCTACAGCCATGCCGACTTACCGCGTTATTAACTCTGAAGATTTCTTTGGATGTGCGTTTTTTGAGTGTGCATTCGTTTATAGGGGATCTATCTATCAGGTTATTGCAATCACTAACCGCTACTTGATAAGTCGATAGCGCCCGATCGCCGTCAGTGGAAAGTGCTGCTGATAGAGGTGATACTTCAGGTAAAAGTGGCAGGGAAAGCCTGTACCCGTGAAGTAGTCTTCATCCCATGTGCCGTCGTGTCGCTGGGTTTGCACCAGGTAGTGGATGCCGCGATCGAGTGCCTCCATTGCATACGTTCCCGTTGCGTCGCCTGCTGCCATCAGACCAGTCAGTGCCCAGGCAGTTTGTGACGCTGTGCTGGTGCCCTGCCCTTTGAGCGATGGATCGTTGTAGCTCAAGCACGTTTCACCCCAGCCACCATCGGCATTTTGGCAACTCACCAACCACTTGGCACCCCGATCGATTTCCCGCTGATGCGTTTTCGGTGCCACCAGAGATAACGCTGCCAGCACCCCACTCGTCCCGTAGATGTAGTTCACACCCCAGCGACCAAACCAGCAGCCTTCGGGTTCCTGCTCGGCGCGGAGATAGGTGAGGGCGCGGTCTAAGGATGAAGGATAAAGGATAAAGGATGAAAGATCGGACTCTTCATTTAGCCTTAAGCCTTTATCCTTTATCCTTTCCAACTTCCCCACCATCTCCAGCACTCTCGCGGTCACATCCGCCGTGTTGGGGTCAATCATTGCCTTGAGGTCGCCGTAGGGGATAGCGTTGAGCCAATCTTGATCATTGTTGAGGTCAAAGGCTGCCCAACCGCCAGGGGTGCATTGCATAGTGGCAATCCAGTCAACGGCACGATCGATCGCGGCTTGTTTCAATGGCTCATTGGGCAACTGGACGGCACACAGCGCCATCACGACGACAGCGGAATCATCTACATCGGGATAAAAGCGATTATCGAACTCAAATGCCCACGCTCCAGGCTTGCCGTTGCGGTTCTTGACCGCCCAATCGCCGTAGTCGAGAATTTGCTTTTCCAGGAGCCATTCGCCGCCGCGCACCAAAGCGGGATGATCGGGAGCAAGCCCCGAATCGACGAGCGATCGCATCACTAATGCCGTATCCCAGACAGGCGAAATGCAGGGTTGAATCCAGTAGTGCTCCTCGGTTTCCAGGGCAAAATTATCAACGGCTTTGAGACCCCGTGCGACGATCGGATCGGCAACGTTATAGTTCAACGCCCGGAGTGCCAGCAGCGAATTGAGCATCGCGGGAATGATGCCGCCCCAGTCTCCCGTCGCTTCTTGCCGTTCTAGCACCCACTTTTCAGCAGCATCGATGCCTTCTTGCCGGAAGGGGACGAGATTGAGATTTTCCGCCAGTTTGAACGCACTGTCGAGATGCACAAACCAATCCGTCCAGTCGCCCTGGCGCGGTAGCTCGAACCGCACGTTGCTGCGTCCTTCGGCATACAGTTCGTCCAGATTAATCGCTGGCTCGGTGATGTAGACGGGTTTGCGATCGAACACAATCAGCAATGGCACTGTGCTGCCCCGCGCCCAGCTCGACAGTTCGTAAATGTTCACTGGAAACGCGTCCGGCAGCAGCATTACCCAGGATGGAATGGAGGGCAACCCGCGCCAGTCGTAGCAACCAATGAGACCCAGGTGAAACTTGGTGAAAATGCGCGTTTTGCTGATGCCGCCCCGTTTCAAGATGAACGATCGCGCCTTTGCCAACGCCGGATCACTCGCAGGCACACCCAGCAGCCTGAGTGCCATGTATGCCTCAACCGATGTACTCAGTTCGCCGCCATCCCCATAGAACAGTTCCCAACCGCCATGTTCACGCTGCTGCGATCGCAAATACGCCTCGACTTTGTGCAGGGGACGCGTTTTATCCGTACCCCAAAGCTTGTGCAGCAGCACCACTTCTGCCGTGATCGTGACATTCGATTCCAGTTCTGCCCACCAGTAGCCGTCGGGATACTGAAGCGAGAGCAGGTAATTTTGACTACGGGCGATCGCGTCCTCTAGCTCTGTCTGCGTTACCTTCGTGCGATCGACTGCACCCTGTTCCTGAGTTTGCATACTTTACCCATCCTCAACACACCTCACCAACATCTGCCAACGGCACCTATCGCTACAATTGGCAGATGTTGTATTTTGCCTCTTAGTGAAGAGTCTTGGCAATTGGTAATGGCTGAAATTGGGTTAGGAATCACGCTGCTGTCTTTGGTAATCTGGCTCGTGCTGTTGTTTGGGCGCGGACAGTTTTGGCGATCGGATCAGTTCTTAACGGATGAAGGCGGCAGAGGGCAGGAGGCAGGAGGCAGAGGGCAGAAGGCAGAGGGCAGAAGGCAGGAGGCAGAAGAAGAAAGGGGGGCAGGGGAAGCACTCTTAACTCGGAACTCTTTATCCCGACTCCCGACTCCCGACTCCCGACTCCCTTTCATTTGTGCCATTATTCCCGCTCGTAATGAAGCCGATCTACTGCCTGTAACGCTGCGATCGCTCCTCACCCAAACCTATCCCCATTTCCAGATTGTGCTGATAGATGACCACAGTAGCGATGGCACCGCTGATGTCGCACGGCAAACGGCTCAGGTTTTAGACAAGGACTCAACGTTAACGGTGGTGACGGCGGAACCGCTTCCTGCTGGCTGGACGGGCAAGCTGTGGGCAATGGAACAGGGCATTCGGTATGCCGAAACGCTAACACCGAAACCCGATTACTTCCTGCTAACCGATGCGGATATTGAGCATCACCCCGAAAATTTGCGCGAACTGGTTGCCAAAGCGCAGGCGGATGATCTGGATCTGGTGTCGCTGATGGTGCTGTTGCGCTGTAAGAGTCTTTGGGAAAAACTGCTCATTCCTGCCTTCGTCTTTTTCTTTCAAAAGCTCTACCCGTTTCGCTGGGCAAATGATCCCGATCGCAAACTTGCCGCTGCTGCTGGTGGCTGTATTCTCATTCGCCGCGAAGCATTGACGCAAATTGGGGGATTGCAAATTCTGCGTCAGGCGTTGATTGATGATTGTTCGCTGGCACAAGCGGTGAAGGGATTGAGAGGTTGGGCGGTAGAAGATAGAAGTCAGGAAACCGCAGAGACGCGGAGGCGCGGAGATCGAATCCAAAACTCCTCCCCACACCCTATACCCCACACCCTACACCCTACATCTGGCAAAATCTGGCTGGGGCTTACCCGCGAAACTCATAGCCTACGTCCCTACCCATCGCTTAAAACGATTTGGGATATGGTGGCGCGTACTGCCTTTACTCAACTCAACTATTCGCCGTTGCTGCTGTTGGGAACGCTGGTGGGGATGACGATCGTTTATGTGGTGCCACCTGTCAGCACGATCGCTGGACTTGTCACCGGAAATTGGGCGATCGCCCTCATCGGACTTACCACCTGGTTACTGATTGCTGTGGCGTATCTACCAACGCTATTGCTGTATCAATGCCCACCGCTGCTGGCGTTTGGACTGCCCGCGATCGCCCTTCTCTACACGCTCATGACGCTCGATTCTGCCCTCCGTCACTGGCGCGGCAAGGGTGGGGCATGGAAAGGACGAGTCTATTAGCCGTTTGTACCGTGTCATGATGGCTAAGGACAGGGAATGAATGAGAAGTTAAAAATTAAAAGTGGCTACCGCTTGAATTTGCCATTTTAATCTTCTTGGGAACGCAGGAGTAGCAAAATGAACGTGCAGTTTCGAGAATTTGACCCGTTTAACGTTTGGATCTGGATTGAGTTCAGCACTGTGCCCTCCGAAATGGAAAAGCAATACGTGGAGGAAGTCTTCAATTCCTGGTTCTTTTTGGGCAAATTGGGCGGCTTTAATGCCGAAAATCTCCAGGTGCAGGATATGGGGCTAGAAGTAAGCCAGATGGAATATGACGATGATCTGGCTGATAGCAGCATGGTGGCGTTGATGCACAACATGGGCGAGGTGGAATACGAGGGCAATTGGGGACGCTGCTGGTTTGACCTGGGCACCAGTGACGCGATCGCCCTGGATGTCCTCATCACGTCTCTACGGCAGTTCAGCAAAGATTACGTGGTGCTGGAAAGCCTGATCATTGGTGGCGAAAACGATGACTGGACGACAGGTGATAGTCGCTATCGATCGGATACGTTTTCTGATGCGAATGATTTGAATTAGGTGAGGCAGAGGGCAGAAGGCAGAAGGCAGGAAAAGAAATGATTCGGGCGATCGCTCTGGGTTTGATTCAAAACCGTTCGCGGCTGTTTGTTTCTGAGGGCTTTGATCCCGTGAAACAGGATTCTTTCTATCGTGCGTTGGGTGGTGGCATTGAGTTTGGTGAAACGAGTCTGGAGGCGCTGAAGCGAGAATTTCGAGAAGAACTTCAGGCAGAATTAACGAACATTTGCTACCTCGGTTGTCTAGAAAACCTGTTCACATTTAACGGCAAACCGGGGCATGAATTGGTTCAGCTTTACAGTTGCGATTTTGTCGATCCATTGTTCTATCAGCACGAGCAAATAGACTTTATTGATAGCGGTGAGTCGTATGTTGCATCCTGGATTGAGCGCGATCGCTTCCAATCCGGTGAATTGCGCCTCGTGCCAGCAGAATGCTTGCAATATCTTGAGTGAAGGATAAGTTTTCCGATTTTTGTTCAGCTTTAGGCTCTGCCTTTTCCTAAAGTTCGTGCATTCCTAGACTGAACTCACCGCTGAGTACTGCTATAAGTAATCTCAGTGTGTAGTTAACAGATCCGATCGGACTTAAGCTCTATGTCTACATTGACGGTTCAACTGTTGCTCATTGGTTTGGCGGCTGGCATTGCAGGTGGGATGTTTGGCATCGGCGGCGGGGCGATTATGGTGCCTGCAATGGTGCTGCTGCTGGGGATGGATCAGAAATATGCGACAGGAACGTCGATCGCAGCCCAAATTTTGCCGATCGGTCTCCTCGGTGCGGCTGTTTACTATAAAGAAGGCAACCTCAGCATTCGGGATGCCATTTTTATCGCTGCTGGGCTATTTGTCGGCTTTCTCTTTGGCGCATTGTTTGCCAATCAACCGTTTATCAGCAGCGCCCTGATGAAAAAGCTCTACGGCATCTTTCTGTTCGTCATTGGCGCTCGTTACCTGTTTTTTCGTTAGAGCGCTCATCAGCCTGGGAAAAGGCGCTGATATTCGCGTTCGGTGATGAGGTCTTGCGTGCTTTCGATGCGATCGAGAAACACAATGCCATCCAAATGATCGAGTTCGTGCTGGAAAATACGCGCTACAAAATCGGTTAATTCCTGCTTGTGCAGCTTGCCGTCGCGTCCCGTGTATTCGACCTCGATCGCTCGATCGCGGGGCACCTCTCCCCGAATGCCTGGAATGCTGAGGCAACCTTCCCAGCCTTTAACCGTTTCGTCAGAGTGAGCAAGGATGCGGGGGTTGATCATCGCTGTGGGTTCCATCATTGGCGCAGCGGGATAACGCAAATTGGGACGCGATGCCACGATAAAAAGGCGATCGGACTGTGCCACTTGCGGTGCGGCAATGCCAACCCCATTCGCCTCTTTAACCGTTACCAGCAAATTCTCAACCAGCGTTTGGATGCGATTGGACTGTACATCCTCCACAAGTTGCGCCTTGTGACGCAAAATAGGGTTTCCCAACTCAATCACTTCAAGCAGTTCAGGCATAAAAAAGCGCTGCCAAAAACGAATAGTCTCAGTCTAAAACAGTCATCGTTGCGAGGGAAAGCAGAAGGTGCAACTCAAAGCTACAGCCTTCAGCCTTCATCCCTCACTCACTCTGCGCCGTCTGCGTGGGAAACGCGCCGGGACGTACTGCCAGTGTCAGTGGTTGCCCGTTGCGCTTCAACTCCACCTGAAGGTTGCCGCCCACGGAGCTTTTTTCAACGGCTTGCTGCACATCATCTGCCGTTTTAACTGTCTGACCGTTGATTTTTTGAATCACATCACCGGGCTTGAGTCCAGCCTGGGCAGCAGGAGAACCACGCATGACGCGATACACCAACACACCATTGTCTTCTTTGACGTTGATACCAGCTTCAGGGTCGCTGTTGACCTGCTTCCTTAGTTCTGGCGTGAGGGTCGTCATACGGATGCCAAGATAAGGATGGCTTGCTTTACCAGTGGCGACGAGTTGGTTTGAAATTTGCTGCGCGGTGTTGATGGGAATCGCAAACCCTAAGCCTTGAGCGCCACCGATGATCGCAGTATTCATGCCGATCACTTCGCCGCGCTGGTTGAGCAAGGGACCACCGGAGTTACCAGGATTAATGGCAGCATCGGTTTGGATGAAGCTCACGCGCTTGTCAGGCGCTTTGATTTGCGAACTGGTGCGACCTGTACCGCTGATGATGCCGACTGTAACGGTGTTGTCGAGTCCGAGGGGGTTGCCGATCGCGATCGCCCATTCACCGGGTCGAAGCTGATCGGAATTGCCCAAATTGACGGTTGGCAAGCTGGTTGCCTCAACTTTGATCACGGCTACGTCAGTCAGCGGGTCAGTACCCAGCACCTTACCCTTAAATTCACGCTGATCTTTTAGCGTCACAATCACTGTATCTGCCCCATCGACCACGTGAGCATTGGTCAAAATCAAGCCATCAGCCTTGATAATGAACCCTGAGCCTGTGCCACGCTCAACGCGAGTCGAGGGACCAGTAGGCACATCGCCAAAAAACTGTCGGAAGAATGGATCGTTAAAAATTTCGGGTCGGCGGGTTTTGACGGTGCGAGAGGAGTTGATGCGGACAACGGCAGGACCCACACGATCGACCGCATTCACAATAAAGTTGGGATCGCTAGAGGAAAGAATGGCGCTACTACGGTTAGGTGCCTGGGCGATCGGCTGAGTAGGCACTAGGGGAGTAGCTGTTTGCGCGATCGCCGTCTGCGTCGGAGCCTGACTGGACGACAGCCAGTGATCACCCAGCAAAGCAGTGCCTGCTCCCAAAAGTGGCAGTAACAAGTAAGCCGCTGGTTTCCAAAGGAATTTGCGTGTGTTGCCTTGTTTATGAGTGGAAGTGTTCATTATTGTACTTTCCAGTTGTCCGCGAGTGTAAGAAACGTTATTTCAAAGCAAGTAAGCCGATCGCGCTGTTGCTCTCCTCACTCAGCTCTTAGTGGCTAGGGGAGTGCGATCGAGAGCAACGCATCACTTCACCCTTACGCTCATCCTACCTTATTCAAAATCTAGAACAGGCGTATGGCGTTGTAGTCGCACTGCTGTCACAGGGTCTTCCTACCAAATAGCGACATTATAGTGAGTCCACATTGCCAGTCAGCCAACATCCTTAAACTGAACTGACTGTCTGCTGTAGCTTGCTTCCGCTCTGCGGTAATACCAATTCTATAAAATCGCCCTATAGATTCGTTCTTGCTGCTGACCGCTGACCACTGACCGCTGACCACTGACCGCTGACCACTGACCGCTGACC
>NZ_JCACKI010000064.1:18560-327231 GCF_059505325.1 Tildeniella sp.
CTGACCGCTGACCACTGACCGCTGACCACTGACCGCTGACCACTGACCGCTGACCGCTGACCGCTGACTGCTGACCGCTGACTGCTGACTGCTGACCGCCAGACAAGGATTGAATCTGTAGCTACAGTTTGGGGAAATGGTATAAGCCAAGTGCTGACGGCTAAAAGCTTGACACTTGAATCAGGGGCTTCGACTTATCCTGATGAGAAGCGCGCATAATGCTCCACGTACTAACGAGACATCTTGAGCCAGCCAAAAATTTGACCAACGGTGAGTTCCAGGTTCACCGCTTTGAGAACGGGCAGCCGATCATTCCCTTCATACAGCACTGGCTCTTGTTTTGGCAAAAAAGCAAGAATCGAGCGATCGCCTGGATCAATCAACCAGCCTAAACTGCAACCGTGCTGAAGGCAGTGCAGGATGTTGCCCGTGACACGGTTTGAACCCTGCTCAGGCGAAAGAATTTCAATCGTCCAGTCTGGCGCGATGAAAACATCTTCGAGCAGTTCGCCGCCTGTATCTAGCCCGATTTTACTCCAGGTTAAAATAGCAAGGTCAGGAATAATGGATCGTCCCCCAAATGTGCAGCGCAGTTCTGGAAACGCATAAGCAATTTGCTTTTCCTCAACTTCTTCATTGATTGTGCTGATCAACCTCGCTTGTAATCTAGAATGTCGAGTCTTTGGCATTGGCTTTTGGATGATTGCGCCATTGATGTATTCACTAGCAGGTTTTGTTTCTGGCAGCTTCAGAAACTCCTCTAGCGTGATGGGCTGCTGGGCGGCGATCGTCATAGCTTCAAAGTCTCACTACTTGGTGCAGAGAAATCAGTGCAGAGAAATCACTTGGGCATCACAAAGGTCGCTAAACCGTACAAACATCTTTGAGCCATACGACTTCTTCGGGGCTAAGAGTGGCAGAGAGTTTCGCCACGATCGCGGCGTTGTAGTGCTCCAGCCATTCACGCTGGCGATCGTCGAGGCGATCGCGATCGATCAGCCGCTGATCAAACGGAATGTAGGTGAGCGATTCAAAGCCATACCAGGAGAGCTTGTTGGGATCAGGCTTTGAGTCTGCCGCTGGTGTCTCATCTGTAGGAGTCAGATCCTTGACAACATAGAGATTCTCAAGGCGAATGCCGCCCCAGCCCGGTTTATAAAAACCCGGTTCAATGCTGGTTACCATGCCCGGTTCCAGCGGTTCGCTGACCTTTTTGCTAATGCCATTAGGACCTTCGTGGACGTTGAGAAACGCACCTACACCGTGACCTGTGCCATGTCCATAATCCAGCCCTGCAAACCAGAGGGTCGATCGCGTAATGCCATCCAGTTGCGCCCCAGTGGTGCCTTTGGGAAAACGCTGCATGGCACAGTTAATGTGAGCCTTGAGAACTTCGGTGTAGCACTCGATTTGCTCTGGAGTTGGATCGCCCACAATCAAGGTGCGCGTATCGTCTGTGGTGCCAGAGGCGTATTGTGCACCCGAATCGAGCAGCAAAAAATCGCCAGAATGCAGCACTCGCTGAGGGTTGGGCGTACCATAGTGAACGATCGAACTGTTTGCCCCAGCGCCTGCGATCGTGTTAAAGCTTAACCCTTGAAAGTCAGTTTCCTCGGCATAAAACCGCTCCACTGTGGCTGCCACATCGGTTTCCGTGAGCGCTTGATCACTGTTGAATTGATCGGAAACCCATTTCAAGGTGCGTGTTTTAGCGCGACTTGCCTTCAGATTTGCCTGTTGCATCTGCGTGATTTCGATCGCGTTCTTACGCGCTTTCATGCCCTCGATCGGGTTGTTTCCTTCAACAATTTTGCAGGCGATCGCGGCAGCGGGATCGGTAAGCAACTCATACGTGCCCATTGTGGTGTGCTGCGGATCAAGCAACACTCGATGGTTTGGAGCTTGAGCAACCAGCGCTTTCAGCGTCTCAGCATAGGCTTCATACGGCAGCAAGTTGACCTGCGGTTGCAAGAACGTGTGTAAGTCGGGCGGGATGCGATCGAGGTTAGTAAAAAGGTAGGCTTCGGCGGCTGTCACGATCGTATACGCGATGAAGACGGGATTGTAGGGCACATCCCAACCACGCAGGTTATACAGCCACGCGATCTGATCAAGCTTTGTAATGGGCAGAACGTCTGCATTTGCTTTTTGCAGCTTTTCCCTGACTCGCGTGAGCTTTTGCGCGATCGTCTCGCCTGTTTGAACATCCGGCAAGTAAAACAGCCTGGAATCGGCATAGGTAGGCAGCGGTTCTGCGTCTAACCAGGGCTGTTGCAGGCGGACGCGATCGACCAGATTGCCAGCCAGCGGCACCAGCGACACTCCCGACGGTTCTAACTGCTTCTCAAAGCTGCGAAACTGACTGACTGTAATGGTGAACGGGTCAAATCCCAGCCGAAAGGTAGACCCTGCTTTCGCTGCTTCTCGTCCTAACGCCTCCAGGGTTTCATCCAGCGTCTTTTGTCCCTCCAGACCCAGTTTCGACACCTGCATCAACGCGGGATCAACTTCCAGATCTGCCTGCTCGTAATAGCGCGAATCCACAAACAGCCACGCGGTTTCCTGCCCCACCAGCAAATCGCCAGCCGATCCCGAAAAGCCGCTCAGCCAGATGCGTCGCCGTTTTGCTTCCGGCAGATACTCGTTCAAATGTTCATCCGCCGCCGTGACAAGATAGCCATCTAACTGATGCGTTACCAGGAGCGATCGCAGCGTGGCAAACTTTTCTTGCGTCGTCGTAGACAGCGTTTGAGACGTGACTAAATCAGTAGAAGACATAGGCAAAAGATGAGCGTCTAGTCCGATTTATAGCACTTATGGATGGAATGAGGAGTGAAGAGAGTTTTGGGTAGCACTCTGCGCCGTGTTGCTAAAGAGTTTTGAGTTTTGAGTTCGGAAGTCTTCTCCCCAGCCTCCCTAGCTTCCTCTACTTCCCCAGCCTCCCTAGCTTCCTCTACTTCCCCTACTTCCCCTGCCTCCCCTGCCTCCCCTGCCTCCTGCCCTCTGCCTCCTGCCTTCTGCCCTCTGCCTCCTGCCCTCTGCCCCCTTTCTACGAACCAAGCTTAAACGCATCCACAAAGAGGCTGTAAATCAAGCCAATTTTGATCGCATTCAGGCAGTCCAGCCAGAGCGATCGCGCTACGTCTGGCTTCCGGCGATAGACAACAGCACTCAACAGTTCAGTCAAAGCAGCGAGAGTAGCGGCAATGACCACATCTAGCTGTCCTTGTTGCCCAGCGACCAACGCGATCGTTGGTCCCAAATAGTTGCCAAAGAGCAGGCTAATGATGAGAACGGATGACCGTCGCCACGGGTTACGTAGCCAACTGCTGAGGCGATCGCCCGTTACGTCCACCAAACTATTGAGACGAGTGTTTTGCATTGTTCTTTCCCCTCGATCGCCTGGTTAGCAGTTGCAAGCCCATATTGGAGCGGGTGAATACATACTGGAACGTTTTATCATTAACTGTATCTGGCTGGCTTGAAAATAGTATTGAGAATGCTGGGATCGGCAACCAAAGGGATATGGCGATCGCCCAAGTTGCGCTAGTCTTTTCAAGCTCTTTGTTGAGTATTTTGAATTTAGACCAGGTGACGCAGATTCTGACTTCACCATTACCTTTCGGCATTAAACTGGCACAGTGACTGGGAAGCAAACTTTATGGCTATGGCTCAAACCGCTCCAGGCAGCTTTTTGATTGAGCGTTCCCCCACTCCAATTTACCAAAGAATAACCAGCAATTATCGAAGCGCTCTGGAGCGTTGTCATCATCGAGTAATCTATTTTAACCCCAGCGAATACGCCAGTTTTGCTGACGCGCTAGAGGCGTTATTAAAACTCGCTCAATCTGGAGAAATCGAATACCTTCTCATTTTCGATAATTCATCACTGCTGCGGTTTTTCTTAGAGCAGTCCAACTGTTTTACTTTTGAGCTATTTCAGTCATTTCTGATCTTTATTCACCATGACAATATTTGGAGTAGCTTTGCTGACCACGAAATTGAGACTGGTAAACATCTTTTAGAAGGTTGGCAACGGGTTAAGCATCGAAGCATTCACTTCTGCATCGAATACACTAACTTCATCGATTTGAGGAGCATGGGATTTGAGCGGACTTACTCCATCTTTCATGCCTCTGAATTTGAAAGAATGCCGCTGCCGGAGTCTTATGCGTTTGATCTTTCGTTTGTTGGACATATTCTGCCCGGTATGGATCTGGTTGCTAACTCTTACAGCAACCTGCCTTTCTTTCACCGCATTGCGGCTGACTATTGGTCACGACTGATTGCACTCGATCGCGAAATTGAGCCGTCTGCTATGGCCTATGCTCAATTCCAGCTAGATGTTGACGATCGCCTACAAGAAATCAGAGAACGATCAAATTATCAATATGTGGTAAGTTGCCTATCATTATGCTTTCGGGGAGAGGTAATTCGGCGTATTAATCCCGTCTTCCCAATCAACATTATTGGAGGTGATCCCAGTTATTTGAAAGGGCTTCCGATGAATTATGTGATTCATCAGCAAAATATTACGTATCATGCCCCGACGAAGGATTATACAGAAACTCGTAGTCTTTACACTAGCACCAAAATTAATCTCAATGTCACTGGCATCCACTTTGATCGTGCTGTTGTTAATCGAGTCATTGATGTAGGTGCAGCAGGAGGGTTTATCCTCACTGATCGGAAGGCAGACCTCAAAAAGCTAACCTCAGTTAGCAAGGAAATTTCTTATCGAACTATTGAAGAATTAAACGAAAAAATTGCTTATTATCTAAGTCATGAAGATGAACGTTTAGAAATTGCCAATCAACTGCATCACGACGTTGTGCAACACTGTAGTTATGATCGGCTCGTTGCGTTCGTGCTTTCTAAAATTCAAGCCCCTTTAAATTCTGGTGAGCCAATGTATATCGATTTAGGCTGTGGCATTCATAAGCAAGAAGGGTTTATTGGAGTCGATGTCACTGGCGGCTCTGGGGTCGATGTCGTTGCCGATCTAAATCAGCGGTTTCCTTTTTCCGACAACAGTATTGATCTTGTTAGAGCATATGATGTGATTGAGCATTTACGCGATCGTATCCACACCATGAACGAAATCTGGAGAATCTGCAAACCCAATGCCCTGGTAGATATTCGCGTCCCTTCTACAGATGGTCGTGGAGCCTTTCAAGATCCAACACATATCAGCTTCTGGAACATTAACTCATTCAAATACTATTGCGTTGAGTTTCCAGCATATCTGGAGCTGTGCCAGAGCTACGGGTTTCAGGGTGCATTTAGTGTCGTTAAGTTAGAACATGAAGAAGAAGTTATTGATGATGTGATTCAAGTCAGGGCAACCCTTAAAGCAATCAAAGCAAGTTCTTCCTTGGTTGATTCTCTCTCCGAAAGATTCAATTTGAGGCAGAACAACCTGCTCCTTTGTCCAGACTGGCTTGAGCCAGAAGCGGTGCTTTACCCAGCAATTTTAGAAGTATTTCATACAGTTGCTCGAAATCTTGACTGTAAGCATACTAATCTTTTGATTAGCCAGGGAAACTTTCCGAACGGCGAAGTAACAATAGAAGACGTTCTCTACAATCTCGTATTGTCCACTTTTCTGAACGAAGGAATCGATCTTGCTAATGAAGGTCTAGAAATGACAATTGTTCCACCGCTCATGTTGGAAGAGTATGACGCGCTGCTTCAACGCGTAACGTGCCGAGTGATGCTGCCTCAAGAATATATTCAACCTGAGATGAACACAGGATTAGAAAAAATACCTGCATACTCTCTGCAAACGCTTAGAAATAGTGGGCTGCAACGTGCAGATTCAGTCTGACGGAACCATAAAGAAGCCCTCGCCCTGGTGGTTTGTCAAGGTTTAAGTAGAGAGACCAGGAGTTGATAGGTGGAGAGTGCAGGGGTCGATGGTCGGTCAGCAAGCAAGCTCATCGACTCATATACCCATCTAACCGTTCACTCAAAGTGGACACTCTACCAGGTTGCCAGAGCAAAGCCGTTAAGTGACCGTCAGGGGGGAATAACCTCGACGCGATCGCTCAAGAATGTTCTTCACCCTTATGAACCGAAAGTTGTTATTACTAAGGTAGGGCTATGAATGGCGGACAGGCAATGGCGGGCAAATCAGCTAGGCAAATGAAACCACGATGGCAATTTGCCGTTGGTGTGACCGCAGCGGCAGTCTTATGTTTGGTGAGCGCCTGGGTTGTGTTTAAACGCTTCACTGTTACCGCGATCGTGCCATCAACGCTGGACTCACTGTCAACGCCCATCGGTGCGCCAACACCAGCAGCGAAAGGACAGCCAATGCCTGCCCCAAGTAGCACAAACCTGCCTACAGTAACGCCAAGCAAGCCAGAAGTGCCTCAGTCCGTTGGCAAGCAGCCTGCTGGAGCGCCAGCCACCCGCCAAGGCGTTTTTAGAATTGGTAATCCTACTGGCTATCCAGTTCGCGTGGCGCTGTTGTCAAAGAAGACCTCTAGCGAATCCGCACTGCCTGGAGGCAACACTTCGACTGTAAAAGCGGTCAGTCAAGCCAACTACGAACTTCCGTCGCACTGGGATTTTGCCCCTGAAGAGGGTGGTGCCAGAGGACTGCTGGTTTCGTTGCCCGATCGCACCCTCAAGCTAAAGAAAGGCGATGTGCTAGTTGCTTTTGCCCAGGATGGCTCTGGACGATATTGGGGACCTTACGTCGTGGACGAAACAGCCCTGCCGCTGTGGAATGCTAAAGCCGTTGAGTGGCAGTTAATTTTGCAGCCCTAGGGCGCGTCATCAATTGGCTCTAAAACCCTGCGGTATCAGCCTGATCGCGCCCGCCCCAACACACCAGACTAGGGGCTGGAACCCTTGCTGCAAGTCATGTGTAGTTGTAATTGATGGCAGCCCCTAGAACATGCAATCCCAACGCTTGCAGCTTACAGCCCTGCAAACCACTCGTAACCGAGATCTTCCCAATAACCCTTCTGCTGCGCTAGTTCGCTGACCAGCGTCATACCCGTCACCCATTTGCTCAGCTTATAGCCTAGCTTAATTGGCGATGCCAACCGCAGTGGTGCACCATTCTTAGCCGGAAGCGGCGCACGGTTCATTTGATATGCCAGCACGGTTTGAGGATGCAGCGCAGATGCTAGATCCCAGCTTTCGTAGTAACCATCGGCTGAGTGGAAGTAGACATAGCGCACGTCTGCCTTTGGCTGCGCGAGTTGAATGAGATCTCGCAGCCTGACCCCACCCCACTGCACGATCGCCGCCCAACCTTCAACACAGACATGGCGCATCACCATTGAGGTTAACGGCATTTGCTGAATAGTCGTCAGGTCAAGGCTAAGTGGCTTATTCACAGCACCATCCACTGTGAGGCGAAACGTCGTCTGATCAATGCGAGGGATGAATCGAAACGTATTCTCAATCAATGCGTCTGGTTCGATCGCGCTCACTGGAAACTCTGGTATGAGCTTTTGCGGCTTCAGCAGCAATGCGTCGAGGCGATCGTTCACAGGCATAAACAGCTTACCCGCCACACTTTCGACCAGCGTGAGACCCGCACTGGTGACAATCCAGCCTGCACCAGTCAGTCCAGCGATTCTGAGAAAACTGCGGCGAGGGAGAGAATCGGGGGTATCGGAGGGGGAGTGCATGAGGGTAGGGGAGCAGGGGAAGCAGGGGAGGCAGAGGGAGTAGGGGAGCAGGGGAGCAGGGGAGGCTAGGGAGGCAGGGGAGGCAGGGGAAGTAGGGGAGGCAGAGGGAGTAGGGGAGCAGGGGAGAAGGTTTGAGTTGCGGGTTTTGAATTGCTGCTGACCGCTGACCGCTGATAGCTGACCGCTGACCGCCGTCTTTTCTTCACTCCTCCAGAAACATCGAATCAACCAGCCGATCGCCCCCTGCTTTGAGTGCCAGCCAGGAATGGACGATCGCAAACACAATGACTGTTGGCACCGTCAGGAAATGCACAACCCTGAGCGCAAACCAATCGCCAAACAAGTCCACAATCCAGTAAAACTGAGCCGGTTTATACATGCCGATCCCACTCAAGAGCGCCAGCAGCAGGATTGGGATAATCGACGTGTAAGCAATCCGGTGCCATGCGTAAAAACGGCGCTTCAGACTTTTGCTCTGCTGCAATGCCTTGATGTCGTTGCTGCCCACATATCGATGTTTCCAGCGCTGCGTCAGGAGAACGTATACGCCATACCAGAGCAGATTCAGCGAGAAAAACCACATCGCGGCAAAGTGCCAGTGTCGTCCACCCGCCAGCCAGCCACCAAGCAGACCAACAAACGGAAAATGGAAGCCTTCACGCCCACCAAAAACCGGATTAGCGTTGTAAATCTGCAACCCACTGGTCAGCATGAGAAAGAGACTGACAATGTTGACCCAGTGAAAGATTTTTGCAGGGGGTGCCTGGAGTGATCGACGCTGAGGCTTGACGACAGACGATGAAGTCACTGTTTCGGTTTGTAACGACTGCTCATTCTACTGTACAGCGTTGGGCGCGATCGGTGCTTGACTCAACGAACCACTCGCGCTTCCCGCTACCTCTTTCCCTCCCATACACAAAAACACAGCTTCTATACTGGAGAGAGAAACGGCTTTCTAGAGAACCAAAATGGCTCCGAATCCCGATATTATGCAAGCGGTTGAACGCCTCGATTACCGCGTTACGGTTGGTGATGTTGCCAGTCAGGCAGGGTTAAATGTGAACTTCGCCCAGCAAGGACTCTTAGCGCTTGCCTCCGATGCAGGTGGGCATCTTCAGGTCGCAGAGTCTGGCGAGGTGGTTTATCTATTTCCCCAAAACTTCCGCACAGTGCTGCGTCGTAAATACTTACAGCTACAGTTGCAAGAATGGTGGGGCAAGGTTTGGAAAATTCTGTTCTACCTGATTCGGATTTCTTTTGGCATTGTGCTGGTAGCATCCATTGCGCTGATTTTGGTGACGATCGTCATCATTGTGACAGCAGCAAACTCAAGCCGTGACGGAGACGATCGCCAGGATTCGGGCGGCGGTGCAATTTTTATGCCCAATGTTTGGCTGGGTCCAGATTTTTTCTGGTTTTTCTCGCCCAACTATTACGATCGCCCACGCCAGTACAGTCGCGCACGGTACGACGACAAGCCGAAGATGAACTTTTTAGAGGCAACCTTCTCCTTCCTGTTTGGCGATGGCAACCCCAATGCTGATTTAGAAGAACGTCGCTGGCAGGCGATCGGCACCGTCATCCGTAACCAGCGTGGAGCCGTTGTAGCTGAGCAGCTTGCACCTTATCTCGATCATCTGGGGCAAGGCTACAGCCGAGAATACGAAGAATATATGCTGCCAGTGCTGTCTCGGTTTAACGGTCAACCGGAAGTTAGCCCTGACGGAGATATTGTCTATCACTTTCCAGAGTTACAGGCAACGGCAGCGCAAACCCGTCCTAAACCCGTTGCTGCTTATTTCCAGGAATTTCCCTGGCGGTTTAGTCAGGCTAGTTCTGGGCAACTGACGGTAGCAGCAGCGTTGGGCGGAGTCAATCTTGTTGGCGCACTGGTGCTGGGCAAACTGCTTGCTGATGGTTCTGCTGCCATTGCCCTGGGGGGCTTAGTGGCATTTGTGCAGTCGATTTATTGGGTGCTCCTGGGTTATGGCAGTGCCTTTCTAGCCCTGCCGCTGGTGCGCTACTTCTGGATTCAGTGGCGCAATGGCAAGATTGCTACTCGCAATGCTGCCCGTCAGGAGGAAGCGATGCAGTTGAATCAGGCAGAGGCTAAACTGCGCGACAAAATTGCCTATGCCCAACAGTTTGCCCTCGAAACAGTCATTGGTACAGACGATCTGGCATACACCACAGAGCACGATCTATTGGAGCAAGACGTAGAGCAAGCATCCAAAATTGATGCGGAGTGGCAACGTCGCCTCCAAGGATACAACTAGGGCAGGGGCAGTCATAGCCAGAAAAGGCGATTAGCAAGCTCAGACTCAGATAGGTGTTGGTGTGCATGGCACCGTACGCATGGCTGAGACGTGCAAAAAAGAATCACGTCGAATTTACGGAGAGCGTTGAACTCTTCATTAAATCGATCGCGTAATAGAATGTGTATCGAGCAATACTGAGAGCATCGATCACCTTACAGCGAAGTGTGCGCTTGAAGACATGAACATTCAGCTTGGAGATATTCTGACTGCTGAAAATGGCGCTTTTTATCGAGTCATTGAGTGCAAAGAGGGCATTGTTTCGTTAAAACGCATGAACGGCTACACATCATTTTCTTGTAGCGCTGCGTTTGCTCAAGCTCAATTTCACTCTGTGCAGTCAACGCCTGCTCCCTGTAGCTGCGCTATCTGAGCGTGGCAGCTTGAAGCATTGGTGAGCCAGACTCAACACATTACTTTTGTAAAGAACGTGGCAATTCTGAGGCAACCGTGCAAAATGTTAGGAGCCAACTTGTCAGCCCGTCCGTTTACCCAGTAGCATCGCGATCGTAGCGGCTAGGCACGTCTGACCTGTTTGGAACGTTCTATCGGTGAGCCGCAACGTGACGTTAATGCACCTACAGACACTAGCAGCCTGTGCGCTAGCGGCGATCGCAACGTATGAAGGGGTTCACGCTGCCATAGCGTCTGCATCGACCGAACCGGATGCTCAAACGGCTGTCAGCACTCAGTATTACCAGGACTATCAGCCGCTCGCAGCACCCACCCCTGCGCCAATTACTCCTGCACCGACAGCGCCTGCACCGACAGCGGCACCCACTACTATTCCCGCGATCGGGTCTGATCAACCAGCAATCGACTTTGGTGCGCCTTTATCCTCAACCGCCACATCGCCAACGACTAGCCCATCGGCAACGGACACGCCAGCCTCAACTGTCAATCCATCAACACCTGCGTCGCCAACCTCGATCGATGCGCCCATCTGGGTAGTACCGACTCAACAAGCCACTACGCCTGAAACTGCTCCAGCCAGCCAAACAGGAACTGTAACAGTGCCACCGTTGCCAACAGCAACGCCAACGACGCTTCCCAGTCAACCGACTGCTACACCTCCCAGCCAACGTGCTACCACAGGCACGATCGCGTCGCCCGATTTGGTGGTGACGGCAACCGATGTTCAGGTGGTAGGAGTCGAAGCAGAGCTACAGCAAGTCGTTCGCAACACCGTCAAAACGAGACCGGGTGGCGGTACTAGCGGTAGCCAGCTCAAGCAAGATGTCGCAGATATTTTGGGCACTGGGCTGTTTGCCAATGCCAGCGTGAGCAGCCGTACCAATCCTCAAGGTTTGAGTGTAGTGTTTCAGGTGGAGCCGATCGTGGTGCGATCGCTCCGGCTATCAGGCGCACAGGCACTCACGCTGGATGTTGCCAACCAGTTATTTGGGGCGCAATTGGGTGCAGCGGTTAAACCCACGCTGCTCAACGAAAGCGTCAAGCGCATCAACGAGTGGTACGCCCAAAACGGCTACACGTTAGCGCGAGTACTGACGCTACAACCCACACGAGAAGGCATTGTCACCGTTGAAGTGGCTGAGGGCTATGTCGGCGATGTGCAAGTTCGCTTTGTCAACAAAGAGGGTCAGCCTGTTGATGACAAGGGACAACCGATCAAGGGGCGTACACAACCAGGTTTCTTACGCCGACAAATAAAACTGCAACCAGGGCAGGTATTCCGCGATGATGTTGCGCGCGCAGATTTGCGGCGGCTCAGCGAATTGGGCATTTTTGACGGTGCCAATGTTTCGTTTGAAGGCGATGCACGTCGGGTTGCCGTCATCTACAACGTGGTGGAAGGGTCGGCGCGACGCGTCAATTTTAGCGGTGGTTACAACGATGAACAGGGGCTTTTCGCCTCGATCAATTTTCAGGACAACAACTTTGCTGGCTTGGGACAACGGTTCAGTGCCAACGTCCAGCCTGGCACCTTAGATACCCAGTTTGATGCCCGTTTCGATAGCCCGTACCGCGATACAGACCCCAACACGCCTGGTTATGGTGCGAACGTGTTTCGGCGACAGGGTCTTTCTAACGTGTTTGATGATGAAATCAAGCTGCCAAACGGTAGCCGTGTGCGAGAACGGAAAATTGGCGGCGGTGTTAACGCAACGAGACCACTTGGATCAACCTGGAAAGGAACGGTGGGGCTGAACTATACAAATGTGAGCCTGCGCGATCGCGATGGCAACATTTTTGCCCAAGATCGTCGAGGGAATCCTCTTTCGCTCAGCGGTACGGGCATTGATGACCTGACAACGCTCTCTTTCACGGCGCTTCAAGACTTGCGCGATAATGTGGTCAATCCCAGCCGTGGCTCCGTCGTTACCCTGAGTACAGAACAATTTATCCCGATCGGTCGCGGTGAAGTGTTTGGTAATCGCTTGCAGGCAAATTACGCGACGTTCATTCCAGTGAGTCTGATCAAACCCGGTGCCGATGCTCAACAGCCGCAAGTTGTTGCCTTTAATCTTCAGGGTGGTACCACGTTCGGCGATCTGCCGCCCTACAATGCCTATGTGCTGGGCGGTCCTAATTCGGTACGCGGCTATGGTGCAGGCGATGTGGCAACCAGCCGCAGTTACTTTCTGGCATCCGCTGAATATCGCTTTCCGATCTATCGCTTTTTGGGTGGTGTCGTCTTTGCCGATTTTGCCTCCGATTTAGGCACCAGTGATGAGGTGCTAGGCGAACCAGGTGTGCAGCGGGGCAAACCGGGAACAGGGGCTGGCTTTGGCGTTGGTTTGCGAGTGAACTCGCCTTTTGGCATCATTCGCGCTGACTTTGGCGTGAGTGATCAAGGCGATAGTCGCTTTCAGTTTGGCTTTGGTCAGAGATTCTAGACCAGAGAAGATGTGAATTCAATCCATTAAAAACTGCTGGGATTAGAAACCGCCCGACTGGAAGGGCACAAGAAAAGCTACAACAAGGGAAGGGGTTTAAATGTATGCCCTTGCTGATCTGTGTTCCCTATCGCTCTGATGCATGACTGGTTCCCCTTTCGCTGCCGAACGCCTGCTTTTCACTCCAGCTACTCCAACGGTTGATGCCGTGCCCACAATTTTTGCGTTTCCGAATGAGTACAGCGTTGGTATTACCAGCCTGGGCTACCAAGTTGTGTGGGCAACACTAGCATCGCGTGCTGATGTGGAGGTGAGCCGTTTGTTTACGGATGCTCAGGAACCGTTGCCGTCAGCGCCAGAACTGCTCGGCTTTTCGCTGTCGTGGGAGTTGGACTATGTGAATGTCCTAAGCCTATTGGAGTCGTTGACGGTGCCGATTCGGGCAGCAACACGATCGGACACTCATCCGCTGGTGTTTGGGGGTGGTCCAGTGTTGACGGCAAATCCAGAACCCTTTGCGGCATTCTTCGATATCATTTTGCTGGGCGATGGCGAACTGCTGCTGCACGACTTCATCACTGCCTATCAAGCGGTGCGCCATGCCGATCGCCTCACCCAACTGCGACACCTAGCGCAAGTGCCAGGAATTTATGTGCCGAGCCTGTATGTAGCGACGTATCACAGCCCCGATGGTGCGTTGGAGTCGATCGCCCCTGTAGATGCAGGCATTCCAGCACGGATCGAGAAGCAAACCTATCGCGGTAATACTCTGTCAGCATCGACCGTCGTTACAGAGAAAGCGGCGTGGGAAAACATCTACATGATTGAAGTGGTGCGGAGTTGCCCGGAGATGTGCCGCTTTTGCCTTGCCAGTTATCTGACGCTACCGTTTCGGACGGCAAGTGTAGAGGAGTCGCTGATCCCCGCGATCGCGCAGGGGCTAACCGTCACCGATCGTTTGGGTTTGCTTGGCGCGTCCGTTACGCAACATCCCGAATTTGAGACGCTGCTGGATTACCTTAATCGTTCTGATTATGACCATGTGCGGCTGAGCATTGCCTCGGTGCGAACCAACACCGTCACCCCCAAACTGGCAGCCACGCTGACGAAACACGACACTCGCTCAATTACGATCGCCGTGGAAAGTGGGAGCGATCGGCTGCGTCAGATCATCAACAAAAAGCTGACCAACGACGAAATTATTCAGGCAGCGATGAACGCCAAAGCAGGCGGACTCAGCAATCTCAAGCTGTATGGGATGGTCGGCGTTCCGGGTGAGGAGCCAGAGGATCTCGAGCAAACGGTGGCGATGCTGCGGGACATTAAGAAAACTGTACCAGGATTGCGTCTGACCTTTGGTTGCAGCACTTTTGTACCCAAGGCACACACGCCCTTTCAATGGTTCAGCGTAAATGCTCAGTCTGAAAAGCGGCTGCAATGGCTCCAAAAACAGTTGCGCCCTCAAGGCATCGATTTTCGACCCGAAAGCTACAACTGGTCGGTGATTCAAACGCTGCTTTCCAGGGGCGATCGTCGCCTTTCTGATCTCTTAGAATTGACTCGCCACTATGGCGATTCGTTGGGCAGCTATCGTCGCGCCTTCAAAGAACTACGGGGCAAGCTTCCCAGCCTGGATTTCTACGTCTACACCGAATGGCAACCGGAACAAGTGCTTCCCTGGAGTCATTTGCAAGGTCCGCTACCGCAAGCAACGTTGCTCAAGCATTTAGCGAGTGCAAGGGAGCAGTTCAAGCAACCTGCTGAGGCGTTGAGGTAGAGGCGAGGGGAGAGGAGTGAGAAGTGAGGGGAAAGAAAGTAAATGCAGAATACGGCGGAATACTACTGTGCCTACTGTGGCGAGGAAAACACTACGTTTGTTGATGTTAGTGGCGGCAATCAGCAGTCGTATGTAGAGGATTGTCAGGTCTGCTGCCGACCAAATATTCTCTATGTACGCATTGATGAAGAGACGCTAGAGATTGAAATTGACAGCGAGTATGAAGGGTGAGGCACAAGGCGGGAGGCAGGAGGCAGGAGGCAGAAGCTAATACTCCTCACACCTCACTTCCGCGAAGAGGCAGGAGTCGGGAGGGAAGCGGCGGCACGATCGCGTTGCAAGTTCATCCTCTTGCTTCCTCACTCAGGTGTCGGGATTCCAATTGGATGGCTACAGGTACTGCGACAACAATGTTTCAAGCTGTGGGATCGCGATCGGTTTGCTGAGATAAGCGTTTGCCCCGGCAGTAATAAATTTTTCGCGATCGCCAGCCATTGCCATTGCCGTCACCATAATCACCGGAATGTCTTGCAGCTTGGGTTGGGCGCGGAGTTCGGCAAGTAACTCTAACCCACTGCGATCGCTCGCTAGCTGCACATCAAGCAGAATCAAGCGAGGTTGCAAGCGGTGCACCGTCTCTAAAAAGTGATCGCCATCGCTCAGATGTTCCACTTCATGCCCAAACGCTTGTAAGTAGTCCTCCAGCACGATCGCGCTACAGGTATCATCTTCAACTACCAGAATGCGTTGTGATGTCCACAGTTGGGCATAGAGTTCTTTCGCCGCTGGTGAAGCGACTGCTGGAGAGGGCAATCCTGCCGTTTGAGGATTGGGTAGGTAAAGCGTAAAGCGACTGCCTTCACCAACCAGCGAAGTCACTGTGATATCGCCGCCGTGTAACCGAGCAAGGTTGCGCGACAGCGCTAACCCCAGACCTGTGCCTGCATACTGGCGATTGAGCTGGCTGTCTAGCTGCGAGAACGGTGTAAAGAGCAGGGGCAACTGTTCTGAGGCAATGCCAATGCCAGTATCAGCCACCGTGAAGGCAATCCCTTCAGGCTGCTTCTCGACGATGAGGGTAATCGTCCCCGTTGGCGTGAATTTAATGGCATTAGAAAGCAAATTAATCAGGATTTGCTTCAGTCGGCGTTCGTCTGCTATGCAGGTGCCAACCGCGTGGTCAAACTGGTTGGCTAACTGTAAGCCGCGATCGTACGCCTGTTCGCGCACGAGGGTAAGGCAGTAGCTACAAAGGTCTAAGACATTGATTGAAACCGGGTTAAGGGTGTCTTGCCCTGATTCAACTTTTGCCAGATCCAAAATATCGTTAATGAGCAACAGTAGGTGATCGCCGCTGCTGTGAATGTGGCTGATATATTCTGCCTGCTTCGCATTTAGCGTTCCAAAAATTTGCTGCTCTAGCAGTTGCGATAAGCCCAGGATGGCGTTAAGAGGGGTGCGTAGCTCATGGCTCATGGTGGCTAGAAATTCGCTCTTGGCACGATTAGCGGCTTCTGAGAGCAGTTTCTCGTGCTCTAGCTCCTGCGTTCGTTCTTTAACCAGGTGCTCCAGCCGCTCATAGCTTTGGGCGTTGGAGATGGCGATCGCCGCCTGGTCTGCAATCCGCTGGAGCAATTGGATCTCTTCCTCAGTAAAGACGCGACGGCAGGTAGTAGTTTGTAGCGCGATCGACCCAAAAAGCTGACCGTGAATCAAAATGGGGGAGGCGAGAACAGAGACGGTTTGTGCCTGTTCAAGCTGCCGTTTACGAGCGTCGGTGAGTAGTTCCTGGCTGTAGTCAGGCGAATGGAAACAGCGACGTTGGTAAAAGTCTGATTTGGCATCCAGTAGATCGGGCCAGTCTGCCAGCGGCACCTTAAGACTAAGCTGTGAGACAACCTGTTCGTTTGCCCGCCATTCATTCCGCACCTCTGCCTCTTCTGCAATGGTCAGAATCAAGACGCGATCGACCTGGAACCCTTCCCCAATCAGGTTGGCAATTTCTTGCAGAATATAGTCAGCATCCAGGCTGGAGTTCAGCGTTTGGCTAATCTGGTTGAGCAACTGTTCGCGCTGTGCTTGCTGCTGTACCTGGCGAAACAGTTGCGCCTGCTGAATAGCGATCGCCACCTGCGTTGCCAGTGGCTCTAGCAGCGCAATTTCAAAGGGTTGCCACTGTCGCGCACCAGAGCATTGATGCACCGCTAAGATGCCCCAGAGCTGATTGCCCTGCACGATCGGCACCACTAGCTTTGCTTTGATGTCGAGCTGCTGCATGATTGCTAGATAATCGGCGGGTAGCACCAGTTGGGCAATATCGTTGACAACGTAGGTTTCGCCCCGCTCATAGGTGTCATTCTGGTCTCGATACCAGACTTGATGCAGGTTACTTGCTGTATGAACATCCCACTCAGGCGCGACTGCATCGGCAACCAGTACACCTGTATGGGCAGCATCAAAGCGGTAGATGAGCACGCGATCGGTCTGCAAAAACTGACGCACTTCCGCTACTGTGCGCTCCAGAATTTCTTCCAGGTTCAGCGATTGGCGGATACGCAGGGCGATCGCGCTCAGCACCCGATCGCGCTCAGCTTGCTGCCGGAGTTGCGCTTCAGCTCGCTTGCGATCGGTAATATTGCGCTCGATCGCCAGCACTTCATCCGTGCCGCAAACAACCATACGAGATTCCTGATCCCGTTGTTCGCCGTTGATCACGATCTGATATTCAAACGTTTGCACGTCGCCTGTTGCCAGGGTCTGTGCAATGTACTCTAAGCGGTTTTGTGCTAACTCTGGCGGTAGATACTCCTGAAATTTTCTGCCGATCAGTTGGTCAAGTGGTAGCGCCAGTTCAGCCGTTGTATCCGTCTTACAATCGAGGTTGGTACCATCACGGTGATGCCGAATCCAGAAATCTGGAATGACATGCAGCAACGCACTGGTCTTTGCCTCGCTTGCTCGTAGCGCTTGCTCAGCTTGCTTTTGCTCAGTAATATCTCGCCCGGTGCCCTGAAACTCGACAATGGTGCCCTGGGCATCAAAAATGGCGCGATCGGTCCATTGATGCCACCGCGATTCACCATCGGCAGTAATGAACAGTTGATCGGATGTTAGCGCTGGACATTCGTCGCTGATTGCAGCCAGCTTCTGCCGAATTTCGCCCTGCACCTGTTCTGGTGACAGCAAGATAAAGTTTTGCCCGATGAGTTCGGCGCGAGTTTTTCCATGAAAGCGGCAGTAGGCATCATTGACAAAGGTGATGGTACCGTCAGGCAAAAAGCGATCGATCATCTCCGTTTGATCTTCAACCACTGCCCGATAGCGGGCTTCACTCTGCTGCAAGGCAAATTCTGCCTGTTTGCGTTCGGTAATGTCTTCGCCTGTCCCTTCGTAGTACAGCAGCGTACCGTCCGCATCATAAACAGCGCGGGCATTCTCTGAGACCCAGATTTTTCGCCCGTCTTTGCAATACACTTGTGACTCAAACTCTGCGATCGTGCCGTGCGTCTGCACCAGGCGAATGAATTCAGCCCGTCGATCGCTATCTACATAAAGCTGATGCTGGATATCGGTCAAGCTTGCCATCAGTTCTTCTGGCGAATCGTAGCCATAAAGCTTTGCCAGTGCAGCATTAGCGCTTAAATAGTGACCATCTGGCGTGCTTTGAAAGATGCCTTCGATCGCGTTCTCAAAGATACTGCGATAGCGTACTTCCGCCTGCTGCAAGGCGGCTTCAGTCTGTCGTCGTTCAGCAATTTCGGCTTGTAAGGCTGCGTTTGCCTGCGCTAATTCGGTCTGCAATTCTAGGATCACCTGCGCGTGCGTGCGGTCGGTAAGACCCGCTTCAAGCTGCTGTTCATTGTCATCATCGCAGAGAAATTTTTGCAACGCTTCAAAGGCGGCATCATCTCGACAATATTCACGCAGACTCTGAAATCGTTCTGCCGTCATGAACTTCGCTGAAGTGTATGCATTTACCGTAGCAAGACTGATGTACTTTCGGTGACTGCTGGTCAAGTCTGTAACTGCTGGCGATCGCTGAAAACGTAAAGCTGCTTATGTAAGCCTTGCCTACTGCACCGATCGCAATAAAAAATGATTGACTATTTAGCCAGATCACAAAAGGTTGCCATTGCTGCTGAAACTGCATAAGAGCGATGTAAAACAGACAGCATGACCTTTTAGCTAGAGCGATCGCTGCACTGGTGAGAGCGCTAGATTTCTCTAAGCTAGATTTCTCTAAGGGAATTGCTATTTTAGCTTAATAAAAATTAGACTTATAAAGAATAATGCCAAGAAAGTCTGTACTTCTAACGTAAGCGATGCCTCAAGTTTCACTGCCTGTTTTAGCAGCCAAGGCTCACTCTGGGGACTGTATGATCAGTTTTCCAACTGACACTGTGCCAGCACTCAGCGTGCGCCCCGATCGCGCCGACCTGATCTTTACTGCCAAACAGCGCCAGTTGGAGAAACCATTGATTTTGATGGCAGCAACGATCGCCGAGCTTTGGTCATACGTCACTGGCAGTCCCGCAGAACGTCAAATCTGGCAGCAGGTGGTCGATCGCCATCTGCCTGGAGCCTTGACACTGGTATTACCTGCCAGCGATCGTGTACCGCCCACTATGAACCCGAAACAGCCTTCAACGATTGGGGTGCGGGTGCCCAACCACCCGATCGCGATCGCCATCCTTGCTCAGACGGGTCCTCTTGCCACTACCAGCGCGAATCGCTCTGGTCAACCAGCCCTGCAAACAATGGCTGAAATTGCGATCGCGTTTCCCCAGGTGTTCACACTCTTGCCGTCAGAAGTAAGCGCTTTGACAGCAGACACGCTAAGCCCATCGGGAGTTCCATCAACGGTTATCCGGTGGACGGGAAACAGTTGGGAAGTGTTGCGTCAGGGAGCAGTGGTGTTGGAGGATGAGGGGGTGAGAAGGTGAGGAGCGGAGAAGGCTAAAGTCTAAGATCTAAAGTCTAAAAAGCTGAAGGCTAAAGTCTAAAAGTTTAAGCGGCGGTCAGTCGTTAGTAGCCAGAATTAACTCAAAACTCCCCGCTTCCCTTGCCTCCTCTGCTCCCCATCTTCCTCTCTCCTCTCCCCTCACCTCAAATTAGGGCATCCTACCTGCAAGAGTCTATGATTTTCTGAGACTGTAATCTGCATTTAGCGTAGAGTCATGCATTGGACTGATGTGTTCTGGTTAGGGCTAGGGATTGGACTGGGACTGAGTTGGCGCTGGCGATCGAAGGCTCTGCTTGCTGCGTTGCCCTCTCAGTCGCTTCCTCAGGCAGAACCAAACCAGCTTGCTTTACAGTCGTTGCAACTGGCTTACCAGTTGGCGACTGAGACGAATCAGTTTAAGGGAGGCTTTCTAGCACGCACCTCGCACGAGCTGCGATCGCCGCTCAACGGCATCATTGGTATGCAGCAACTTATTTTGTCAGATTTATGTGATAGCCCTGAGGAAGAACGAGAGTTTATTGCTCAAGCAAATGAATCGGCGCTGAAAATGATCGCGGTTTTAGATCGTGTGTTAGAGGTAGCGAGGCTAGAGCACGGCACGATGAAGCTGGCGCTACAGCCAATTCAGTTAGCGTCATTGCTTCAAACGGTGCATGACTTGACTTACCTTCAGGCAGCCGATCGCAATCTTCAGCTCAAGGTGGCACTGCCTGACCCTGAACTCTATGTTCTTGCTGACCCACAGCGCTTGAAGCAGGTGTTGCTTTATCTTGTGGATGCACCGATCGCCCAAATGCAGGAAGGCAGCATCGACGTGTCTGTCCAGGTGGCAGTAGAAACAGGGTGCGCCCAGATTTGGATTGACAGCGACTGGATCGACGGCGACTCGTTTCCGCTTAGCGAACCGATCGATTGGCTCCGTAAGCCTGCTGCAACCTCAGACATTCCTTCTCCAGGTCTCAGCTTGCTCACCAGCCAGATGCTTGTCTTACTGATGCAGGGAACGTTATCGGTGTTGAACGTGCCCTCAACTAACGAGTCTACCGACGATTCGGAGCGCCATCGACTGCGATTCCAATGCTCTATCCCGCTAGTCGTGCCAGAGCCGGAGTAAGTAGGTAGCCACAATTAATTGTGAGGGAGGGGTTTGGGAGCGTTGCCCCCAGGCAGGGGGTTCCACCCCCTCCACCCCCAAAATCATCTTTGGTTTAATTCGCCCAGTAACTTAGAAGCCTTGTTTCTACGACAGTCCTTGATAGACCGTTTCGGCAACCCGCTTGAGGCGACGTAGCTGCGCCTGCATGTCGTCTTTAGTCCATTGAATAGCAAAGGTATTGAACCCAAAGCGAACGAGAGGATTGGGGATCATGAACTCAAAGCGGTTCAGCAAGCGTGTACCTTGCAGCTCAGGGTTACATTCCCAGCGATCGCGCCCTTTGAAAAAGCCGTTAAACTCCCACACGATGAGACCCGGTTCGCGTTGAATCACCACACTATTGAGCGTCGGCTGCAAGACAGGTAGCTGAATCACAAATCGACTGCGACCGCCCAACTCGGTAGACCACTCGTCGATCGGCTCACAGCGCAGCGCCGGGTTAAGCCAACGATGCATCAAGTCACGCTCGATAAGGCAGCGTTCTACCGTTGTGGCACTGGCATTAATTTGGATGGATTGTTCAAATACCCGTAGCTCGGACATAATTTTCTCGGTCAGGCTTTATTCTTCATAGAGATAGATGACTCAATTGAGAATGAAACTTAGTATGGCTGAACCGTTATGTGATGTTCCTTACATCCCCATAACGTTTTTTGGCACTGAATCGTTAAAGGCATTCGCTTTGGATGTCAAGCAATGGTAGAGCAGCGATCGCAAATCAAAACTCAGACCTTAACGATTATGCGGTATATCTTTAGTCAGCTAGCTTGACCGATCGGTTATTTTGTACGTTTTTCGCTGCATTTGAGGTTGATTGAGGCAATCATGGACGAAATTTCACAGCACTTTGAATATGCATTCAGGATGCAACTACCAATCCTGACAAGTGGTTTGCTGGCGCAAGCTCCACCGCCTGCACCCGTCGATTCAAGCCCGGTTGTTTCCCCAGTCACTCAATTCCTTGCAGCGCTTGGGCTAGGAGCACTGGGTCCGACGGTGCTAAACCTGGTGGGTGCCATTCTGATTCTTGTCATTGGCTTGATCATTGCGTTGATCGTTAGCAAGGTTGTGGCTGGGCTACTCAAGCGCACAGATATAGACAATCGTATTGCTGGAGCAGTGATCCGGCAGCAACCGGGTAGTGAGCCATTCCAGATTGAGAAGCTGATCGCCAGTATTGTCTTTTGGATTATTGCGGTTGTCGCAGTCGTGGCGTTTCTAGATGCGCTGAAGCTGACGACAGTGTCGCAACCGTTGAATAATTTTCTGAGTCAAATCTTTTCCTATCTACCAAAGCTTGGTTCGGCTGGCATCTTGGTGGCGATCGCGTGGTTACTGGCAACGCTGGCAAAAACGGTCGTCATTCGCATCGCGCAGAGCTTTGGGCTGGACGATCGCTTCGCCCAAACAGCGCCAGCGTCTGAACAACCAGTGTCTCAACAATCAGTGTCTCAACTCGGTGCACCCGCACCTGAAGCACCGCTACTGCTTAGCGAGACGCTGGGAACGGCGCTTTACTGGCTGATCTTTCTGTTCTTCCTGCCGCTGGTTTTAGGCGTACTCGATTTGCAGGGACCGCTTCAACCCGTGCAAAATTTGCTGAATGATGTTCTGGCAGCGCTGCCGAAGATCCTGAAAGCGGTGCTGATTGGTGTGGTCGGTTGGATTATTGCTCGCGTCGTTCGAGGCATTGTCACAAACCTGTTGACGGCGGCTGGTGCCGATCGCTTAGGCGCACAATTCGGTTTAAATCGTAGCACTGGCGGACAATCGCTTTCGTGGCTAGCGGGCACACTCGTTTATGTATTGATTTTAATTCCGACTGCCACTGCTGCTCTGGATGCGCTCCAGATTCCCTCGATCTCTGGTCCAGCAACGGCAATGCTTGATCAAATTCTCAGAGCGCTACCTCAACTGTTCACAGCAGTGCTGATTCTGGTCGCAGCCTACGTGCTGGGCAAGTTTGTCGCAGACCTGGTAACGAGCATTCTGACGAGCGTTGGGTTCAATAATATCTTTTACTGGTTGGGCATCCAGTCAACGCCGTTTACGTCTGTGCCACGGGCTGATGTGCCGCCGCCAATGATGGGACAAACCACGATTCAAGAATCGAACCTGTCAACAGCACCACCAACGCGTACGCCTTCTGAAATTGTCGGTGTCGTTGTGCTGGTAGGGATTGTGCTCTTCGCGGCGGTTGCTGCGATCGATGTGCTGAATTTCGCTGGTTTGAAGGCGATCGTCCTTGGGTTACTCACTATTTTTGGTCGAGTGCTGGCAGGGCTAGTCATATTTGCGATCGGGCTTTATTTGGCAAACTTTGCTTATGGTCTGATCAACAGCTCGAACACTTCACAGTCGAAAATCCTTGCCCAAACGGCGCGAATTTCCATCATTGCGCTAGTGACGGCAATTTCACTCGATCAAATTGGTGTGGGTCCTGATATTGTCAAACTCGCGTTTGGATTGCTGCTGGGAGCGGTTGCAGTGGCGATCGCGATCGCTTTTGGCTTGGGCGGTCGTGATGCAGCAGGCGAACAGGTGCGAGAATGGCTGGCATCGTTCAAGCAGAATAGACCGTACTAAGAGCAATCAGCGGTTAGCTATCAGCTATCAGCTCTTTAAGTAACGCGATGTGCGACTTTCCTGAAACGCCTGCTGAGACACCCTCACCTTAGCCCTCTCCCAGAAGGAGAGGGAACTGGAAAGTCCGAAAGCCCTTCTCCCTGGGGAGAAGGGTGGGGATGAGGGCAAATTTACTTGCACATCGCGTTAAGTAAGTGGGTCTAATTAAAGATAAAACCTGTGTAGGTTGGGTTGAGGCACAAAACCCAACGCCCGTATGGGTTACGCGATCGCTTTTCTTGTATGACGGAACGGCTTTATCCATCCTACATTTGATTCCAACCCCCCTACTTATGCCCTTAACGCAACCTTGACGGCTGAGTGCTGAGCCTTAACCTTAAAAATTCGTCAATTGAAAAACTCTCTGCTTAAAACACAGGGAGTTTTTTCATGTTTGGCAATTTGTGAAGTTTCGGTTGTAGACTTTCCGAAATCATTTATAGTACTCTTGTACTAAATACTCCTTTAGAATGAGGATAGTGGTTTCATTAGCAACTGGGAATACACGAGAGCTAGTGAGCCAGCTTTATCATCAGCCCCTTTCTGTAACCCAGAAATTACAGATGCTCGATCAGGGGCATATTGCTTACCCTACTTCATCAACGACTTTTACCGATCGAGGACTGGAACGATGCACCGTCGCAAATCTCGCACCAATAGTATGAAATATATGCTGGCTGGTGGGTCTGTCGTAGCAGCGTTTGGCTTGTTAGCAGACCCACGCGGCTTGTTGCCAACGCCTCCGCCGACTAAAACAGTTTGTCAAGAAGTTGTGCAGTCGAAGGCGATTTTGTCGAGGGAACAGCTCTCTAGACTGCTGGCGGTACCGGAGCGTTCTAACAAAGCGCAAGTACGCCAAGTCCTGAAAGAGCCGTATTGTCAGTTGCCGGACGTAAAGGTTCGAGCGGGCGTTTCCTCTCGTCGCGAAGCCTACCCATTAGCATTTGACTCTCAAACTTGGCTGGTCATCCTCTACGAGGGTGACGAGTATGCCAGTTACTCCTTCAGCTTCCGTCACTAGAATGCACACACCATCAATTTTTATCAGGACATTTGCGGGCATTGCTACGCTTCTACTGTCGCTTTTGCCGCTTGGTTGTGCCCGTACTCCAGGCAGTGACTCGACGATAGATATCAAACTCTATCAATCCTGGGAATTGCAACCGGACGATACTGTTGGCGATCGTCGTGTGCTCGGCGGTCTTGGAGATATTTCCATTGCTTTAGATGGCAATAGTGTCTATGCACCGTTTGATGGTCGCACCCAATACGACAAGCATCGTTGTCTGATCTTCTCTAGCCCCGATGTGCCTGCCTACCTGTTTCGCCTCTGTGGTCTCAACAACCCAAAACTGGGCGAAGTCAATCAAGGTGATGCCCTTGGCAAGGGTAATCTGCTTCGATTTGCGGCGTTACGCAAGCAGCCAAACGGTACCTGGGCGATCGTGGAGCCTGCCAAAGCCATTCTGGAACGCACCTTGAAAAAAACATAGGGAGAGGATTGGTCTCAGATTGCTCGTTGAGCCTTCGGCTATTAGCAGTCAGCGGTCAGCTATCAGCGGTCAGCAGCAATTCAAAATTCGCAACTCAAAACTGCTCCCCTGCTCCCCTGCTCCCCTTGCCTCCTCTGCTCCCCCACTTCCCATCACCCAACCCCTCTGCCCTCAGTTGCCCATGAAATCTCCTGCTCTGATTGCTCTCAGCCTGATTGCCTTTTTCTCCAGTGCGTTCGCTGCCCGTGCCGATACGCTGGCTGCTCCCACTGATAATGGTGGTGCGATCGACGTATCCATCAATACATCTGGTACGCCTAGTCCGTCTGACACTTCCACGCTAGCGAACGCAACCGTGCTGTCAGCCGAGAAGCAGACAACATCGCCTATTGATGCTACGCCAACTGCTCCCACTCCCACCACAGCGCTCAGCTTCGATCCGCCTGTGGCTTCTACTGCCGTTACTGCGCCACCACCTCCCACGCCTCCAACCGTCGCTTCAGCACCCTCAAGTAACACTGAGGCTGACCTTTTTACGGGTGGCTCTGACTCGCTGGTTGCCCGCACTGTGGGACACGCCGAAGGTACACGGACTGCTGATGGTAACAAGACTCGTGCTTACTACGGGCACTCTGACCCCGGCAATAACGTCTGGAACCTGGGCAGTTTTTCTTACCAGCACGGAGCCAGATCGCCGCAAGAAGCCGATGAGAAGCAGCTTCGGCGCTTGCAGAGGCAGGCGGATGTCATTCGTCAAAAAGCGGATGCTCACCGCTTGAGTTTGTCGCTGGAAGAGGAACTCAATGCGATCGACTTGGCAAATCAGGCTCCCTTAGCAGCATTAGACACACCGGGCTATGTGGAGTGGCTGAAAAAAGCGCGCGATCGTGGTCTGACGGGATCGGAGGCTGTCTTGTGGGCACGTACACAGTCGTACTGGAATCCACGGCTCAATCGCTGGGAAGCACCTGGACTGGGCAACACAGAAGGCAACATCAGCCATGATCAGAATCGACGGTTGACGGCGATCGCCCGAGCGCTGGATGTCTATCAACAGCAGACATTGGCACGTCGGAAGGAGGATGAACCGCAAGACAGAGTTGCCGAGAAGCCGCCTGCTGAAAAAGTAGCCGACCAGATTATCGCTCAGGATTTGCCTCAGCTCAAAACCAGAGCGATCGCGCAGGTAAGGAATTGATCTGATTCGTAGGAGGGTTACATGCAGCGCCCCTACGTTTTGTTTACCTTGCGTTAACCAGACCAACCGACAAGTCCGCTATTCTAGCGAGGAGGGTCGAATTAGATTCAGAACCCTGAACCAGCCGTCTTCTCGAAATTCTAAAATGTCTACGTTATTCGATTTGTTATCTGATGGCGGTCCAGTCATGATCCCCATGGCGGGTTTATCGGTGGCAACGGTTGCTTGTGCGCTGGAACGCGCCTGGTTTTGGTTTCAACTGTCGCGTGGCGAGGATCGCATTGCCCATGATGTGCTAGACGCAGCCCGTTACAGTCTTGATGACGCACGGACGATCGCTGAACGGAACCAGTCGTTGCCGATCGGACGCTTTTTGTTAGCACCGCTGAAGCTGAAGCGCCCAACACCCGAAACCTTTCGTCTGGCAATGGAAGCGGCAGGCGATCAAGAATTTGTGCACATGCGGAAAGGGGATAAGCTCCTCGAAACAGTCGTTGCTCTGGCACCACTGTTAGGACTGCTCGGTACCGTTACAGGTTTGATTACCACCTTCGCCAACTTGAATATTGGTGGCGGCGGTACAGGTGCCGACACATCTAAAGCAGCGGCTGGAATTGGCGAAGCGCTCATTGTGACAGCGGCGGGCATGGTGGTTGCCATCATTGCGCTAGCAGCCTTTCGCGTTTTTGTCACACTTCAAACAAAGCAGATCGACTATTTCTCAAAGATTGGTAGCGAACTTGAGGTGATCTACCGTCATGTTTGGTATGAAGCAGATGAGGTGAATGGCGATCGCTCGACTCATCCTACTCCCGAACCTGTTATTAGTGGACATTCGTAGCTTCCGTCGATCGCTGTCACTTACTACCAGGACGTGTCATGAAATTCAAATCGCAACAGCAAGGTTCCCAGATGCCAGAACCCAATCTGGTGCCCATGATGGACGTGATTCTGACCGTCCTCACATTTTTCATCATCGTTTCGATGTCGTTGACCAGCTTTCAAGCGGTTGACGTGCCCTTGCCCAGCAGTGACAGAGGCATCAGTAAAGAAAAGCCAGTCGATCCCATCATTGTTGCCATGAACCGCCAGGGGCAGGTTTTGATGAATAATGCCCCCGCCTCTGAGGCACAGTTGGCACAGATTATCGTAGCCTACCTGCAAAAGAACCCGAAAGGCACGGTTGTTCTTAAAGCAGACAAGCAGGTCACTTACGATAAGGTCGTTCAGGTGTTAGGTACGTTACGCGACATCGGCGGCGATCGCGTTTCGTTGGCGATCGAATAAGTTCACCTGTAGCTAATTCGGCTTTTTCGTCCAAATCACAGCAACAGTGCCACCAGCTTTACCTGGCACCAGGCTTAAGCCGCCTGTGAACTTGCCTTTCTTGAGTTCATAAAGCGAACCGCCTCCATACGTTCCTGCGTCAGTAACGCTCTCAAACCCTTTCAAAGCAGTTGCTTGTAGTGCCTGATAAACCTGGGCAGGAGGTTGACCGCCAATAATCCGTGTCTCAGAGATCCCATCGACATAGACCTCGTTTGAAGGGTTATCTTTGTCTGGCTCGAAGAAGGAACCTCCCTCTGAAACATCCAGAGAGGTTGCAGAATCATCTTGAGAGGTGGCATACGTCGCGTCAATCGCCTTGGCAATGTTGCCTAACTCCGGCGGTATGCCTACTACCTTGCCCTCTTTAATTGCCGCTAGTTTAGCTTTGTCTAATTTATCAGCACCGAGTAAGTAGAAGGTCTGTGAACCATCTTCTACAACACTCAGAAAGTAGCTAACGCCATCTTTGGAGACCTTAAACGTATTTGGCTCTGATTCGTCGCTCAACGTAAATTTCTGGATAGGCAGTGCTTTCCGAAAATGAGCCACAACTGAAACAAGAGAGGCACCGTTGGCGACTCGCAGATTTTCGAGACCCTGAAAACCACCCACTGAGCCTGGGTAATGGGGGAACGCAGCAAACGGGTCTTTTGTCGTCGTGTCGGTTGATCTACCGGCATCGCCAGAGCGCGGCGTGGCTGGCACTTTGGGTGCAGGCGGTGCATTTACCGCTGCCCTGGGACGATCGATCTTTGGCAGTGCTGGTTTCGCCAACTTTGCACGGGCAGCGGGTTTGGCGGTGGGCAACTGCGTGATTTTGACGGGATTTTCCTTGTCGTCTGGCTTTTTGGGTTTTTCCTCAGACGGTAGTGGCGTAAATAGAAATAGCACGTGCAGCCCGATCGCCGCCACTAGCATCGGTCGAATGAGCAATCGCACGGGCGCAGGTAAGTTTTTCAGAGACAGGGAGTTTGACATAGCAGTGAGTGCAGCAAGATGGAGTTGTGGAGACGATCAAGTAGCTACAGAATCACTGGTTACAATGCCTGTAAATGAGCTAACTAATAGTATGTGAATCGCAGGATTGTGCACAACGATGACAGCGGAGACGGGCAACATTTGCCTCTTATACAAGCATCATAATTGGCTCTTTGTGAGTAGACAGGTCGCCCAGACTACCAAATCGCACCGGATAGTAGCGATCGCGCTGATCAGACTCAATATAGAACGCTCTATTGTTTTTGAAGAGGCTAAATGTGTGCTGCCTACAGCGCGATCGTGGAGGCGTAAAGCCACCTCTGACGGGCGTTTAGTGAGCCGAATGAGTGTTGCATGTACGGTCACGATCGCTCGTATAGCGATCGCACAGTCTAGTTCATTGACCTATTCACCAAAGCTAAAAAGTGAAGATTTAAAGTGTCTTAAGCAAGCGTTTAACTAACCTTAACCTGCTGTTACGTTTCCTTTGGTTTTCACTTAACTGATCTGGTTGTACGGTTGTCATTGTTACCTAATCTAACAGTAAGTCTCTTCGTGAGGACAAGGCAAAATGGCATTCCCTTCAACTGCACTTCGTCGCGTCGTAACAGCATCAGCTGTGACAGCCGCGATCGCGCTTGGTCCCCTGCTCACTGCGATCGCGCAGGCAGTTCCCTTAACTGGCGCTGGGGCAACCTTCCCGGTGCCTCTCTACGAGCGCTACATTGCTGAGTTTAAAAAAAGCAACCCTGATATTGAAGTGAGCTACCAGGGTGTAGGTAGCGGTGCTGGCATTCGTCAGGTGATTGCTGGCACGATCGATTTTGGTGGTAGCGATGCCGCCATGACCGATGAAGATATGGCTAAGGTCAAGAACGGTGTCATTCTGGTGCCGACGGCTGGTGGTGCTGTTGCCGTCGTTTACAATTTACCCTTTGTGCCCAACCTCAAGCTGTCTCGCAGCGTGTTGCCCGACATTTTTGCTGGGAAGATTAAAAAGTGGAATGATCCCAGAATCGCCAAGATTAACCCCGGTGCAAAGCTGCCTGATTCTGAGATTAAGCCTGTCGTTCGTGCTGATGGTAGCGGCACCTCTTTCATCTTTACTAACCACCTGAGCGCTATCAGCCCTTCTTTTAAGTCTGAGATTGGTATTGGTACGGCTCCCAAATGGCCCGGCAACCCACTCAAGGGTAAGGGTAACCCTGGTGTTGCAAAAGCTGTTAGCGGTGCTGAAGGCACAATCGGCTACGTTGAGTACGCCTATACCAAGCAAAACCAAGGGATCCAGAGTGCATGGGTCGAAAACAAGAAAGGAAAGTTTTTGCCTCCTTCAATTAGTGACACAAACAAGGCGCTATCAACCGTAGTGATTCCTCCTGACACAAATCGCGTGTTTATCGGTGATCCTGACGATGGCTACCCCATTGCAGGGTTGACGTGGTTGATGGTTTACAAACAGTACGACAGTCCCGAAAAAGCGGCGGCGATCAAAAAGTTTGTAAGCTGGATCCTCAACGATGGTCAGAACCTCAATGCTAGTCTTGACTATGTGCGAATTCCTGCCAAGGACGCGCAGCGCATTGCTAGTGAAGTGAACTCTGGCGTGAAACCCTAGTCACGATCGCTTAACATAGCCCGAAGCGTCTTCTAGCTGAACTAGAGGGCGCTTTCAGTTATTTGCCCAGATCCCCGACTTCTGATCTAACCGCAAATGCATCAAGTCACTGAATGAGAAGTCGGGGATCTCTCATGCTTTACGCCTCACTCCTCTCCCCTCACTCCTCTCCTCATGAGTTCAGCCGAACCACCTCAATCAGTTTCTGTTTCCCTTCGCCGATCGACGGTAGCCGATCGTGGTGCCGATATTATGGCAGCCGATGGCATCACGTCCTGGACTAATCAGGGCTTTCTTTGGTTGACGCGAGGCTTTGCGTTGCTCACGGTGCTCACGCTGCTATGGATGGGATGGGTCATTTTTCAGCAGGCGCAACCTGCAATTAAAGAATTTGGTCTTGGCTTTCTCAGCAGCCAGGAATGGGATATTGCCAACGTGAAGTTTGGGGCACTGCCTTACATCTTCGGTACGATAGTGACTTCGACGATCGCCCTTTTCCTGGCGCTGCCCATCAGCCTGGCGGTGGCTCTGGTCACGAGCGAGAACTTTTTGCCGCCCTGGGTGCGATCGCCCATCGCGTTTCTGGTGGAACTCATTGCTGCGATTCCTAGCGTGATTGTGGGTCTTTGGGGCATCTATCTGCTCGTACCGTTTCTGCAACCGATTCAGCTCTGGCTCTACACGCATTTCAAACAGATTCCTCTATTTAGCACGCAGCCGTTTGGCTCTGGAATGCTGGCGGCTGGAGTGATTCTGGCAATCATGATCCTGCCGACGATCGCTGCGATTAGCCGCGAAGTGCTGCTAGCGATCCCGTCGGATTTGCGATCTGCCTCCATGTCGCTAGGAGCCACCCGCTGGGAAACAATTTTTGGGGTGATTTTGCCTGCCTCTGTATCAGGCATTTTGGGCGCGGCGATGTTGGGCTTGGGGCGGGCATTGGGCGAGACGATGGCAGTCACGATGGTCATTGGCAACTCGGCACAGATCAGTCCCTCGCTATTAAATGTGGGTTACACCATCCCGGCACTGCTGGCGAATGAGTTTGGCGAGGCGTTGGATGAACTGCACATTGGCGCGCTGATGTATCTGGCGTTGATTTTGTTTGCGCTGACGCTGGCGATTAACGTGGTGGCAATTCTCATGGTACGGGTGTTGGGCTATGGAAAATGAGGCGTTGGAATTGACAAAACCCTTGCCAGCAGGTCGTCGGCTGTTGAGCAATAGCATGACCACGATCGCCTTTTTGGGTACAGCGATCGCGCTGCTGCCGCTGCTGGCAATTCTGCTCAAAATCCTCTGGGAAGGGGTGCCGCATCTTAAGTGGGAGGTGTTGACCTCGCTGCCTGCGCCTGTGGGACTAGAAGGGGTACCCAATGGCTTTGCGAACGCCATTCAAGGCACCATCATCATGGTCAGCATCGCTGCGCTCATCAGCATTCCGATCGGGTTGCTGACAGCCATCTACCTGGCAGAATTTGGCAAGCAGCAGGCGATCGCGCAGGCTGTCCGCTTTATGATCCTGATTCTCAGCGGCGTACCGTCGATCGTGGTCGGTGTGTTTGCTTATGCTGTCATTGTGCTCAACTTCAAATTTTCGGCGTTGGCAGGCAGTTTTGCGCTGGCGGTCATCATGCTGCCGATCGTCGCACTGACTGCTGAAGAAGCGCTGAAGCTCGTACCCATGCACCAGCGGCTTGCATCGGCGGCACTGGGCGCGAACGCCTTGCAGACTACTTTTCGGACTGTGATCGCTGCTGCCTTACCAGGTATTACCACAGGCATTCTGCTTGCCGTTGCCCGGGCGGCGGGTGAAACCGCTCCGCTGATCTTCACAGCGCTGTTCACGCAAGGCTGGTCACAAGGCTTGCTACAGCCATCGCCATCGCTGTCTGTCATGATTTACAACTACGCTAATTCCGCGTATGTTCAACAAAACCAGTTGGCGTGGAGTGCGTCGGTGATTTTGGTCGGTATGGTTCTGCTGACTAATCTTCTCTCCCGTTTGCTTACCCGCAAACGCCTGATGAACCGTTAAACTATGTCATCCTCCAGTACGGACAAGTTCATGCACCCTGTTGATACTGCTTCGTCGTCGATCGCCACCGAAAGCCCCGCTCTGAGCGTAAAAAATCTAAGCTTTTACTACGGCAGCCAAAAAGCGGTTGAGAGTATCTCGATCGATATTCATCAACAGCAGGTGACAGCCATCATCGGTCCCTCTGGCTGTGGCAAATCCACCTTTCTCAAGGCGCTGAACCGCATCAGTGAACTCGAAACAAAGGTGCGCGTCGATGGCACTGTCGAATTCTTTGGTCAGAATATTTACAGCCCACGGGTGAACCTGAATCGGCTACGCCGCAAAATTGGCATGGTGTTTCAAAAGCCCAACCCCTTTCCCATGAGCATATACGACAACGTTGCCTACGGGGTGCGGGTCTTTGGTCGCTCCCCTCGCGCCTCGCTGGATGAGGTCGTTGAAGCTGCTTTGCGTGGAGCCGCTCTGTGGGATGAAGTCAAAGATAATTTGGGCAAATCCGCCTTAGGGCTATCGGGCGGACAGCAGCAGCGGTTGTGCATTGCCCGTGCTCTGGCAGTCAAACCCAAAGTGCTGTTGATGGATGAACCCTGCTCAGCGCTTGATCCGATCGCGACGATGAAAATCGAAGAGTTGATCGAGACGTTGCGGCAAGAGTTGACGATCGTCATCGTCACGCACAACATGCAGCAAGCATCCCGTGTGTCAAACTTCACTGCCTTCTTTAGCACGGATGAGAGCCGCATTGGTCAACTGGTGGAGTTTGGTCCCACGTCCCAAATTTTCATGCAGCCGTCAGAAACCCGTACCAGAGACTATGTGGAAGGGCGGTTTGGGTAACGCATTACCCTACTCGAAGTTCATCCAGCTTTGCTTTCACAGCCTGAATATCCTGCCACATCAACCATTTGGGTTGTCCTCGTTCGCGTGACTGGTTTCGCAGCAGGTACGCCGGGTGAAAAATGGGCATGTAGAAGCGATCGTCCTGCTCAATCCACTGCCCTCGCACCTTTGTAATGCCTTGCTTAATCCCTAATAAGCCCTTAAGTGCGGTCGCTCCCGTCAGCAGAATAATCTTTGGATTCACGATGCGGATTTGCTCTAACAGATAGCCTTTACACGCTTCGGCTTCATCGGTTGCGGGCGTACGGTTTTCGGGTGGACGACATTTCACCACGTTGCAGATGAAAATGTCCTGCTCAGCGCTCAACTGCACCGATGCCAGAATCTTGTCTAGCAGTTGTCCAGATTTGCCGACAAACGGTTTTCCCTGTTCATCCTCATTTTGTCCTGGTCCTTCACCCACAATCATGATGGGAGCCTGAACGCTGCCCCGCGAGACTACGGCATTTGTGCGGCTGTGCCCTAGCCCACAGCGAAAGCATCGGCTGCAATGCGCCTGCATCTGTTCCATCGTCTGATAGGTGCCAACGGGAATAGGCACTTTGGCACTCGTGGGAATTTGCTCAGGGTCAAAATCTTTGGGCGGTGGAGCCTCATTGCTGGTCGGAAGGTTAAAGAGGCTGATCTGGTCTTCAGTTGCCATGCTGCAAAATGCGTAGAGCGGTTGGTAAATGCCCGTTAGGGGTAGTCCTCAGAAGATACTTAGAGACTTGCGGTTTAATAGTCTACCAAGCAGATAGATTACGACTGCGCTCAATCTCCGGTGATCGCGGGTTGAGCGGAGCCAAAACCCAAACCACTGGGAGCTTATTTTCTTGCAAGTTCTTTATTTCTGTCGTCTCTAAATTCTAGGGTAATCGTTCTCGATTCAGCCAATGTGGAGTAAAGACTGGGCGCTTTGAAGTGTGAGCTGGTCGAAAACTAAACCGCTCGATCATTGCAGATAGGTAGCGGCTTCTGTCATTGTCACCTGAGGAAACGCTTTATAAAAGCGACTCACGCTGTAAAAGGGGTGCGGTGTTGCCAGCACAATCACCCGATCGCCATAGGATCGCAGCAGCGGCAACAGCTCAAGCGGTGCAACGGGCGCACAAAGCCAAATTTGGTCTGGCTGTTGCGATCGCACTGCCTGCACCGCTGCGGCAATGGTCATGCCTGTCGCAATGCCATCGTCTACCAGAAGGGCGATCGCCCCTTGGGGGCTAAAGCGAGGGCTGTCAGGAGATAGTTCTGCTAACTGAGCCTGCGCGTGACAAAGTGCCTCTTGCAGCGCCGCGTGGTACTGGTTGGCTGGAGCTAAGGTCGCCTTGGATGCATCTGAACCAATGTAGGAGGGCAATATAGACGTGCTACGACGGTGAGCATCCCAGACCACGTACCCATCGGCTGTCACAGCTCCGATCGCCAATTCCACATTATCGGGTCGGGTAATTTTTTTCGCCACAATAACATCTAACGGGCAGCCTAGTAGGGCTGCAATGGGGGCGGCGATCGGTAGACCACCCTTTGGCAACGCATACACGACAAAGCGCGCCGTTTCCAGCTCAGGGTGCTGGCTAGCTCTCTGCAAAACTGCCTGTGCCAGCTTTTCACCCGCCTCGTGGCGATCGGCAAAGTAAGGAATCGAGTCAGTCTCTCGAAACGGTAAAAATGGCATGGTTGCTCCCTCAACGCACTGGCAGGGATATCTTTTATAATGACCGATTTTCCGCAATCGGCTCCATCTCAACTGTTCTCCCAATGTGTTCAGCTTTGCCCATATCAAGCCGCGAAGGATAAAACCCACAAGATTCTTCTTCTGCCTGCTTCAGTGCCGTTTCCGGAATCACTTGCTCAAGCAGCGTATCGATTTAGTATCCCAAACAGCAGCGTTGGCTTGTTCTCCCGAAAGCGATACATTGAGCCTACCTGCATTCCCTATTTCTTTAACCCTCCCATGTGGCGACCATCTCAAACCATTCTTCGCTGGGTTCCCTCTGCAGTGGCACTGGCACTGCTGGCTGCTTGTTCACAGCCCCTTCCCGATCAGACGGCTGATGCTCCTAGCCCGATCGCGGCGCAACCTGAAACGTTTTCAACACCAACCCCTTCAGTAACGCCTTCGGGAAGTAGTCTGCCCAAATCGCCGACTTCAGCAGGACAGCCAAAACCGATCGCACCAGTTCCAGCCAAAATGCCTCCAGCGCCGATCGCCTCAGCGTCACCGACCAAAGCACTACCGCTCGAACGCACACCAACCTTTCGAGCAACCCCACGGATGGCAGGCTTTTCACCGGACAGCAACTATTTCATCTATCTCGAAAGTTCGCGGGATACAGGGGCTGGCGTGCCCAAATCAGTGTTGCAGTTGGTCGATGTCGCGTCTAATCGCTGCGTCGAAAACGGGTGCATCGAGACGCGGTATGGCGAAAAAGAGGCAGAAACGCATACGGCTGAAGCCGAAACCGATCTGTTGAAGCAAACGTGGAAAGTACGCCAGGATCTGAACCTGACACCACCCATCGCAGGCACAGAGATTCCGATTCTGTCTCGATCGCGCGCTGTTGATGGCAGTGAAACCGTCACGATTCGCCTCCACAATAGCCAACCCCTACAGCTTCGCCTGCGACAGAAAAGCACACAGGACAGAGCCTCAATGCAGTTGAGGGTGAACTACAACGGACAGGAGCGATCGCTCGACTCCCTCAATAACTTCAGAGACTACGTGCTGGACTATTCCATCCGTCAGGTGACGCTATCCCCCGATGGTAAGCGAGTCGCTGTTCTTATCACCGCCACCAAACCAACGTTTGAAGGGACATTGGGAACGACGATCGTGCAAGGGTTTGCACTTTAAGTCGGTGAGCGGAAGGGAGTGGGGAGTGGGGAGCAGGGGGAGTAGGGAGTAGGGGGAGTAGGGAGTAGGGGGAGTAGGGAGTAGGGGGAGTAGGGAGTAGGGAGTAGGGAGTGGGGAGTAGAGGGAGTGGGGAGTAGAGGGAGTGGGGAGTAGAGGGAGTGGGGAGTAGGGAGTAGGGAGTAGGGAGTAGGGGAGCAGGGGGAGCAGGGGCGTAATGACAACTCAGGATTCAAAGAAAAGCTGACCGCTGACCGCTGACCGCTGACCGCTGACCGCTAACCGCTAATAGCCCTCAAGGCTTGACTGACCCAGCTTCACAACTGCGTAGCCAGGCTCGAATAGCTTCGGCAGTCGCACTTTGGCTGCTGTCGCGGGGTGGCGTAACGGGCTGGCGATCGTTCTGATAAGCGCCAATCCGAGAAAAAAGGAGTGCCAGTTGCCAACCGTCCGTCGTTTGTGCCAAAAACAGCCAATGGAATTGCTGAAACTCAACGACCTGCCTGCCACTGTACTGCCGCTCTAGAACGGTGAAAAAGACCTGATGCAGACTAGTATCCGTTGGACTTTGATACTCGTTAGAGTCGGTTGGTAACGGCAAGAAATCAGGCTGACTGGCAACAATGGCATAGGTCGGGTTGGTGGTCTGCCGTGAAGCCAACCGGAAATTGGAGCGGTTGATATAGCCTGGTAAATCTCGCAAAAGGGCAGCCGTCAACGCTTCTAATGTAGTGGGACAGGTAAATTTGCGGGTGAGGCGGGTAGGGGAAGTAGGGAGTAGGGAGTAGGGAATAGGGTTATAAAGTAATGGACGGTTGGGATGAATAGGGAGGCGATCGCGATCGCTAGACAATGTGGCAGCCGTGACTGGTGCTAACAGCCCAACGATTCCCAGTCCAGCTAGTGTTCCGATTCTGACCAGTAAGCACTGCCAGCAAGTTCCGTTTCGGTTCATCACCATTTTTCTCCCCGCCCCTCTGTCGTTACACCCCACTCCCGACTCCCCACTTCCCTTTCCCTTACGCCACCGTTGCCAGTTCTTCGCAGATACGCTCAAACGCAGCAACGGGATCAGTGGCGGCTGTAATCGGGCGACCAATCACCAAGTAGTCTGCGCCTGCTTTAAGTGCTGCCGTTGGTGTGATGGTACGTCGCTGATCGTTCGCATCTGCCCAGGTTGGTCGAACACCGGGACACACGAGCAGAAAATTATCACCGCATGCCTGCCGCAACTGCTCAACTTCTTGGGGTGAACAGACAGCTCCTGCAAGCCCATTTTCTTGTGCTAGAAGCGCCATGTGCAACACGTATTCTGGCAGCTCAAGCGGAATTTTTAGCTCAAATGCCAGCGATCGCGCCGTTAAACTCGTCAACAGCGTAATTGCCAGCAGCTTTGGGGTGGGATATCCTGCTTCTACAGCACCTGCTGCCGCTGCCTGCTGCGCGGCTTGCAGTGCCTCTTTGCCGTTGGTCGCGTGCAGTGTCACTAAATCAATACCATAGCGAGCCGCTGCACCACAGGCACCCGCGACCGTATTGGGAATATCGTGAAACTTAAGGTCTAGAAAAATCCGCTTCTGCCGTTCCTTGAGTGCAGCCAAAATGCCTGAACCGCTGCTCACAAAGAGTTCCAAGCCAACTTTCCAAAAGATGACTTGAGGCAGTTGCTCAATGAGGGCGATCGCCGCACGCTCACTCGACACATCCAGCGGCACAATTACCCGCTCTGCAACAGACAGACTTACAAGAGAAGGATTTGCAACAGACATATCCATACCGCTCACTCGACGAGTTCAGTCTACAACCTGAAGCAACCAGCAGAGTAATCCTGGCTCTGAGTTTTGAGTTGATTGAGCGGTCAGCGGTCAGCTATCAGCCGTCAGCTATCAGCCGTCAGCAATCTTCTCACCACTACAATTCATAACCAAAACTCCTTCAGCTTTAGCCTTTAGCCTCTTGGCGGAAGTGAGGTGTGAGGTGTGAGATGTATTAGCTTCTGCCTTCTGCCTTCTGCCTCCTGCCTTCTGCCTTTAGCCTTCTGCCATGCAGTTACATGCCGTCCCTTGTAGCTACTTAATATCTGCAATCCGAAAGCCCATTTGACACTCAAACTGGTCGGGCTGCTGCTCGGTTGCCTTGCGGATAGCGTGACCACAGCGGAGCTGCCCACTCTGCCAGCGGGGTTTGCCGCTTTGGTCTGCCATGACGCACGTTTCGCAGACCGCCTGCGGGGTAATGAGCTGATTGTCCATGAGGATGACTAACACGCAACACCTCCAGTGAACGATCGATCCCTGAGTTCACCACCCTGACTTTATTGTATGGGTCTGTCAAACAAGTTGAGGATCGCTGGTACACAGCTTAATACACCTCATTTAGCATCATCGTATTGCTTGACTCATTTTGGCTCAATCGTCACTCTGTCTGCCTGTGAATAGGACGACTCTGATGGACTCAAAAGGGATTTTTCCTACCCCCGCGTGAGGGCTGCTAAAGTAGGAAAGAACGTTTGGCTGGATAACCCTTCTGAACGTTGTTGTTCCGCTTTTTGAGGGGTTTCCTCTGTGACTCGAACTGACTTAGATTTTCTTACCGAGACTGATCCCGCGATCGCCAGCATGATTCAGCAGGAACTCCAGCGTCAGCAGGATCACCTGGAACTCATTGCCAGCGAGAACTTTACGTCTGCGGCAGTGATGGCAGCGCAAGGCTCTGTACTGACAAACAAATATGCTGAAGGGCTTCCGGGCAAGCGTTACTACGGTGGCTGTGAGTTCATCGACCAGGTAGAAGCATTGGCGATCGATCGCGCCAAGCAGCTTTTTGGCGCAGCACATGCAAACGTACAGCCTCACTCTGGCGCACAGGCAAACTTTGCGGTGTTTTTAAGCCTGCTAGAACCGGGCGACACCATCATGGGTATGGATTTATCTCACGGGGGACATTTAACGCATGGATCGCCTGTCAACGTTTCAGGCAAGTGGTTTAAGGCGCAGCACTACGGCGTGAGTGCAGAAACAGAGCAGTTGGACTACGACCAGATTCGAGACTTGGCGCTGCAACACCGTCCCAAGCTGTTGATCTGCGGCTACTCCGCCTATCCTCGCATCATTGAGTTCGACAAGTTTCGGGCGATCGCCGATGAAGTGGGTGCCTACCTGCTGGCAGACGTGGCACACATCGCCGGACTGATTGCTACAGGGCATCATCCCAGCCCCATTCCTTACTGCGATGTCGTCACCACTACGACCCACAAAACGCTGCGTGGACCTAGAGGCGGCTTGATTCTGACTCGGGATGCTGAATTGGGCAAGAAGCTCGACAAAGCCGTGTTTCCGGGCAGCCAGGGTGGACCGTTGGAGCATGTCATTGCTGCGAAAGCTGTGGCGTTTGGCGAAGCGCTGAAGCCTGAATTTAAAACCTATAGCGGTCAGGTCATTGAGAATGCTCGTGCTCTGGCAGCTCAATTACAGGCACGTGGGCTGAAGACAGTCTCTGGCGGTACCGACAATCACCTGCTGCTGGTAGACCTGCGCTCCATTGGCATGACTGGAAAGCTGGCAGACCAGTTGGTGAGCGGTGTCAACATCACAGCCAACAAAAACACAGTGCCGTTTGACCCAGAATCGCCCTTTGTCACCAGCGGTCTACGGTTAGGTTCGCCTGCTATGACGACGCGCGGTATGGGGCAAACAGAATTTACAGAGATTGGCAACATTATTGCCGATCGCCTGCTGAGTCCCGATGACACAACCGTTGCCCAAAACTGCCGCCAACGGGTAGCTAACCTGTGCAGCCGCTTTCCGCTCTATCCGCATCTAAGCGTTCCAGTACCAGCGTTGGTGTAGAAGAAGTGAGAAGGCAGGGGCAGAAGGCAGGGGGCAGAAGGCAGAAGGCAGGAGGCAGTGATAATCATCAACTCCTGACTTTCGACGTTTAACGAAACAGCAGTAACCATAGTGGAATGGTGAAGAGGAGGGCGATCGTGCTCAGGGCAATGCTACTGGCGATCACCTCTCGATCGAGGTCATATTCCTCGGCAAGAATTAGTCCGGCGAAAGCACTGGGCATACCTGCCATTAAGACCAACGCTAACCGAGCATCGCCTGACAAACCTAGTAGCGTGGTGCCCAGCCCTACCGCAAGGGGCAGAATGATTACCTTGAGCACGGTTGGTAAGAGCGCAAACTGGATGCTTTGCCAACCGTGAAGCTGGCTCAAGCGCATTCCCATGAGCAAAAACGCACCGGGGATGACGAAATACAGAGAGGCATGTAACCCTTGCTCGATCGCATCAGAGGCTTCCATCGATCGCGTCAGGGAGCCGATCGTAAATGCCCACAAAGACGGCACTGATAGTACATCGCGGAGCTGCACCCACCAGTGATTTTGCTGGCGCGATAGCCCATAATAGCTGGCGAGAAACACCCCAACGCCATAAGTACCAACAATGTTGTGCGTCACGCTATAAAACACTGCCCATCCCACATAGGGTTGGCTAATCAACGCTGGCACCAAGCCCAGTCCGACAAAACCAGTATTGCCAATGGTTGCTGCCAGAATAAAGCTGCCGCGTTGAGAGCGATTGAGTCCGACGGTTGTGCTCTCAGTGGGTAGCGGTTCATCAAACGAGTCGATCGTGGCAGCGTCAGACAAACCAGACGTTACAGACGACAGCAGTTGTTGCGACGTTTGTGACTGTGCTGGTTGTAACTGTGCTAGTTGTGACTGTGCTGGTTGAGTTAGCCATTGCTGATAGGCTTGCAGACTCAACCAGGCAAGGAGCAGTCCTAAAACGAGAGCCGCGATCGTTACCGCTGGAGCCAGCCCTATAGTCTGGGCATAGTCTGTTTGCCGTGCCAGCGCCAAAATTTGCCAGGGAACACCAACCCAGTACAATACCCGACCAAGCAGGCGAGGAAAGGCTTGTGGAACAAACCGAAAGGCAATTAGCCCCAATCCAGTCCACAGCACTAGTGGCAAGTAGGCATCAAAAAGCGTACCAGCCATGATTAGATACCTACGGCTTTAAGAACGTGCGCTGCTTCTAAACGCTTGTTAGCGAAGTGTGACGATACCTGCTACAAAACGGTTGCCGCTACAAAACCTTACTGTAAAAGCTTCCAGTTTTGAATCCGCCAAACGCCGTCTTTTCGCACCAGGCTGTAATCAATGCGTAGGTTAGGACTGGATTCAGCGTTCTTGCGTTGGTCAGCTTCGTAATACTCAGTTGCTTCCGTTACGTCTGCTAAAACGCTTGCCTGGTCAGGATTGGTTTTACTCGGCTCTACCGAGCTAATCTTGACGCTATGTTCGTACTTACGGTACTGGTTACTACGCTTTGCCTCTGCTGCGGCTGCTTGCCATTCAGCTAGCTTTGGCTCTTCGAGGACGTTTGCTAGCGGCTCCAGCTTGTAATCGGGACCCATTGCATCCGCTTTTGCTGAGAGCCAGGTTTGGATCACTTTTTCGGCAGTGACGGTAGTGAGGACACCACTGGTTGCCGTCGCGCTAGCAGGGGTAACGGCAATCGTTGGTAACGCCTGGTCAATCAGCGGACGATCGAGCCGCAAGTTTAGCTGCTCTTCCTGTACAACAGGGGTAGAAACCCGTCGCCACAGTGAACCCGCCATGAAGCCCAAGGTCACGATCGCCACAATGACACCCAACGGCAACAACCAGGGGAGCAAGGTCGCCAATTTTGTTTTCGCAGGGCGCTCGCCGCGACGATTAACGGCTACAGTGCCACGTCCGTCACCGTTACCCTGGGAACGATTAGGGGCACGGACACGATCGCCCATTGGTCGCGTTGCTGTTGCGCTTCGAGTACGTGCCGTCTGTGGTATGCGCTCAGCGACAGGCATTGTGCCTTCCGTGGAGCGCTCAGGAGACATCGTTGCGGTGCCTGTACGAGCCGCAATATGTGCACGTGCGGTGTTGATCAGGTATTCGTGGCTCATTTCCTGCTCCAACGTTCGCTCAGTGGCAATATGACTACCTTCAGCCATGCTGGTTGCTTCCGGAATGCCATCACGCTGCGATCGTCCGTTCACCCCGGCTGTCACAGGAGCCGTCGCCGTTCGCTCAGCCCGACGACGGTTAGACGAGCCGATCGGTGTCGCTACGGCTGCATGAGCAGTCGATGAGTCCAGCGCCCATACTGCATCAGCGTCAGCATCATCCGGCAGTTCCTCTAGGTAGGATTGCACCTGCTGATCGGCAAAATAATCTTTCAAGGATGCCTGCTGTTGCAGCAAATCACGGAAGTGCGGAAACACTTCATCTTGCAACCAGCGCTCACCATACAGACACAGACCAGGAAGCAGATCCGGTGAACCCTGAGACTGTTCGCGAATAAACGCGATCGGTCCATAGTCTTGACTACGCTCGAGCGCGTGACTGGCGTTTTCCGTCTGACCTAGCAGCAACGCACAGACCGCCTGCTCTAGATGCACATCCTGACGGCTACTTAAGCGCGTCAGCATGAGTTTTGCCCGCCGCACCAAAGCTGGCTGCCGTTCGGCAAAGCCACGCGCCAGCAGAGCATAGACCGCCAAATAAGTTGCAACAGGTGAAGGACGCTGTGCTTCCTGCTCAAATAGCACCTGCTGTTCAGCAGCAGTCAGGTAGCCGCGTAACTGCTGAATGAAGCGCAAAAAGTCATCAATATTTAATCCAGACCGATCGTCACCTGCCCCGTCGATGCCATCCCGTTCTTGCAGCATGTCTTGCAGTAGCTGCATACCTTGATAGCGAAGGGCGGGTTGGTCTTCAGGAAGTGCCAATAGCTCAAGCACACGATAGGGTCGCAGCTTGTAGAGATCCGACTGAATTTCGCCGCGCACTTCGGCAAACAACCCTTCGCGTAAGAGCAACTGCTGACCTGTTTCTAGCGCTTCTGAGGCATTTTCATACTGTCGCTGCTGCCATTGTTCTCGCCCTAACTCCATGCAGGCGAGCGCTACCGTCAACACAATATCTGAAAAAACAATACCGGGATCGCCAAAATGACCGTCTTTCAGGCTAGCACTACCGCCCGTCAGAAACGGACGACCCAACCGCAGCACCAGCTCGTATTCACCCAAATCCTGTAGCACCAGCAGGGCACCCACAAACTGACTGTCCTGGATGTCAATGCTGGGGGTGTGAGAATCGCTGCCAACATCGCTTTCAAGCATCGGCTCGCGTGTCTGGTCGATCGCAGTCCCATTCACTGGTTCCAGCTCTGGTTCTAGCTCGTAGGCTCTAGCAAGAAACCGCGCGTCGTAGAGCTGACGCTGTTCTACATCAGAAAGCACCGCAAATGCCTCGTCAAAAAGCTTTTTGCGGGAGGCAATCGCGGCATCCGAGTATTCCCGTCGAGGCAGTTGCAGGGTGCGATCGCGGTGCGCCTGTCGCAACTGTTCAGCGGTTGCCTGAATTGGCAAACCCAGTATCCGGTAGTAGTCGAGCGGAATACGCACGGTTAACTTTCCTAGCGGTAAGCAATAAGGTTAAGCTATGGTAGCGGACAACGCCAGCCAAAAAGGTGCCATCATCATAGCGTGTCGATGCGAGATAGCGTGTAGATGCCAGAGTGGTAGTTTCCAGGATAAGCAAAAAACTCCTATAGGAAACATAAATTCTAGAAAACTTGACCCGTTTGAGTGAAAATAAAAAGCCCCCGCCAGGATTAAGTCATAGGAAGAAGCCAATGGTTCAAGAAAGAGTCTTTCCCACGTTTCAAGCAGCCACTGCTACAGTGACCAAAGATGAAGGGCTGCTGCTCTACGAGGACATGATACTGGGGCGCTTTTTCGAGGACAAATGCGCCGAGATGTACTACCGTGGCAAAATGTTTGGCTTTGTCCACCTCTACAATGGGCAAGAAGCCGTTTCAACGGGTGTGATTCAGGCAATGCGCCCTGGCGAAGACTACGTGTGCAGCACTTATCGTGATCACGTTCATGCCTTGAGTGCGGGTGTACCTGCGCGTAATGTGATGGCTGAGCTATTCGGTAAGGAAACGGGCTGTAGCAAAGGACGTGGCGGCTCCATGCATCTATTCTCAGCCGAACATCGCCTGCTGGGAGGCTATGCGTTTATTGGTGAAGGTATTCCTGTTGCTACGGGTGCCGCGTTTCAATCTAAATATCGTCGGGAAGCAATGGGCGATGCTTCTTCTGATCAGGTGACAGCGGCGTTTTTTGGTGATGGCACTACAAACAACGGTCAGTTTTTCGAGTGCTTGAATATGGCGGCATTGTGGAAATTGCCCATTCTGTACGTGGTGGAAAACAATAAGTGGGCGATCGGCATGGCGCACGAACGCGCGACCTCCCAGCCTGAAATCTACAAGAAAGCCAGCGTCTTTGGGATGCCAGGGTATGAAGTAGACGGAATGGATGTACTGGCAGTGCGCGCAATTGCTCAAGAAGCGGTTGCCCGTGCGCGTGCTGGCGAAGGTCCAACGCTGATTGAGTGCCTCACCTACCGTTTTCGGGGACATTCTTTAGCAGACCCGGATGAACTACGATCGAAGGCAGAAAAAGAAGCCTGGTTTGCTCGTGACCCGATCAAGAAACTGGCGGCACATCTGCTAGAACAAAATCTAGCGAATCAGGACGAACTAAAAGCGATCGAAAAGAAAATTCAGGCGATCGTCGAAGAAGCCGTCACATTCGCGCTAGAAAGCCCCGAACCGAACCCCAACGATCTCTATAAGTACGTATTTGCAGGCAATGACTAGGCGATCGACTCGCATTTTGATGTTTTACAAAGAGTGCTTGATCCACAATGCAAGCAGATGGTGCAAGGCATGTACGGAGACATTAAAAGACCAGTGCCCTACACTCATCTTGAGTCTCCAGCTCTGACAGTTTTGTCCCGCTCACGTCGTTTCATTTTCCTGAAGTACCGCTTGAGCCTTCTGTTTAATGATGAGTAACGTAATGTCATCAAAAATTTTCTGTTGACCAATATGGCGGCGTACGTCTTCAATCACGGCTGCTTTAATGACGATCGCGGGCTGGTTCCAGTGCTGGGAGACGACTTGACAGAGGCGCTCGATGCCATAGAGTACATCCGCACTATTGGCAGCTTCTGTGATGCCATCGGTATAAAGCACAATGCCATCACCAGGGTGTAATTGCAATTCCACTTGTGCAACAAATTCGGCAATATCATCTACTAGCCCCAATGGAAAGCCTAGATTGATTGTGTTCACTCGCTCGATCGCGCCATCAGCCCGCACAATCAGCACATCCTCATGTTGCCCACTCAATTTCAAATGACCCGATCGATAGTCTACGAGTGTCAGAGTCAAATTGCGATCGGACTGCATCCGTTTGGCATTGTCGTAAATCACACGATTGAGCGTGGTTAAAAAGCGAGCGGCATCGGTTTCTTGGTTCGTTAAGAGCGTGCGGACGGCGGTTTGCACCATCAACATCAGGATGCCACTTTCCAAGCCATGCCCGGTGACATCGCCAATCCCAATTTTGATGGCACCATCTTGATGCAAGACATCGTAGTAATCGCCACCGACTTCATCGGCAGGTTCCATAAAGCCAGCAATGTCTAAGCCTGGAATCTCGCTCAGTTCCTCCTGTTTGGGCAGAATAATTTGCTGGAGTTGTCGTGTAATATCGAGTTCGGCTCCCATTCGCAGATTTTCTGATTGCAGCCGCTGATTGAGTAAGGTGATTTCCTCATTCGCCTGAGCAAGCTGCACGGTGCGTTCTTCAACTTTTTGTTCTAACGTCCGATAGAAGGAAGCATTTTCGAGCGCGATCGCGGCTTGGGCTGACAGGATGTTGAGCACCGTCAAACGTTCTGGCGTAAACGTATCGGCTGCCAGAGTGTTTTCCAAATAGAGAATGCCCGTCAGGTTGCCCTGGTTGAGAATGGGCGAACAAAGAATCGATCGCGGCTGCGTCTGAAGAATATAAGGATCGGTGGTAAAGATGCCCTCATCTGCGGCATTTCCCAACACCACATTTTCTCGTGTGCGTTGGACGTAGTGAATGATGGAAACAGGTAACGTCTGGATGGTAACGAGCGATCGCGATTGGACTAAGATGGGTTCCTCGCGATCGATTTGCCCCTCCGCCTCGATCTTCAATTCACTCCCATCGGACAGCAAGAGATAGCCTTTTTGAGCGCCAGCATTTTCCATTGCCAGTTTCAACAGCTTTGCCAGTAAGTGCTCGAACACGATTTCGCCGGAAATTGCCTGCGCCGCTTCCACTACTGTTCTCAGGTCAAGCTCGGAGCCAGAACGGCTACTCGTTGAACCAGAGGCAGATATTTTAGTTGGGATCGTAGCGGAGTCACTGGCGAGCTTGCGATCTCTTTGAGTTACCCGCAACGGGTCGCGCAACTGCGGATAAGCAGCCTCCAACGCCTCGACTTTGAACGTTGCACCCCAGCGTAGATAGGCATGACGGGCATCCAACAGATAAAGCTGAGCCAGTTTTTCGCGTTCCAGGCTGATGAAAAACTTAGCCGCCAATTCATTCCCTAATGCCACTTCGTTGATGTAGTCTTGGGTGCTGGCTCCGTGAATGGCGCGATCGTAGTAGACAACCGCTTCCGCATAGTGCCCCATCACCCGCAAACGTTCTGCTTCTACCAGATCGTGACGGTGCTGATAATTTTCGGGGCAATACCGCGCCCAACGTTTTGCCTGACGCTGGTTGCGGGCAACCTGACGCAAATAGCGCCGCTGTAATGGTTTGGATGCCTGAGAACACAGCGCCAAACAGGCAAGCGATTCGTAGAAATAGCGATTGACATAGCCCGGTGTGACGGGTGCCGATTCTTCTAGTGGTTTTGCCAGTTTTGCCGCCTGCAAGGAGCCAGCATAGTCGCCGCTGTGATAGAACCACATGGCTTTCGCAATATGGCTGTAGAACAGTGGAATGCCCAGACGGTTCTCGACGAAAAAGGGCAGCAGTTCCGCTTCATTGAACACTGTGTCAACCAAGCGGGTTGGTTCCGCCGCGCTACCCTGCAAATTCAATACCAGTTGATGCCAGGGCTGCATCTGGTAGACGATCGCCTCCTGGTTAAACCGCAAAAGCTGGGATGTATATGCCTGAAAATCCGCTACCACTGTTGAGAGTGATTCTCCCAAGAACAGTTGGTGAATGCAGTATACAGAGACGGCAAGCGCAGCATACTCTTGATTGCCCAACTCCAAGCCTTCATGATAGGCGTTGAGCAAGACGGGTAACGAGAGGCGCAGCGGTTCTTTCCAGTGGCGAATACAGGATTCGTAGGCAATGACCGTCAGCGTTTTATAGTAGCGATCGTCCAGACGATCGAGGAGTCGCAGGCTGATTTGGGCAAACCGATACGCGCCGTCAATATCGGCTAACCCCACCCGCAGCATGACCCCGTAAGCGACCCCCTGCACGGTAGACATAGATGAACTGCCGTAGCGCATCACTAAATTCACGACCCGCAGTGCCAGGAGCGCAATCAGTAAGGGAGCAGCGTTGACGGATGCCAACCCACCAGAGCCTGCCAGTTTGATCGCCGCCAGTTTGTACGGATCGGTCATCGGCGGCAGGTTTTCCAGCTCGTGGGTCGATCGCCTGCCCACCACCCAGAAGTGGGTTCGCAGCAGTTCTAACCCCACTCTGAGACGACTGGGGTTACGCGGAATCGGTTCGCCTAGACGCTCCATCGCGCTGATGATGGTGTCCAGTGCGCCATCCATATTGTTTTGAGCCGTGTAAGCACCCGCTCTAACCTGATATGCCTGCACGCAATCGAGGACAGTTTTGGCATGGTGCAGAATCCGCTCGACCAGGCGTTCGGTTTCGGGAAAGTCGCCGTTCAGGTAAGCTGATTCTGCCGCTTCTTCGTGAAGTTCCAGGGTCAACGGGTACTGCTGCTGCCAGCTTTCGGCTCCCAAAAGGTCAATGCCCGTCAACAAATACCGCACAGCCGTTTCGTAGGCGGCGGAATCTTTTGCTTTCTTGCCTGCCGTCAGGTTGAGGGTAGCCAGTTCTTCGCGCTGGGACTGAACGGTGGTAAGGCTGATACCAATGTTGAGCTGGTTCACAATGTCAAAAATCTTCTCTTCGCGTGACTCTGGACGAGTGTGTGCGAGCAACAACTGCCCGATTTCGCGATGGATACTCTGCTTGGCAGATTCTGGAATGAGGGCATAGGCAACCTGCTGGACGCGATCGTGAAGAAACTTGAACCCAAGCTCCAGATCCTCTGATGACTGCGCTTCAAGGTTGATAAATTTGTAATTATCGCCCAACGGCAAGATCAACCCTTCATTGACGCTTTCTCGCAGGTCGGCAGCGATCGTCGCCTGAGGCTGCTTGGAAATAATTGCCAGCGTCCGCAAGTCAAACTGATTGCCAATGCAAGACGCTAACTTGAGTGCCTGTTGGGTTCTGGGGTGGAGCTTTTGCAGCTTGCCCGTCATCAACTCCACCACGTTGTCTGGGACTTGCGCGGCACGGATCTGGGCTAAGTCCCAGTGCCAGATCCCCTGTTGCTCATCAAAGTTGAGTAACCCCTCCTCATAAAGAGACTTCAAAAACTCGTTGATAAAAAAGGGGTTGCCCCCCGTCACCTGAAGTACCAGTTCTGCCAGGAGTGGAGCGGTTGCTACGTCGCCAAAGGTATCAACAATGAGCTGAGTAATGGTGGGTAGAGTCAGCGGCGACAGCTCAATCTGGCTGATCGTGACGTTTGCTTTGCGGATTTCTGCGATCGCCTTCATCAGCAGAGACACATTCGCCTCGTTACTGCGGTAGGCTCCCAGCAAAAAGAGATGGCGACTACCAGGAGCCGTCAGCAGCAGGTTGAGCAGTTTGAGCGAGGCAGAGTCTGCCCACTGCAAGTCATCCAGAAAGATGACAAGGGGATGTTCCGGTTGTGTGAATACCCGTATAAATTTCTGGAACACCAGGTTAAATCGATTTTGCGTTTCTCTGGCACCCAGTTCAGTAACCGTTACCTGCTCACCAATAATTAGTGCCATCTCTGGAATGACATCAATCACAATCTGCCCGTTGTGACCCAGCGCCTTGAGCAGGTGCGATCGCCAGCGATCGATCTGTTCCTGGCTCTCGGTCAGCAGTTGGCGAATCAGTTCCTGAAAGGCTTGAATCAGGGCAGAGTAAGGAATGTTGCGCTGAAACTGATCATATTTCCCAGTGATGAAGTACCCATTTTGACGGGTGATGGGTTTGTGGATCTCACTCACCAGCGCTGATTTACCGATGCCGGAATAGCCTGAAACGAGCATGAGTTCGCTGCGTGAGGGAGTGGGGAGTGGGGAGTGGGGAGTGGGGAGTGGGAAAGAGTTTTGAGTAGCGCTTTGCGCCGCTACGCTAGAAAGTTTTGAGTTTTGAGTTGAAGCAGTTGTTAGTGGTTGGTTGTTAGTTGCTAGTGGCAGATCTTTCTGACTTTCTTGATCCCAATTCCCGACTCCCGACTCCCGACTCCCGATTCCCCCTTCTGCCTTCTGCCTCCCGCCTTCTGCCTCCCCACTCCCTGCCACCCGCTCAAACGCTGCCAAGAGCAATGCCACTTCTGCTTCGCGTCCGTACAGCTTTTGAGGAATTTGGAATTTGCCGGAGGCATCCTGCTGTGCCAGGGCAAAGGGAGCGATCGCCCCATCGTTACGCAGTTGCTCTAAACAGCGTTGCAGATCGGCTTTAATGCCATAGGCACTCTGATAGCGGTCTTCGGCATTCTTTGCCAGCAGTTTCATCACCAGGTCTGAAACAGCCTGGGGAATGGGAGTGGCGGCGGACGCTTGACGATCGGGCGGTTCGGGTTGTTTTGCCAGATGGCAGTGAATCAACTCCATCGCATCAGCAACGACGAAGGGCGGTGATCCTGTCAATAATTCGTAGAACGTGGCACCCAGCGAATAGAAGTCGGTGCGGTAATCCAGAGCACGATTCATGCGACCCGTCTGCTCTGGTGAGAGATAGGGCAGGGTTCCTTCCAGTACGTTAGGACTGCGAATCGTGGGGTTTTCGCGGGACAACACTGTGGCATTGCCAAAATCGATCAGTTTGACCTGTCCAGACGTTGAATTGAGCAGGATGTTGGCAGGATTGATGTCTTTATGAATGACATCTGCCGCATGCACGCTGCCGAGACTGTCAGCAATGGCGATCGCCAGCTCCAAAAATGCCACCAGGCTCAAGCGATGTGAACGAAGCACGCTTTGTAAAGACTCGCCCCCAAAATCTTCCAGCACTAGCACCAGACCGTTTTGATGGGGAGCCAGGTCATAAGCTCTGATGATGCCATCCCCGTTGAGGCGGTTGAGAATGTCATACTCCAGACGATATCTGCCCAGTTCTTCCAGGCTGGGGTAGTCTGCCTGCATGAGCTTAAGAATGAGCGATCGCGGCTCAGATGTGCTTTCTCCCCGGTAAACCAGAGAGCGATTGCTCTCGTAAAGTTTTTCAAGCACGTCGTAGCCAGCGATCGCAACCATAGCCTTTTCCGCTAAAACAGCCTCTTGTAGGTTGGGTTGAGGTTACGAAACCCAACACCCCAGAAGACGTTGGGTTTCATGCTTCAACCCAACCTACGCCAATTATTTGATCCACGATCTTAAAACAGAAATTGGGTTCTCAAGACTGTACCAAACACAGTCGGGTTGCCGCTGAAATTATTGGCATTAAACGTGGCAAAAAACGTTGGCACAATCCCAATATTGTCGTTCAGGGGGTAAAAGTAGGCGGCTTCCAGATTGACCTCCGTGCCACCATCACCATAGCCTGCCACGAAAAATTGGCGACCCGACAAAATGTTAAACGGCACGACGACTGACACGGTGCCTAACGCCCCTTTTTTGCCAACATCAGGAAACGCCAGACCCAGTTGAAACGCTTCCACCTTGGCAGACCCACCCGCAATGAGAGGATTGATGGGATCAAGGTCAGAGTGGCTGTAGGAATAGCGCCCAAACAGAGCTAGATTCGGGGTCAACGTCCAATCAAAGTTAAACACAAAGTTGTCCGAGTCGATGTCATTTAAGCGACCGCTAAAGCCATCATCGACCACCCCTCTAATTGAGTTCGTGAGGAAAAAGGGAAGGGGCAATGTGCTTGCGGGTGGCGTTTGCAGATGGGCGCGGGTATACAAAAAGCGAAGCGTAATTTGAGACGTGGGCGAGTAGGCTAACTCTGCCAGAACGGAATAGGAGCCATTGAACAGTCCCCGCGATGGATTCGCTGGACCATCTCCTCCGAAGTACTGTAGCGACGCGTCGTTGCGTGCCAGGTAGCCCGCTTGAAATACCAGCTTGGGACTGATATCCCAACTGACGATCGCCCCTGCGCCCGACAGCCCACTGTTTGCCAGCGTGCTTTGATAGGAGTTCAATCCACTGGCACCAGCGACCACATTGGTATAGGGGTTGATATCAAAATGCCGAAACGCCAGAATGCGCGGACCGACGACAAAGCGAACCGCATTGCCAACGGGAAAGCTGTACTTCAACTCAAACAAGCCCACACTGTTGGCGGAGAGCGGATTCACCGGGTTAGAGTCGGCATAGGGCACACCAAAGGTGCTGGCAAACCCCGCCGAGCTAAACACACTGGAGGGAGGACTGCCGTTGCCAGCAGCCAGAATCGTCGTCAGCGCATCGTTGCCAGAGAAGGAAGAAGTCAGAATCAAGTAGGTCGATTGGCTGAAGGTCGTTTCAGGATTACGAGTGGTCGTCGTCACTACTGGTTCCAACTGACCTGTAGCAGGGTTGGGCAGCCGTAATGCCAGACGAGCCGCTGGTAGGGAACCCGCGATCGGAATGCCCTCGGCTCTGACATCACCCGACGCAAATGCCTGACTCAAGTTCAAGGAGGTCAACACGTTCAGGCGCGTTGTCGCCGAAAATTGTTGTTTTTCAAGGGTCACAGTCCGCGCCTCCAGGCTACCCATGCGACCACGCAGCACTGCCAGTTCGGTCGCAAACTCTTCCTGCATCTTTTGGAGCGCCACCAGGTCTTCTTTTTTCACCAGGTCGGCAGTGCCTGCTGCAATGAGTTCATTCACGCGATCGAGACAGGCGTTGAGTCCGGCGGCAAATTCGTACCGGGTTAGCGATCGATTGCCCCGATAGGTTTGGTCAGGGTAGCCCACAAGGCATCCGTAACGCTCGACCAGTGACTGTAATGCCTGAAATGCCCAGTCGGTAGGTTTTACGTCTGAAAGCTGCGAGACGGACGTGACTTGATCGAGGGTTGTTGAATCCACGTCTGCGATCGCGTCTAGCGTGTCATCAAGTGCGGTCAGAGTGAAGCGATCGGCACTTCCTGATAAGGCAGTTTGCGCCATGACTGCCTTATCGGGTGCTGCCACTGCCTTTGATGCTGCGATCGCGGCTGTGAAAGCGCCTGCTAAAACCGCAGCACTCCATAGCCATCCAGACAAACCAATTCTGCTTACCGTCACAATTCATGCTCCTCACACTTAAAGCCAGCTTTAAACCACCAACTGCATTAAACCGAATTCGTGCGATCGAATTTTCTACAGCCTGAAATCATTCATCAATCTTAAGGCACGAACCTCTTTGTATCTGTGCCATGATGGTTTGTGCCAACTAATCAACGAGACTGTTATGCCTCAAAACGACCACCTCTGGGAACAGCTAAACAACGTAAGCTTCCAGGAGGCAACATCGTCTGAGCAAGGGTCAGTTTCATTAGAAAACCTCCGTCGAGAGGTTAGTGATCTGAGGCAGGCAAATGCCGATCTGGAAATTTTGTTGGAAACGACGACTGAGCACTCTACGCGCATTGAAACAGAACTCCAAGAAAAAAACGAAACGATGGAGGAATACCTGCGTCACGTGTATTGCGTCACAGCGGCTGCCGCTGCCGTTGAAGAAGGAACGTTTCAGTCTAGTATGTTAGCTAGTGTGATTCCTCGCGACGACCAGTTGGGACAACTTGCCCGTATGTTTCAAAGCATGGTTGCTCAGGTAAAACATCGGGAAGAAACGCTGAAACGGCAGGTAGAAGAACTGAAGATTGAGATCGATCAAACCAGACGGGTGCAGCAGGTTTCTCAAATTACTCAAACTGAGTATTTTAAGGAACTGAAGCAAAAGGCAAAGCAAATTAGAGGGTCGTTTGGTTCATAAGCAGCAAGCTTCCGTAGGTTGGGTTAGCGTCAGCGTAACCCAACAAAACCGTTGCTTGCGTTGGGTTTCACGTTGTTTAACCCAACCTACAAAAAAGATTTGTCAGTCAATCAGGGGTCGTTTAGTTCGTAAGCAGCAGGTTCATAAGCAGCAAGATTATGGCTAAAGTTGTGTCTGTTCACTCGTTTCGGGGTGGCACTGGTAAATCAAATACAACCAGCAATTTAGCCGCCGTCATTGCCTCTCAGGGAAACCGCGTCGGCATTGTGGATACCGATATTCAGTCACCAGGGATTCATGCCCTTTTTGGTCTGAGTGAAGCAACCGTGTCGTTGGCGCTGAATGATTATCTGTGGGGCAAGTGCGCGATCGAAGCCGCCGCTTACGATGTCACCCATACCATTCAGTCTGCGCCGCTACCATCTGGCAGCGCGCTATACCTCGTTCCATCCAGCATCAAAGTAATTGAAATTGCGCGTATTCTGAACGAAGGATATGACGTGCAACTGCTGAATGAGGGGTTTCGCCAACTCATTGAGGCATTAAAGCTAGACTATCTTTTGATTGACACGCACCCTGGTATCAATGAAGAGACGCTGCTCTCGATCGCCATGTCAGATGTGTTAGTGCTGATCTTGCGTCCCGACAATCAGGATTATCAAGGAACGGCTGTAGCGGTGGATCTTGCCCGCGAATTGGAAGTGCCCAAGCTGTTGCTAGTGGTCAATAAAGCACTTTCTAAATTCAACTTTGCCGAACTCAAACAGAAGGTTCAGTCAACCTACGATGTGCCTGTTGCTGGCGTATTTCCGCTCAGTGAGGATATGGCTGAACTGGCAAGTAGCGGTTTGTTTTGCTTCCGCTATCCCGATCATCCCTGGTCACTAGAACTGCATCAGGTTGTTCAGCATATTCTCAGCACTGATTTGTAAAGAAGGCTGTACACCATGCTGATTGGTCGAGCAAGACGATAGTGTTATGATGCTTCCAGATTTAATTAAGCAATAGGCATTGGTTGAGGGCTGAGTGCATGGCTCAAATATTTGGGGATTTCACTGAGCACCTGCCTGCTTGCAAAGAATATCTCACGATCGTTCTATCGCCCAGTTCCGATTCCTTGCGAGAACGCTGGCATTACAACGGTCTCTCGGCGGATTTCATGGCAGACTATTTTGCGACGTTTTTTCCTAGACGCGAAGCGTCAGTCTCAAAGATTAACAGCAAAGTTGAAGTGAAAAGTGTCGTTAGTTTCATTGCCAATGAATTGCTAGAAAACGCCATGAAATTTAACGATCGCACGACTGAATATCCCATCAGTATTACGCTACATCTGTTGAAAGATCGTCTTGTTTTCATTGCAACCAATAGCCTTAATGCTCATGCAGTGAGTCATTTTCAGTCGTTTATTCAGCAAATCACGACGGCTGATCCAGGCGAATTATTGGTGCGACAGCTTGAAAAAAATGCTGAGAATGAAAACGAGACTGATTCGGGTCTAGGACTTTTAACGATGATGAGTGATTATCTGGCAAAAGTCGGTTGGAAATTTGAAACGATTCAGCACGATCCAGAGATTATGACTGTAACGACAATGGTTTATTTGATGCTTTAGTAAGCAAAGTAAATTGGGGGCGATACAAACAGAGGCTGAAGGAAATGGAAATTAAGACCGAAAAGTATAGCGTTCTGTATGATGCTGAGGCTAAAACCGTTACCTGTAAAGGGGCTTTGCGTTTAGCAGGTATGCAAGATTACGCGCCGATCGTGCAGTTGCTTGATCAGGTCATTGAAGACCATCCATCTGTTTTAAAGCTGAACTTGCAAGCGTTGGAATTTTTGAACAGTTCGGGCATTAACGTCTTATCAAAATTTGTGCTGAAGGTACGCGGTCAAAAGGACGTTCACCTGATTGTAAAAGGCTCAACCACCATCCCCTGGCAAGAGCGATCGCTCACCAACTTGCAACGACTAATGCCGCAGTTGGAACTGATATGGGAGTAGCTCTTGTTCAACAGTAATGATGTGATCTTACTTGTACTTTTATTAGCATCGGTTGTGACATCAATTGGGTATCTGGTAAGTGTCCACCAGGCAGCAAAGCAGTTACCTCGCATTGATTTATCAGAAATATTTGACAACAACGATCCTGCTGTTCAATCCCCTACCGTTTCAGTGATCATTCCGGCTTACAACGAGGAAGACAACATTGCAGAGTGCGTTAAGTCTATTTTGACCAGCACTCAACTATCAGAAGAGCATCTAGACGTTTGGGTTGTTGATGATCAATCGACCGATCGCACTTTAGAGATTCTCCAGACATTGCAGTTGCAACTGGCAGATCCAAGATTAAAGATCCTGTCAGGTCTGCCCAGACCAAACGGACAGGTATGGACTGGAAAAAACTGGGCGTGTCAACAGGGAGCAGACCGTGCCAAAGGAGACTTTTTCCTGTTTATTGATGCTGATGTTCGCTTGAAGCCAAAGTCAATTTCGGCTGTGATTCAAACAGCACTCGATCGCCAATTAGATTTCCTCACCTGCGTACCAACGATCGTCTGTGGCTCACTAATAGAGTGGTTGGTGCAACCTCTTATGTTCATCAATTTGATCGTTACGTTTAACTCTGAGATCGTTAAAGATCCAACAACAAAAACGACTTATGCGCTGGGTCCGTTTTTATTGTTTCGATCATCGATCTATCGTGCGATCGGGGGACATCAAGCTATTGCCGATCAGCCTGCTGAAGATGTCGCTCTGGCTCGGAATATTAAACATCAAGGCTTTCGACTACAACAGTTTTTAGGAGCCGAGCTTGCATCGCTCCGCATGTATCAAAACTGGACTTCTCTCTGGGAAGGTTGGACAAAAGTTTTATACATTGGCGCACAACGAAGTGTATCGCTCATGGCTCTCCTGGTGGTGGTAATGCTGCTCATCTACACCATTCCCTGGATTAGCTTAATAATAGCCATATTTCAATGCTTACAGGCTTTCACTACCCTTCATTATCTCGAATTCGGACTAGCTGTCTTGACAATTTTATTACAATATTGGATTAGACAAACGGGCGCACAGGCGCTCGGTTCGTCAACAAAATACTGGTGGCTACAAGGTATAGGAGGTTTGTTAGTAGCTGTTCTTGCGATCGCGTCCATCATTAAAACCGAAACGGGCTGGGGTTGGACTTGGCGAGGACGAAAATTGACACTGCCTAAAAAAGTGTAGGCGATGGAAGCGCTGTAGGAGACCTAAATTATTCATGAGCAGTACATGGTTATTTAAGTAGTTAGTGGTCAGTGATGAGTGATTAAATCGGGATCTAAAGCTGAAAGCTAACATCTTTCACAAATTGCATAGGATGGCTATATGAATAAACTCTGTTTCGTTCTAACTCTGACGGCTACTTCGGCATTAAGCGGCACTTTTTGGGCTTCTCTTTCTAGTCAGGCACAAGCAAAGTCTCCTGTTTCTCTCCCTCAACGCCTTGCCCAAGCGAATTGTTCTGCATCAGAACTATCTCGATCGAATCCGCCCTATCGATGCATCACACCAGCCATTCTCAGATGCCTAAAAAAGAACAATACTGGCGGCGGTGGTTCGCTTGACTATAAGGGCGGTAATAGCGGTGAAATTGTTGTCAAAGGTAACGCGGTTGGATCAGTCGCGCTCCTGGGGTTTCGCTTTGATGAATCAACTCAAACTTTAGACTTGAACATGAAAAAGAAGTTTTTTGCCGTTCCAGAACAGCGAATTTGGGATGGGTTTAAAGATACGATCTCGAAATGCAGACAAAACCCTAACCGTTAAAGTTGTCTTGCAGAAATCGATGTCAAAGCGGTCGGGCAAAACGGTTTGATGGGAAAGCGATCGTATCCTTCACCAGGGATTACCAATTAGAGTAAACGCAGCCCAGTAATACGGATGGGAGACATCCGCACCATCAAAACTCGCTAGTTCTGGTGGCAGCAATCGTCCACCACGTCTAGCCGCGATCGCAAAGCTATAGTTCAGGTTGACACGGCGCTTGAGCATGGCTATTTGCGCTTGTCGCAACGCTTCTACTTTAATGGGCGCTGTTTTGAGTTGGCGGTAAAACTCGGTCATCAGCACAGGCGTGACGGCATCGCTGACTGACCAAAGACTGGCGATCGCGGCTTTACTGCCTGCCATCACTGCCAGCCCTGCAAACCCTAACTCTGCCTGTGGATCGCCCAACGCTGTGCGACAGGCACTCAGCACCAACAACTGCACGGCTGGAGCGTTGAGCAAGCCCAAATCTCGGATTTGATCCAGATGCAACTGGGTATCCCAAAATTGAATGTAGGATTCATCGACTGACCCTGGCACAAACTCGGCGTGGGTTGCCAGGTGAATGATGCCAAACGGGTAAGCGGCAAGACGCGCTTTTAACGTTGCCAGAGTAAACGCTTGATTGAGCCAGTACTCGCTCTGCGAAGCGTTACCAGCAATGGTTGACACTTCTAATGGCACCCCAGGTAAGGATGGTCGTTCCTTGAAGGTTGACGCGCCCATTGCCAGTACCTTTGTTTTTTGCAAGTTGCTCAAGCGGCGATCGAGCAAATTAAAGGCTGGAATCAGTGCCAGATTATACGTTTCGATCAGAAACCGCTGACCATCGTGAAGCGCTGCCAGGGGAACACTACGGAGATCCTTGCCAGCACAGAAAATGAGTGTGTTAATCTTCTGTGCCTGTAGCTCTGACTCTAACGGCGCAATCATCCACTGATACAACTGTTGAGCCACAGGCAGGTAAGTGGTGCGGTTGGAATTTGGGTTCACCATACTGGCTTGGAAGGTTTGCACAGTCTTTCGCAATATCTCCTGGTTGGCAGCGCTGATCCGTCTATGCAAGGGCGATCGTCCCGGCATCACCAGCACTAATTCCAATTGCGTGTCTAATGGAATGGCGTAAATCAATGCGGGTTTCTTGCCTGTCAGAGCAGTAATTTGTTCTAAGTCGCGGGAGATGTCGTCAACTGTTCTCACCTGGCTTGTGAGTTTGCCCTCAAAGTAATCTTCGTACTGTTGTTTCCAACCCTGCTCGATCTGTTGAATGGCATCGGCAAGATCGCCGCGATCGAGCGTTTGCTTAAGGCGCTCAGGGTTCAACCGCAGAAACGTACCAGTCGGAGGTTCCGCTGTAACGAGAAGAGGGCGGGGAAGCGCTGCCTCAACAGTGGCATCAGGCACCATAAATGAGGGAGACAGCCCAGTCAGCGTTAAACTCAACGCCAGCGAAAACAACAAAGCAAACCGGATGAGAGTCATCGCGCCTCCTAACCAGACGATTATTATTCCTGGTTTAATAGTATTTTGGGTCTAGAACGTGGGTTAAACCAAGCTGATTGAAGAGAGATGTGGGATTTGGTGAGTCAATCGGGATCGCCAGGATTGACTCAGACAGAGGCTTAGGAACCACCTCGCTTACTAGAGGCTCAGGCTTCCCGTGGCTGAAGTCCAGCGCTATACTCCTTCCAGTTCTATACTCTTTCCAGTTATAGATGTGGTATCGGCGTTTCATGCGGTGGTTTTGATGTGGTAACTAAAACCTATCACGTCATCCCATTCGCTCTTTCGGTGCAACAACGCCCACTTGCAATAGAAATGAGTGGTCAAAATCATGAAATTTGTCTTTCTAGGCTCTGGCTCTGCGTTTACTGTTGGAGCAGATAACTTCCACTCAAATATGCTCTTGATCAGCGATCGTGGCAAGAGCTTCTTGATTGATTGCGGCTCAGATATTCGATTTTCCTTACTCTTAGCTGGCTTCTCCCACACCGATATTTCTGATATTTACATTAGCCACTTGCACACGGATCACGCGGGCGGTCTTGAGTTTATTGGCTTAAATACAAAGTTTGATCCAACGTGCGATCGACCCAATCTTTACCTCAGCAAAGATTTAGCTGGTGACTTATGGGAACGAACCTTATCGGGTGGAATGCGATCGGTGGAAGGAGATATTCTAGATCTGGAATCATATTTTAAGGTGCATAAAATTGACCGAAATAGTTATTTTGAGTGGGAAGGAATTCAATTTAATCTGGTCAAAGTAACTCATGTTAATAATGGCTATTTTATCATTCCTAGCTATGGACTGTTCTTTGAGGTAGAGGGTGTTAAAGTCTTTTTAACCACAGACGCTCGCTTAACGTTAGAAGACAATGCGACGTTCTACGAACAAGCCGATCTTATTTTTCATGACTGTGAAACTAGCCCCTTTCCTAGCGGGGTTCATGCCCACTATCACGAGTTGTTAGCGCTGCCAGCAGAAATCAAACGGAAGATGTGGCTCTATCATTATCAACCAGGGGCGTTGCCTGATGCCGAAAAAGACGGCTTTCAAGGCTTTGTAAAACGAGGGCAAACGTTTGATTTCTCCAATTCATTTCTACCTTCTAAAGAAAAGGTTTAATCCTTTTAATGATGCCTCCAGAATTCAACCAACAAAATCTGACGGGCGAACCTTATCAGATGAAGGGAAACCAATCATTTCTGCTGCATAATCCCCAAACAGTTTGGGTCGTGCAGTCAGGAGAAATTGGCTTGTTCAGGGTTGCGAGTAACGAGGGAATGCCGATCGGTGCGCGTCGCTACTTGTTTAGCTGCAAAGCTGGAGAAGCCTTATTCGGCATCGTACCAACCGACGATCAGCCATATGGGCTTTTAGCCGTAGCGCTTGAAGAGACCGACCTCCTTAAAGTAGACAGAAAAACCCTGGAGTTGTGGATCGCAGAGGCAAATCCAGCGGTGACCTCGCTCCTTGAGACCTGGATGAAGCACTATCAAGCGCTACTGGACACAGCAGGCGACGATCGTGCCTTTTCTCTGGAGCAGCGGTTAAGTAGTCGTAGTCCTGAGACATCGCTCTTCGCCCCAAATTTGACGCTGGAGTCGCTCCTGCAATTTAACACCCAATTTCTCGCCTCTCTGGATCAGTTTGAAGAGCAGGAGCAAGCGGCGGAGTGGTCGAGGTTTCAGATGCAGGATCGCTTTAATCATCAAGCCTCCGAAGCGGCGATCGCGTCTCTCGCTTCGTTGTTAAACCCTGATGTAGACAACGCCAGTCGGTTTGCGATACCCCCTGACCTGACCGCTGAACAGGCGCAATATCTGTCTCTCTACAAAGCGGCTCAGAGAGTCGCACAGGCGTTGGGCATCTCGCTTCAGCTTCCAGCCAAGTCGGAAAACCTTGCTCGCTTAAAGGAACCGTTGGATGCGATCGCGCGTGCCTCCCGTGTCCGCATTCGTCGGGTACTTCTCAGCGATCGTTGGTGGCGTAAAGATTGTGGACCCTTACTCGCGTACTTGCGCCCAGAAAATCGCCCGGTGGCGTTAATCGCATCCGCACCAGGTCGTTATCAACTGTTCGATCCAGTGGCAGGAACGTACACGCCCATCACTGCGGCAACTCAGGCACAATTGTTTTCCGTTGCATACGTCTTTTACCGTCCTTTGCCTGAACGCATCACTCAACTGCTAGAGGTGCTGCACTTTGGCTTAAAAGGGAGTACGAAGGATTGGTCTGTGATTTTTTGGGCTGGTATAGCAACCACGCTTCTAGGCATGTTGCTGCCGCAATGTCTCGCCATCCTTATTGATCAGGCGATTCCCGATGCCAACCATGAGCTACTACTCCAACTGGGTTTTGGGCTGTTGGCAGCGATCGTGGGTGGACTCGTCTTTCAACTGGCTCAAGGCGTGGCGCTGATGCGAATTGAGACATTGGTAGAGTCCTCGACTCAAACGGCGCTGTGGGATCGATTGCTGAGTCTGGGCGCACCGTTTTTTCGCCAATACTCCGTGGGGGATTTGCGCGAACGGGTTGCAGTAATGGGGAGCATTCGGCACCAAATCACGGGGGTTGTTCTACGCACGCTCTTTACCAGCACGTTTGCACTTTTGAATCTCGCCCTTTTGTTTTACTACAGTTCTTCGTTGGCAATGGTCGCCAGTGCTGTAGCGGTAATTGTCGGTATCGTGACGATCGCCGTTGGCAGCGTAACTTTGCGTCAGGTGCCGCCCCTACAGGCACTAGAGGGCAAAATTTTTGGGCTGATGGTGCAACTCATCAACGGGGTCGCAAAACTCCGCGTCACAGGGGCAGAGGCTCGCGCCTTCGCGCATTGGGGCAAGCAATATAGCCACCAGCAAATGCTGAAGCTCAAAATGCAGCAGCTTGAAGACACTTTGCTAGTGTTCAATCAACTCCTGCCCATCCTGAGTGCCGTGGTACTGTTTGGGGTAGCGGCACGGCTTGGCGTAACGCAGGCGGCGGGAAGACTCTCGACTGGAACTTTTCTGGCATTTAATGTTGCCTTTGGTAGTTTTATTGTCGGGGTGACAGAACTGAGCAATACTGTCTTGAATAGCTTGGTGGCGATCGCCCTCTGGCAACGAGCGCAACCCATTCTGCAAGCGCAACCAGAGGTAGACGGTGGCAAAACGGAGCCAGGGCAACTCTCTGGTAGCATCACCTTAAGCCACCTTACGTTTCGGTATCGCCCGGATGGTCCAGCCACCTTAGACGATGTGACCATTGAGGTGAGCAATAAAGAATTTATTGCCATTGTGGGACCGTCCGGCAGCGGTAAGTCAACGCTGTTTCGTTTATTGTTGGGCTTTGAAACCCCGCAAGCGGGTCAGGTCTACTACGATGGTCAGGACTTGCGTGGGCTAAACATTCATTCAGTCCGGCGACAGTTGGGGGTGTTGCTGCAAAATAGCCGCACGAGCACTGCCTCCATTTTTGAGAACATTGCTGGCAATGCCCTCATCACAATGGATGAGGCATGGGAAGCCGCCAATTATGCAGGGTTAGCCGACGAAATTAACGCGATGCCGATGGGGATGCATACCGTTGTCAGCGAAGGGGGCAGCAATTTGTCGGGAGGACAGCGGCAGCGGCTACTCATTGCCCGATCGCTCGCCCTCAAACCGCGCATCTTACTGTTTGATGAGGCAACCAGCGCTCTGGATAACCGCACACAAACCATTGTGAGTGAAAGCCTGGAACGGCTGCAAATCACCCGCATCGTCATTGCCCACCGCCTGAGCACCATTCGTAACGCCGATCGCATCTATGTGCTACAGGCAGGTCGCATTGTGCAACACGGTCGGTTTGAGGCATTGATCGAGCAAGACGGCATGTTCCGCCAACTGATGCAACAGCAGATCGCTTAGTGAGAAGTAAACCGATTGCTCTCTGCCCTATCGAGGCTTGATTGTACCCAGGCTGAGTTGCCCAACCGTTGGATCTCCAGGAATTTGACCTAAGCCAACTGACTTCAGCAACGCGCTCCACTCATTCGTCAGGGTGCGATCGGTTGGATTGGTACGCCGTAGCTCAGACAGCGTGGTTAACGTATCTTGCCAAATGCCAGCCTGAGCGTAGATATTGGGGCGCTTACGCGGAACTGCGGTCTTCAGAGCACTCGTAAGAGACTGATTCGGCTCAATGCGTTGAATCCAGGCAGTGACAAAATCATCTCTCAGTCGATCGTTTGGTTGGCAAACAACATTGAAGAACCATTGGTAATCCTTGCCAACCTCCAGAGGCGCTGCATCGGCAGGCAACCGAAAGCTAACGACACCCGGTTTTCCTGGAAGTACGATCGGGGTGCGATACACATCATTGTCATCCACATCTTTAAGCACAAACTCTGCCGCTTGAGCCGTCGTTTTGGGGAGGTATAAGAAGACCGTCGGATGCGATTCGGTGGTTAGCCCGATCTTGCTTGACGGCACCAAAACCGTGAGTGGTGTTCTTTCTTTAATACAGGAGCCACTGCGGGTTGCTCCTCCAGCCGTTGTTTTCGGCACCCCCCGATTAGGCGGCTTGAACTGTGCCTGGGTGGGGCTTGCCCAACTGAGACCGATCGCAACCGTAGCTAGAGTAAGAGACAGGGCAATCAAAGTTAGAGGAAATCTTTTTTTAAGCATTACAGAACGAGCCTCCAATCAAAGGCATAGACAGACAGAATAAGCACTTAACCATAGAGTACATCAACAGACTCACCGCCTTAATTGCCATCATATAGATAAAATAGTTTTTTTGTGTTAGTACTAAAAGACTATTTTTGCGTGGCAATCAAATGAAAGCAAACGGCAAAGGGAACTAGAGTTTAGACGATCGACTTTAGCCTTAGACCTGATTAACTGACAAATGTTCCACTGTAGGAATTTAGACTATAGACGATAGACTTTGAATCGTTTTCACCCTTTGACATCAGGTTTAGATGCCTTTTGGTCTATAACTCAGCCTCAATCCTCTAAGCGCGAAGGCAAGAAAAGGGCGTGAAAGGCTCAGCACCAGAAAGCCTTTTGACACCGCTCTAAATGCACGACTACAGCCAATTGCCGACCAGGACAAAGGGTGCCCAGTAATAAGGGGAGGGATATTTGGAAACCAAAAAAAGCTGAGCTTGCCTGAGCGCTTGAGCTTTAGACACATTCTGTTGGTTCAAGACTTGATAAAACTGCGTCATGAAAGCAGCCGTTGCCTCATCATTGACGGGCCACAGGGAGGCGATCGTGCTCCTTGCGCCAGACTGTACAGCGATGCCAGCTAAGCCCAACGCCGCGCGACTGTCTCCCGAAGCCGTCTGGCAAGCACTGAGCACCAATAACTCCAGGGCATTTGCCTCGTTTTTGTCTCGCGTTTGCAGTAGCTGGTCTAATTGCTTGACGCTGAGGCGTTGATCCCACGTAAGGATAAACGTTTGGTCAGCATTGGAGCTAAACTGCCCGTGGGTTGCCAAGTGAATCACACTATACGGAGCGTTGCCTAATTGCTGTTCAAGATTTTTGTTCGTTAGTTGCTCATTCAGAATCAGTTTGCTTGGAATCTGAGAGTGGATGTCTTTCACTTCAGTTCCCACACTGGGCAAGGCTGGAAAGCCCTGGGTAGACTCCGTTAAACCAGCAATTAAGGCATTAATTTGTTTATGTTCAAGGGGGCGAGGGTCGATAAGCTGTAAGCCCGGAGTCAAAGCAACGCCGTACTTTTGCACCAGATATTGGCTCCCATCGTAAAGCGCAGCCATCGGCAAATTCCGCAAGTTGCCATTCATGATGAACACCAACGTCTTGACTCCAGACTGGGCTAACTCTGCTTCTGCGGGACGAATGAGCCAGTCATAAATTGTTTTGCCTAACCGACGATGATCGCTGATGGGCGCACTCGGAATGAGAGATTGGCGAAATTGATTGGTGAGGCGATCGACCGCTTTGGGTGTAATGGCTGTGGAGTAATGCAACAGGCGCACCCGTCGCAATGTCTGAGGATCATAAAGACTTACAATCACCTCCAGGCGATCGTTGAGCATGATGGGATACACGATGGCTGCGGCTGGATCTACGCCCTCGATCGGCGCTTGTATTCCGCCGCACGCTTCCCGCAAAAAGTTTTCTAGCTCTGCGGTCTGGAGTGATTCGATCACCGATCGCGCGGCTTCTAAGTTGCGATCGTGTTGGGTTGGTTCGTCATGCTGCAACAACAGGTCAACCAACTCAAGATACACAGGTTCAGCACTGAGCCGGAACGAAAACTGCACATCCACATTGTCCGTGTTGATGGTCGCCAAATCTTTGCGGAGTGCATTGAGTGTCTCGACCGCCTGCGTGTAGGCAGCAATGGCTCCCTGAGTATCGTTCTGAGCCTTCAGCAGCCGTCCTAACTGCCACTGCCACCGATACGCAATATCGGCTGCATTCACCGTTCTAGCGAGTGAAAGTGCCTGCTGAGTGAACGTTTGAGCCACTTGCCATTGTTGGTTTTGCTCATATTCAGAACCGAGATACCCCACTGCATACGATTGCGCTTGGACATCGCCTAAGCTTTCAGCCTGCTTTGCGGTGGTGGTTAGCAGTTGCATTGCGAGGGCACGCGACGGTTCAGCACCCAGCTTGAGTAAGTTGCGGGCAAAATGAATGCGCGCATAGAGGTTGGTATGGCTTACAGGCAAGCGATCGAGTTGCGCCTGAATGGGAGCTGACAGCGCTTGTGCCTGTTGTTGAGAGTCGATGCCAGTACCATCAACCAGTAAGCTTTGCTGATTCAACAGTGCCTGAACATTGCTGGCAGGGGAGTCGCCAATCTTGGCTGCCTGCTGATAAAACTGGAGTGTTTGTTGATCAAATTTACGCCAAAGTACATACGATTGAATCTGAAAATCGCCCAAACTTTCAGCCTGTTTTGCAGCCGTTTCCAGGAGTTGAACCACGTCACTATTGGTCTGTTCGCTACCGAGTTTGATCAGGTTCTCAGCCAAGTGGATGTAGGCGTAGAGAGCTGTGTGGCTGATGGGTAAGCGATCGAGTTGGAATTGGATTTGAGGTGAGAGCGCCTGTGCCTGGAGCCATTGTGGAGAATTGCGGTTATTGCCCTTGAGCAGTGCTTGTTGTTGATTCAGCAATGCTTGAATTTTTCTAGCGTCTGGATCAGTAAAGCCTGCTGTCTGCTGATAGTACTGGAACGCCTCTTGATAGCTCGTTTGGAGTTCACTGGGTCGATCGGCATAGAGAGTTGCTTGAATATTGCGTTGAGCCAGAGTTGTACGCCCTAAACCGATTAATGCCGCCGCCATATCGGAGGACGATTTTATCTGTTGGGCAAGCTTCAGCCCCTGCTGCAAGACCGTCTGAGCGCTGGGTGATTGCTCTGACAAACGCCCTAGCTGACGCAATGTATCCCCATAGTTGAGAAGGATAGAAACCTGAAGCGGCAGCGGCTGCTCTCTGCGAGTGCTGTACAGCGGTTCTAAAAGTGCATCGGCTCGTTTATAAAAGCCCAATGATTTGAGCGCTTGTGCCTGATTTAGCACACTGAGGATGGCTCCAGTAGAATCACCGATCGCAGTATAGTTCTCTGCTGCTTGCTTCCAGGACTCCAGCGCTGGTTCAGCTTTCCCTAACGCGAACTGCAATTTGCCTTGAGTATTCAGCACCTGAGCAAGCACCTGCCGCTCCTCGCTGGTGAGGCGATGAGGCGGAGGATTGGCACTGGTCGAAGCGATCGCGGTTGCAGTTGGTTGTCCTAATAACTGCAAACTGGTGGCGATCGTCGTTGTTGCTTGAGTCCAGTCGCCCAGTTGTTGATATGCCAACGAAAGATTGCTCAATGCCATTGCTTGCAGCAGTCGATCGCCCTGAGAAGCTGCAACAGTGGCAGCTTGTTGCCAAAACTGCACAGACTGATCAAACTGTCCTGCTTTGTACGCCTCTCTGCCCTGCTGTAAAAGGCTTTGGGCATTCAATTCAGGCTGCTGCGCCACTACCCCGTTTAGATCTCGGTCTACTTCAATTAGCTGTGCGACTCCGGGAGCCAGTAAAAACAAGGTGGCTAAGAGGGCAAGCACCAGCACTATGACTCCTTTCAAAAACTTAGCGCGAGAAAGAACGGCGTACTGCCACCCCTTGCGGGTAACTCGGAATCGCCGTTTTGTCCTTGACTGCTGCCGTTTGAAGCCTAAAAAAGATTGTAGACCACGGAAAAATACAGTCCGTTTTCTTGCCATGTGTTTTTACTTGAATCGACAGATACCAGTGGAATGCCCCAGTCAAAGCGGAACGTGAAGCGATCGCCCTGCTGCCATCGTAAACCAAGCCCGATCGCCGCCAACGTGTTTGGATCAGTATTGGCGCGACCAGAACTGCTCCAGACGGCTCCAAAATCGACAAAGGGCACGATCTGTACAATGCCCTGGTTTTGACGAAACCGTGCGATCGGAAACCGGAGTTCAGCCGAGGCAAGCAACCCATTGTCTGCCAGCAACAGATCCTGGCGATAGCCTCGCACGCTGTCTTGTCCGCCCAGACCAAACTGCTCTAAGGAAAGCAGCGTGCGATCGGCTATCTGAACATTAGAACGCAACACCAGTAGGGTATCCGGTGCCAAAAGCCGCACCCATTGAAGTTGTCCTCGCCAGGAAACAAAGCGGCTGTCTGGAGATGTGTCATTGATTGTGGCATTCAACGCCTTGAAGCCAAAACTAAACTCCGAGCGAATTGCGAAGACAGACTGTTCCCCTCGTTCCGTCCATTCTTGAAAAAGCCGCAGGGCGGAAATCCGGGTGCGTCCCTCAGTGTTGGCTCCCAGTGACAACTGAAACGGCACACCCAAAATCGATGTTTCACTTTCTTGGCGCGAAGCCGTCACCCCCAATGCCACCAACCGGGATGGAGTCTCGATAAGGGGCTGGCGAAACGTCAAATCAAAGCTGCGGGAGCTTGCTTTCAGGTCTAGCGGTTCAAACGGTTCCTCGACAATGCGGTTAAAGCTGGTATTGAACGCAAAGCTGAATGTGCCATTGCGAGGATTCAGCGGCAACGTATAGTTGAAATCGATGACATTGCTGCCATCGGTATTGGCATACCCCACCTGCAAACCATCCCCCAGCCCCAACAGGTTTGCCTCACTCACCTGGACTCGCCGCCGCAAGCTACCGACAGCGGGCGATCGATTGTTATCAAGGGCAACTTGCACACCAAAGGTTTTTGCCTCTGTCACCCGCACTTCTAGTAAATTCGTGCCGGGTCGCGTCCCCGTCGAGAGTTCGGCGCTGATGCTTTGAATCAGCGGATTGACCTGGAGCAGTTGCAGAGCCTCGAGCAGGCGACGAGAATTGAGGGGTTTCTGGGTGGCGATCGCCAGCCGCGATCGCACATAGTTGGGGTTCAACCGTTTGGTGCCCGTGACCGTAATTGCCTCTAATGACCCTTCCACCACCTGAATCGTCACCACATTCCCTTCGATCGTCTGAGGCGGTGTTACAGCACCCGACGTAATGTAGCCCTGATCCGTGTAAAGTTTGGTGATCGCCGCCTGTACCTGAAGCAACTCTGCAAAGGCGATCGGTCGATTCGTAAAAGGGGCTGTAATCTTCGCGAGTTCTGCGGCGCTAAAAATTGTGCTGCCAACGACTTCAAACCGTTTCACTACAACTGTTCCCGGAACGGCTCCAGGCACCAACTCTCCAGGAGTGGAAGGATTGGGAGATGATGGGAGTTCGATCGGCGGTGCTTGAGGTGGAGGCACAGCAGGCGAAGGCAGCGGAGTCGGAGCCGAGGGCGGTAACAAATCTTGAGGCGGAACCTGAGCAATGGGTAAAGCTTGACTACTTTGAGCCTGAGTACTGGGAGTAAACGGTTGAGCCGCGCTAACCGACTGTGCACTCACAGGTGACGTGAAAAAAACAACCGATCCAAGACAAGCGCTTAAAAGACGATCTCTTACTGCTTCAGTGCTGACTTTTGTCTTTTTTTCACAATCCATTGCAACTCGCTGAAAGCAGCCGAAAACGGGAGGGTGCGATCGTCAAAACTTGAGCTAAAAGTACTGTACACCGCGAAAGGATGAAGAAACCGAGCGTCTGATGATTCAAGACGATCAAAATAACGTTCGCCATGCCTCAAGCGAGTCGATGAATGGCGAACGTTATGGCAAGAAATCCGAGAATCCGCGCTTCAAAAAACGATCGTGTTTCAGATATGCACATAGAGACATTACGTATAACGTCCCTACCCAAACCTGATTCAATAGCCGACTACCAACCGTAACGCTTTAGCCCATGCTCCAGCGCCTTAATGATCAGTTCTCCCACCAGTTTCGAGTCTTGAGTCGATCGACCCGTTAAAAAGGGGTAATCCAGAATGGTCGAGAGGGTATGCCCTACGCCACCGTGATATTGCCCGTCTGGTCCAACCGCATCCCGCAGAATATATTCCAGAGGATAGAACGGAGGACCAAAATTGGCGGAGGTGTTCATCGGCTTTCCATCATAGCCATACATCTGGGCAAAGCCAGTGCCGTCTTTGTAGTCATACTCACGGGCATGACCAGTGACATGCTTACCCCAAATGATGCTTTTTCGATCCGACCAGTCGCGGGCGAATGCCAGACAAGTGACGCAGTAGCATTCAGCCGCAATCAGCTTACCCTGCGCCAGGAAGCCCAGAATGACATCGTGTACCCGCTCGTTATTCACCATGTCTACCATCGGACCAGAGCCACCGGGCAACAGCAGCGCATCGTACTGCTCCAGGTCTTTCCAGGCTTGTTCCCGTTTGTTGTAGTAAGCTTCCAGGTCATGCCCAAAATTAGGGCTATTAAAGTAGGGCATGGCTGGAAACCATTCAGAGAGATTGATCGGCTTGGCTAGCAAATCCGACTTATCAACGTCCGTGGTTCGCTTGGCGTAGTGAGCATCTGTGACACACTTAGCCAGCGGTGGATCGACATACGTTTCATCCATGCTGGGGGGCAGTGCGGGTGGTTTGCGACCGTAGGCAGTGGCAAAATCAAAGGTGTAGCCAGCGTCGATTAATACATCATAAGGACCGACCAGTTCTTCGCCCCAGTAGCCCCATTCAGACAATATAATCAGAATCTTTTTCACAGGCTTCCTTACTCCATTTCGATTGACATGACAAAAGACACTTCCAGGGAAAGCTTACACACTACTCGAAGAGAAATTCTTCAGGTTTAGTTAATCCATTAAGAGTGCGAAGGTCTGATTGGATTAATCCAGACCGCCATGTAGATGTGTAGAAGCCCTAGCGTATGGAAATTTCCCACAGCGCGAATTCCCATCTACATCTAAGCATGGACAGGCGATCCATCTTTACAAACGCTTACAACACCTTACGCTTGAACGGCTTTACTATGGGTCAAGGGCGCGATCGGACGCAACAATACTATATAATTCTTTAGATAAAAATGCCCGAAACGAAACGCCCACAATTTTTAAGGCTGAGCTTCCATACAGCCGCTTAAACCGTGCGGAAACAGGATGCGGTGATTTAACGGTCAGCAATCAGCGGTCAATTGAGAATTTGAAGCTGACTGCTAGAAACTAACACAGGTCAATATTCACAAATCAAATTAGGATGGCTATACATTTGGATCTATTGGATCTGTAACGTGTTCCGTGAAGCGTTGGATGAAGTGAAAAACTTTTTGGCATCCGCGTCGAAAGATGACGGAGCTGGTTCTCATTTACCCTCCTACCTGTATGGCTATGGAAAAATTGCGCCTTCTGCTGGGAGAGTTAAATCAAGGTGATCTTGATTGGTTGAGCAAGGCGGGTCACAGCTTAGACGTAGTGGCTGGCAATGTTTTAGCACAGGCAGACCAGCCTCTCCATGAAATTTATTTTGTTTTAGATGGTTTGTTAGCAACGGTTGTCGCGAGTCCGAATGGGGATCGAGAGGTTTCTCGGTTCAAAGCTGGTGAGGGAGTCGGTTTTTTGACGTTTGTCGATCCCAGCCCTGTGACCAACGCCATTATCGCGATCGCCCCGTCACAACTTCTGGTCGTTCCACATGCCAAGCTAAAAACCAAATTGAACCAGGATTCAAGCTTTGCCACTCGCTTTTACCAAACCATTTCCGTGTTTCTCTCCAATCAGCTACGGGGTATTTCGACGTTACTGGTTCGCAGTCAGGCAGCAGCAGAACCACCGCTCAGAAAAGTCTTGCTGGTCTTTGGCGAGTTGTACGACAGCGATCTGGACTGGATGGTGAAAGTGGGTGTGCCGCAACGGCTCTCGATGGGAACGCTCTTAATTCAGGAAGGGACAGCTCTGGATGCAATCTACATTCTGTTAGAGGGTACGCTCGCCGTTTTTGTCTCCGCGATCGTGGATGGTAGACAAGTGAGCAAGGAGGTTGCCAGACTAGCAACGGGTGAAATACTGGGGGAGATGTCATTTATTGAAGCTCAAACGGCATCGGCGACGGTAAAAGCGGTTGAAAGCAGTCTTGTGCTCTCACTGCCACGGCTTCAATTAGTAGCCAAACTACAGCAGGATGCCCGGTTTGCTGCCCGCTTTTACCGCGCGATCGCGGTTGTTCTTGCCAATCGCCTGAAGGATCGCTTAACCCAGCATGGGTATGGCAAGCAAACCTACAACAAAGACCAACCCCTAGATCAAGAACTAGAGTACGAAGATGAACTGGATACGAATACTTTGGAACACGTCTCTCTGGCTGGCGTGAGGTTTGACTGGTTGCTGCGGCGAGTCCGAGGCAGCCTTTAAGGGGTAAACGGCAATGCTGAATCAAAAGCGCAAGATCTTCCGTCAAGAGTCGCTCGAACGGTTATCGTCTCCCGAACGGCTCGACCAACTCATGCAGGTGGTTGCCCCCAAAGACTGGCTGAGCCTAGCGTCCCTCGGCTCTCTGGTGCTGCTGGCGATCGGGTGGAGTGTGTTTGGCAAAATTCCTGTGACGGTGACAGGGCGAGGCGTGCTGCTCTACCCCTATCGGACGACCGAGCTACAGGTACGCAGTGGCGGTCAGTTGAAAGGGTTGACCATCAAAGTAGGCGATCGAGTGCGTAAAGGAGACGTGATTGGGGTGCTCGATCGTGCTGACCTGCAAGAGGAACTCAACCAACAAACACTCAAACTGGCTGCCTTTCAAAAGCAGGATCAACAGCTCAGTGCTTTAGCCAATCAACGAGCAACGGTAGATGTTCAGGTATTGCAACAACAGCGGCAAACACTTCAGCAAAGCCTTCAAGATACTCAGGGGTTAACGCCCACACGCAAGGCAAAAGACTTGCTTACTGTGCAAAAACAACGGCAGGCATTCCAGCAAACCCTGCAAGATAAGCAAGCGCTGATCCCCAACCTCAACCAACAACTGAACAACCGGAAGCAGTTGTATGCTCAAGGCGCGATCGCGTTTGATACGGTGCTGGAAGCCACGCAAGCGTATCAGGAGAACTTGCAACAAATTGCCAATCTCAATGCCCAGCTACAGGAGCTTGATAGTAAAGAAATTGCGATCGAACAAAGCTACCGGGATGCCATTCGGCAAACGTTGGCGCTGCAAGCCCAGTTGTCAGATCTCAACAGCAAAGCCAAAAGCCTGACACAACAAACCACGGAAGCTGCCATTACCCGCAAAAACCAACTGCAAGCGGTGCAGCAAACCATTGCTCAACTGGCGCTGCAATTACGAGATAATGGTCGGATTATCAGTAAATACAATGGACGAGTGTTGGAAATGAGCGCGAAGGTAGGACAGGTGCTCAGTCAAGGAGCGAAGCTGGGCATTATTCAGGCAGAAGGTCAAGCAGAAGGGGCATCTCAATCGCTATCAACGCTGGTTTACTTCCCGATCAAAGATGGCAAACAGATTCAACCAGGAATGACCCTCCAAATCACTCCCGACACCGTGAAGCGAGAACGCTTTGGCGGCATTCTGGGCAAGGTGAAAGCGGTGTCTGCCTTTCCCGTCACGAAAGAAGGCATCTTGAGTGCCGTGGGCAATGCTGAAGTAACGGAAAGCTTGATGTCGCAGGGCGGACAGGTGGAAGTATTGGCTGTATTGGACGCTGACCCAACCACTATGACTGGCTATAAATGGTCGTCTTCCAGAGGTCCTGAATTGCAACTTTCTCCCGGTACCACGGCATCCGTTCGGGTCACGGTGAGTCAGTGGTCGCCGATTACCTTTGTGTTGCCAATCCTGCGATCGGTCAGTGGGATCAACTAACTTGAGAGACTTGGTTTAAACGCTATTCTGAACTGCGCGATGGGGCTGCTCCATTACCCTTTAATCAAAACCCTGGATGCTCAACTCCAGCAATGGTTGGTGCAACGTCGTCAGGGTCGCAGCCGTCGGGTGAGAACGCCAACGGTGTTACAGATGGAAGCCGTGGAGTGTGGGGCTGCCGCCCTAGGCATTTTGCTCAGTTACTATGGGCGGATTGTGCCCTTAGCAGAACTGCGGCAGGCGTGTGGAGTCTCGCGCGATGGCAGCACTGCCGCCAATTTGATCAAAGCGGCTAAACGCTATGGGCTGGTGGCAAAGGGGTTTAAAAAAGGGCTGGAAGCGCTGCAAAACCTGCGTTGTCCCTATGTGGTGTTCTGGAATTTCAACCATTTTCTGGTAGTCGAAGGCTGGGGGCACGATCGCGTCTACCTCAACGATCCAGCCACCGGACCCAGAAGCATCACGTTTCAAGAGTTTGATGAAGCCTATACGGGCGTGGTGCTCGTGATGGAACCGGGAGCAGACTTTCGCAAGGGTGGACGCAAACCGAGTCTGATGCGATCGTTGCGCGATCGCCTGCAAGGATCGGTTGAGGCAGTGGTGTACTGTCTGCTGGCTGGGCTGCTGCTGGTCATTCCCGGTTTGGCAGTGCCCGTCTTCACCCAGATTTTTGTAGACAATATTTTGGTTGAAGGGCATCAGGACTGGCTACGCCCATTGCTGTTGGGAATGCTGATGACCGTCATCCTGAAGGGGTTTCTGTCGTGGCTACAGCTACGCCATCTACGCCGACTGAAGATTAAACTGGCAGTGAAGATGTCGAGCCATTTCCTGTGGCACATTCTGCGTCTGCCCGTGAGTTTTTATGCCCAACGGTATGCCGGAGAGATTGCCAATCGCACAAGCCTCAATGACAAAGTGGCGGATGTGCTCTCAGGACAGTTAGCGGTCACTGCGATCGATGTGGTGATGATGGTTTTTTATGCGCTGGTGATGCTCCAATACGACAAGGTGCTGACAGCCATTGGCATGGTGTTTGCGGGGATGAATCTGGTTGCTTTGCAGTGGGTGTCTCGACAGCGGGTGGATGCCAACATTCGACTCGGCATGGAAAATGGCAAAGTGGCAGGTGTGGCAATTTCGGGACTGCAAAGCATTGAAACCTTGAAGTCCTCTGCCCTGGAATCAGACTTTTTCTCACGCTGGTCTGGGTACTATACCAAAGTGCTCAACTCTCAGCAGGAGTTAGGCATTCAGAATCAAGTTCTAAGTGTGCTCCCCACGCTGCTTTCCCAACTGGCAGCCGTGTTGTTGCTCGTGGTGGGAGGTTTTCGGGTGATGGATGGCAACCTTAGTATCGGAATGCTAGTTGCCTTCCAAAGCCTGATGCAAAGTTTTCTCGAACCTGTGAAGCGATTGGTGAATCTGGGCAGTACGCTACAAGAATTTGAAGGAGATTTGAGCCGCTTAGAAGATGTGTTGAGCAATGCGATCGATCCTCAGTTACAAGAGACAGACAACCGTAATTTAGAGAAAGAGACAACAGCCTCTTTTGCCCCTACGCCAACGCGCTATCCGTCCGATCGCAACCATATCCATGCTGCCAACTTCCGATTGCAAGGGGCGATCGAATTACGAAACATTACCTTCGGTTATACACCCATTAACCCAGCGCTGATTGAGGACTTTAACTTAACCATTCAACCGGGTCAGCGCATCGCTCTTGTTGGCGGCAGTGGTTCGGGCAAATCCACCGTGGTAAAGCTGATTACAGGTTTATATCAACCCTGGTCAGGTGAGATTTATCTGGATGGACAGCCGCTTGCACAAATCCCACGACGCGTTCTCACCCATTCTCTAGCGCTGATCGAACAAGACCTGTTGCTGTTTGCTGGTACGGTGCGCGAGAACTTAACCCTGTGGGATTCTACGGTGCGCGATCGTAACCTCATCCATGCCTGCAAAGATGCCGTGATTCACGATGTCGTACTGTCGCTTCCTGGTGGCTATGATGCGGAATTAATCGAGGGGGGAGTCAATCTCAGCGGCGGACAGCGCCAGCGACTGGAAATTGCCCGTGCCTTGGTGCATAATCCCTCCATTCTGGTGATGGATGAAGCCACCAGTGCGCTCGACAGCGAAACCGAAAAGATGATCAACCGCAACCTGCGCCGCCGAGGCTGTACCTGCATTATTGTGGCTCATCGGCTAAGCACCATCCGGGATTGCGACGAAATCATTGTGTTTGATCAGGGGCAGGTTGTGGAGCGCGGCACCCATGACGCTCTGTATCAAACTGATGGCGTTTATGCCCAACTCATCCAAAGTGAAAGCCAATAATCAGAGCTTAGTCGCTCAACTTTTTGCGCTGAATTGCCAGCATTGTAATGTCGTCAAACTGGGGGGCATTATCGATGTATTTGAATAGCGTTGTTTTGATCCCATCCAGCAAAGCAGAGGCGGAAGCAATGGGTTGTTGTAACAGAGTCATCAGCCGTTTGGGGGTAAATAACGCGTGATCGGGCGCGCGTGCTTCAGTCACGCCATCGGTATAGCCAAACAGCGTATCGCCCGGTTCTAGTTGAATCTGCTGGACTTTAAATTTCATGTTGGGCATCATGCCAACGGCTGGACCCGTCGAATTTAGCGTTTGTTTCACAACACTATCTTGCAGTACAAACAGCGGCTCATGTCCACCATTGATATAGGTCAGCACACCCGTTGAAGGATTGAGTACCCCAAAAAAGAGCGTGGCAAACATGCTCATTTCAGCGTGTTCTTGAGCAATGTAATTATTCGTCAAGGCAACGGCTTTCAGTGCATTGATCTGGTCTAGATCGGTGGTGACTTGCGAATCAATTAAGTTAGCCAAGCCTTCATTTACATCGTTACCAATAATAGCGATCCCGCCCAAACGAGTTTGTCCAGAAAAGACTCGAATGAGGCTGCGAAATAATGCCATAAACAGCGCCGCACCGACTCCCTTATCGCAAACATCAGCAATCACGAGTCCAACATTGCCACCGGGAAGCATGAAGGCATCGTAGAAATCGCCTGCAACCTGACGGGCGGGGTAAAAACAGGCAGCAATTTCCCAACCGGGGAGTTGGGGCAACGTATTTGGTAGAAAATCTAGCTGGATCTGTCTCCCTTTTTCCAATTCAGCATCAAGGGCTTTGGAATAGGCTTCAATCTTCGTTTTCGCTTGATCGAGAGAGTGGTATGCCTGTTCGAGATTGCCATAGAGCTGAGCGTTTTCCAAGACCAGCGCAATCTGATCCGCCGTTACCTGCATCAAGTTGGCTTGTTCAGGGCTGAACTGTGCTGGTTCAGAGTGCAAGAGGGTGAGAATTCCCAGCAACATGTCTCCCCTGAGAATGGGCACTGCCAGCGCTGAACGAACGATATAGGGTTGATTGGGCAGCACAAACCAGCGATCGTCGTTCTCGGTGTCTGTAATTAAGCCTATCTGTCGGTGCCGATTGACCCAGCCAGCCAGCCCCTTGTCTAGAACACTACCAAGGAGACGGGCACGCACTTCTGCGACGGCTTCGCGTTGGGTCAAAATGCTGTCGGTAACCACCCCATTACTGTCAAGCAAAAACAAGCTGCCTTTCTCTGCGCCGATGAGTCTGCTGGAGACATCTAACGTTTCCAGCAAGGTTTCTTTCAGCACTTCTTCACTCGCGGCAGAGCGTGCCATCGCCACAAGCTTTTCCAGTAGCTCCCGTTGGGCATCAGACGCTGCTTTTGCAGTTCTCAACGCAGCAACATCCCGGCGCAGAGCTTCCAATTCTCTGTAATCGGCTTCTTCCATAGCGTGCTCTCAGGTCAACTACTTGTTATCGACACGCTAGACAGCGACCATTTCGGATTGCCACTAGCCATCACCAGGTGTCTGTAAATCAACTCTTCCAGAGAGGTTACTTTTGTGAAATTGTGCGATCGAGCATACCCATCCTATTGGAAAAAGTGGCATTGTCAAATGATTCGCTTTGAATGGAACCACCACACCTCTGTTGCATTACGACGATCATCGATCGTTACAATCTGCCCATCAAACCTGCCTTTCGTAAAGTTTCATTTCAGGATGCGTGACTTCTGCTGTGATTATCCCCCGATTGGGGATAATCATTGAGGAAAAATGCCAGGGTACTGCTCTCACAGATTTCGTAGTGTAAATCACGTCCAGCAACATTCGCCGGACTTCTCACTAAAGTCTTGGCAAGATGTATGACCTGAAAAAAGCAGGTTTTCGTTTGTGGGTGTTCTCTCTTTCAGGTTGACCACCAGGCAACGCTAAGGTTATGACTGATTTTGATCTGAAGTACTTGTGACGAACTTAACGCGATGTGCGACTTTCCCGATTGCCCTCACCCTAAATCCCTCTCCCAGAGCGGGAGAGGGACTTTGAGAAACTCTTGCTCCCCTTCTCCTGCCTTGGGAGAAGGGGCTGGGGGATGAGGGCTGACTTTAGTTGCCCATCAGGTAACTTAGTGCTTTTGTTCGAACAGTTGATTTAAGCAATTGATTAAGGAGTGCGCGATGGCTGGTAAAACGTACCGCTTTGCAATCATTGAGCAATTGCTGGCGGACGGTATTCGCTACATGTTTGGTAATCCAGGAACCGTTGAGCAAGGGTTTTTAGATGCACTCTGGGACTACCCAGAGCTGAAATACATTTTGACGTTGCAAGAAACTGTGGCGGTAATGGCAGCCGACGGTTACGCTCGCGCTACAGGGAATGTGGCAATTGTTCAGTTGCACAGTACGCCTGGGGTGGGCAATGGTATTGGAGCACTCTATCAGGCAAAGCGTGGTCATTCCCCGCTGGTGGTGATTGGTGGCGATTCTGGGGTGAAGTATCAAGGACTCGATGCCCAAATGGCAGGTGATTTGGTTGCGTTGGCAGAACCTGTGACGAAGTGGTCTACGATGGTCGTCGATCCTGCTTCGGTGCTGCGGGTGCTGCGGCGGGCAATTAAGATTGCCTCCACTCCACCTAGAGGACCGGTGTATATCTGTTTGCCTCAAGATATTTTGGATGCGCCTGTTGTCGAAACGGTCAGACCAACCTCCATTCCCTCTACGCGAGTGCTGCCAGATGATGAGACGTTGACCTCTGCCGCTCAACTTCTAGCCGCTGCACAGAAGCCCATGATTTTCATTGGTGATGGGATTGCGTTTTCGCAGGCTCAGGATGAATTGACTCGTGTGGCTGAAATTTTGGGAGCAGAAGTCTGGGAAGCCGATAACGGTGAAATCAATATGAGTCAGGCGCATCCTTTATACCAAGGGTTTACCGGGCATATGTTTGGGTTCCAGAGCAAGCCCATTTTGGCGAAAGGAGACGTAAATTTAATCTCCGGTACATACATTGTTCCAGAGGTGTTTCCAGAATTGGGAGAGGTGTTTGCACCGGGGGCAAAGGTCATCCACATTGATCTCAATGCCTACGAGATTGCCAAAAACCATCCGGTGGATCTGGGTATCGTGAGCGATCCCAAGCGGACGTTGGCAAAGCTGGCAGAGGTTTTGGAGACGGTGTTAACGCCTGAACAGAAGGCAGCGGCGAACCAGCGATCGACCGAAATCGGCAACACCAAAAAAGCGAAATTGGAAGCCGAGTTGGCGCACGATCGCACCATTCGTGATGATGTGCCCTTGCACCTGTCCCGGTTTATGGAAGAATTGGCAACGCAACTTCCAGACGATGCAATCATTTTTGATGAAGCACTGACCAATTCGCCTGCTATTCCGCGCTATCGCCCAACGACACAGCCCAAGCACTATTTTCTGACTCGTGGGGGATCGCTAGGAGTCGGCATTCCAGGCGCGATCGGTGCCAAACTGGCTCATCCCGATAAAACCGTGATTGGATTCACAGGTGATGGGGGTGGTATGTATACCATTCAAGCACTGTGGACGGCAGCACGGCATAATATTGATGCCAAGTTTGTAGTGTGTAACAACCGCTCGTACCGCATTTTGCAATACAACATCCAGCAATACTGGAAAGAGATTGACCAACCAGAGCGCGATTTCCCCCTCAGCTTTGATTTGTCTAAACCTGAAATTCGATTTGATGAACTGGCGCGATCGCTCGGCGTTGCTGCTGTTCGAGTTGAAAAGCCCGATGAGATTGCGGCGGCAATTCGGCAGGCGCTAGACCATCAAGGACCGTTCTTGATTGACTTACTGCTAGAGGGCAACGTGCATCCAGAAATGATTGGCGTGCGCTGCGGTCAGTAACCAAGAAGTTGAAGTTCTTCAAGAACTCCAACTTCTGTAGAGCTTAAATTAACGATAGGAGTCCGACGTGAGTAACCTTGCACCGTTAACTGAAACCGAAGTTCGCGAATTTGCGGAAGCCTGGTATCGTAAGCTGGATGTCCACGAGCCGCTAGAGAACTACCGCCCTCTGCTGGCGGAAGAGGTGGAATTGGTGTTTCCAGAAGCCACAGTGAAGGGATTTGAGGGTTATGCAGGCTGGTATGACCGGGTGATTAATATCTTCTTTGATGAAGTTCACACCGTGAAGGAAACCACATTGACCTCGGTATCTGACGAGAAGGCGACCGTCAAAGTGGTCGTCAAATGGGAAGCAAGCGTATGGAAACCACCCGCTCCCAACAGTGAACGGATTGTTTTGGATGCGTATCAGACCTGGGTTGTGGTGCGATCGCCCGCTACTGGAAAACCCGCCATTTTGACCTACATTGTGGACTCGCTGGACTACGCCCCTGGTTCAGCCACGCTGTAAGCGATCGCAGGCTAGGAATTGTTATTTATATTGTCGATCGCTTGGACTATGCCTAAGTGATCAGCCACATTGTAGTGTGTCCCATGCTTGCTCCATTGGATTGGGACGTGTGATCAGTCATCAGCTTACTGCTAGGAGTACCATCATGTTTGGAGCTTTCAAGGATGTCTATCGCATCCTGAATACCGATGTTAACGACTTGCTGTTCCGTAAGACCAAAGTCAACAGCGAGTTAATTATTGACCACTACGGCGTGAATTCACCCGAAGCGAAGTTGGCGATCGCTCGACGGTACTACGAAGAAATTCTCAACGATGCCAAGTTAGAAGTCTGCGACGAACTCATGTCAGCCGACTTCCTGTTCACCATTCCCACGCACCCCGATCCCTATTACGGACCGGATGGCTTTAAGAACTTAGTGACAATGCTGCATGGCGCGTTTCCTGACGTGCATCTTAAAGTAGAGCACCTTCTGGTCGATGGCGACACGGTTGTCGGACATTGGACAGGCAGTGGTACTCATGTGGGTGGTCCGCTCCATACGGTGAAAGGTGATGTACCTGCCAGTGGCAAACATTTTGTGATTGATGGGGTGAGTTGGCTCAAGATTGTGGATGGCAAAATTATTGAATCGCTTGCCAATGAAGACACTTTGAGCTTGCTCAAACAGATTGGGGTGATTCCCGTACCGCCTGGAGAGTCTGCCGCCGAAGCAAATAAAGCGATCGCTCGTCGCTATTTCAATGAGATTCTCAGCGGTGGCAATTTGGACTTAATTCCTGAAATCATTGCGCCAGAATTTGTCCTCCACTTCCCGCTCTTTCCTCGTCCCATCCACGGACAAGAAGCCTTCAAGCAGTTCGTCATCACACTTCGGACTGCCTTCCCAGATCTTCACTATGATCTCGATCGCGAAGCAGGCGATCAGGACAAAGCTGCCATTCGGTGGAAACTTTCAGCGACTCATCAAGGTGATTTTCTGCAGATTCCCGCCCGTGGCACCCCTGTCACACTGCAAGGCGTGAGTATCTTCCGTCTGCACGATGGACAAATTCTGGAGGCATGGGTCAACGAAAATGACCTGGGCTTACTGGAACAAATTCGTCCGCCTGAAGCCGAGTGAACGCTGCACTGGCTTCAACTGAAACCAAGCGATTGAAAATTTTAGGAGTGAATTCATGACTAGATGGAATGCGAAAAAACTACTGCCTGCGATCGCGGTCTTCACGGTGATGGGCTGCACGGGACTGGCAAGCCTTCAAGGGAAAACATTTGCTGGTCAAACCACAACTCCACCAGCCGCGACTACACCCAAACCCAAAATTACCAGAGCGTTCACGCCTACCGAAAATAATGCTCTAGTGGTCAAGGTGTATAACGGAGCCTGGAACCAGGGCAAACTCGAATTGCTGGATCAATATATTGCACCGAATGGTCTAGATCATTCGCCTCTTTCCACTGAAACGGGTACGGCTGGCTTCAAGAAAATTATTTCCAGCTTCCGGAGTGCAATGCCGGGTCTGAAACTGACCATCGAAGACGAAGTTTACAATAAAGATCGAGTTGTGCACCGCTGGAAAGTGCAGGGTAAGCATACAGGAGCGCCCCTGTTTGGTGTGCCTGCGTCCGGTAAAGACATTACCTTGACAGGTGTTTCGATCCTGAGAATGGAAAACGGAAAAATTGCCGAACGTTGGACGAATTTAGATCAGTTTGGCTTGTTGGCACAGCTTGGCATCATTCCACCGCCCAAAGCTCCCCCGGCTGCACCAAAGTAATGAAGGCTGGTTGCGGCGATCGCATCCATCATGCCGCGATCGCCGCACTATCAAAATTCCATCATCAGCCAGAGTGATCGCAATGCTAAAGTCTGCACGATTCAACAAGATTTTAATGTGGATGATTGCCAGTGTCGTGGCAATTTCGATGGTTCTGATGCCTGCTAGTAAGGTCTTTGCGGATGCTTCGATCGTTAGCGCAGATCACACTCTACTGGCAAAAAGTGACGTAAAGTCAGCCGCCGTAGTGACTCTGGCAAACCGCTTTAGCGTCTCTAAAGAGCAACTGCCCGATTTTTTAGAGCGGTGGAATGCGATCGGTACCTACATGAAAAAACAACCGGGCTTTGTCTCTGCCGCACTTCAGAAAGATATTCTCAATACCCGCGAATGGGTGATGTCTGAGCAATGGAAATCGCTAGAGTCCTATAAAAAAGCGGTTTCTACGGAACAGTTTCAGGCGTTGATTCAAGACTTTCCGGGAACAGCAACCTGGTTCGCTCAAGATCTGTTTCCCACACGTTAGTTAATTCAACAATGCCCCCCTTGTTGCGTCAGTTATCATCTCTTGCCTCAGCGACTCGTGCGTTCACAGTGCTAGTCGGCTATTCTTTTTGTGCGTTGACGGCTTCTGCAACCCCTATTTCTGCAACCCTCGTTGATGAACAGCCCATTGGTGAGCAGCCTATTGATAAGCAGCCTGAAATTTCTGCCCTGTCTGGCTCCGTGACCCATGCTGAATGGTCACCAAAGCAGGTTTATTTTGCTTCCGAATCAGCTTCGGATACGAAAGAGCAGTCCCGTCAGCCCTTTTCGCTCTGGCAAGAGACCGTGCTGGGGCAGGAGTCAGAAATTTGGTCAACGGCTGAATCACCCGTCCCTGCGATTTCCTATTCGGCTTCTGACTTGGGAGGTGAACTGGTTGCCGATGCGACAGTGGCGCAACAACCACCTTCTGCCGAACCACCTGCATCGCCACCGCCACCCTTCTCTGATGCGATCAATCTCCCGGTTCTACGATCGCTCAAAAAGCCCGTTGGCAAAAAGGTATTGGATACGGGGGTAGGCATCGCAGGCATTAACCTCAAAGACCCATCCGAGCGCTTTTGGACACGCGATTTTTTGACGGGTAACTGGGGTGGCACCCGCGATCGCCTCTTGCAGCAAGGCATCGACTTCTACCTTGCCGAATTTCTCGATGTTTACTCCAATGTTGGCGGCGGCAGGAGTCAAGATACGGCTGTCAATAACGTGGTGCTGGTCGGGCTTGACCTTTACACCACCAAACTAGGCTGGTGGAACGAGGGACAAATTCACATTACTGCTGTTGATATTCGCGGCGTGAGTGTTGGCAGAGATTATGCCGGATCACTCAGCAGCGTGTACTTTGTAGACCCACTCAAACGGGGGGCACGTCTGTTTGAGCTGTGGTATGGGCAGAAATTTGGGAACAAGAACCAGTACGAATTGCGGCTTGGCAAAATTTTTCCGTTTGTGAGAATTGCCGCGTCGCAAACCACAGGCATCTTCACCAACACTGCCTTTCAATATCCAACCTATCTCGGTGTTTCGCCCACCAGCGGACTGTCTACCGCCTTCGCGTCTGCGCCATTGGGCATTCAGTTCAGCTACACACCCGGACCACAATGGCTGTTTATTGGGCAGATTCAGGATGGTTTTGATGATCCCACCGGAGGGTTGAGCAATCAAGATGGCTTAAACACGCGGTTGAACGCGAGGGAGGGTGTGGAAGGGATTGTGGAAGCCGTGTATCGACCCAATCAAGAACGCGGCTCGACTGGGTTACCGGGATACTACCGCTTTGGGTTTCAGTTTCACTCAGGCATCTTCAAGAGCCAAAGCAAGAATATCACTGGGCAGTCGGTAGCGCTGTTTGGCGGCGATCGCAAAGAAGAACGGGGCAATCACGCCCTCTATTTCATGGCTGAACAAATGGTGTGGCGCGAGTCACTGAATCCTAGAGATCGAACCCAGGGCTTGAATGTCTTTTTCAAGACGGTAGTGTCACCCAATCAAGATATCAATACAATTTCGTGGAATGTGGCGGGTGGCTTAGCTTATGAAGGTTTGATACCCGGGCGCGATCGCGATGTTTTGGGTCTGGGCGTGTCTTACAGCCGTTACAGCAATGGTATTCGCAATTTCGATCGAAACAATCGACAAATCAATCCAGGGAGTACCATTCGCGATGCCGAAACCGTGCTTGAGTTGGTGTATGTGGCTCAAATTGCGCCCTGGTGGTACTTAATTGGTAGTCTTCAACGCATTATTCATCCCAGTGGCGACTCCGGGATTCCCGATGCCACAGTAGTGGGCATTAGCAGCCGCTTTGCCTTTTAGAGTCGTGATCCACCGTTCTGCAACCGTTCAATTTAAAGGAGCGTATTCATGGTTTTGGTATCTGGCGCAACAGGAACAAATGGCAGCGAAATCGTGAGACTGCTCTCGGCGGCGGGAGTTCCAGTGCGCGCCCTGGTTCGTAGCAAAGCCAAAGCAACCGCGATCGCCGATCTCCCCGGTGTTGAACTGGTAGAAGGCGACTTTGACCATCCCGACTCGTTGGAAGCCGCACTCAAAGGCATTGACAAGGCGTTTATGCTGCCGCCCTTTGTGAACAACATGGTGGAGTTGCAGCACAATTTTATTGAAGCGGCAAAACGGGCAGGCACGAAACATATTGTCAAACTCTCAGCGTTTGGGGCTGATCCAAATTCACCGATCGTGTTGGGCAAATGGCACGGGCAAAGCGAAAAAGAACTGGAAGCATCGGGGCTTGCCTACACGCATTTGCAACCCAATGGCTTTCTACAAAACTTGCTGGCGTTTGCTCAGTCGATCGCCACTCAGGGCACCTTCTTTCAGCCTGCTGCCGATGCCAAAATCAGCAACGTCGATGCCCGTGATATTGCCGCCGTCGCCGCTGCCGTGCTCAAAGAAGATGGGCACGAAGGTAAAACCTATGTCATTACTGGACCGGAAGCGCTGTCGTTTTCTGAAGTAGCAGATGTTTTCACCGACGTTCTAGGCAAGAAAGTCACCTATGTCGCTATTTCACCCGAAGAGTTCAAAGCCTCAATGCTGCAATGGGGGCAACCTGAATGGCTGGCAGACGCGCTCAACGAACTGTTTGGCATTTACCGGGCTGGCTACGGTGCCGTAGTGACAAACGTAGTGGCAGACGTTGCCAAGAAAACGCCGATCACTGTGGAACAGTTTGTGCGCGACCATGCGACGGCGTTCCAATCCGCTTAAGCACATTCATTGTCTTAGGCAAAGCGTCTCAAGCAATGTGATTGAATAGCCTGGTTTAGGAGATGGGGAATGGCGATCGCAACCTATGACTACATCGTAATTGGGGGAGGAGCCGCAGGCAGTGTGGCTGCTAATCGACTCAGCGCCAGTGCAGAGACTCGTGTACTGGTGCTGGAAGCCGGAGACGTGGATCAAGACCCCAACATCCACGACATCGGCAGTTTTGTAAAACTGTGGGGATCTGATCTGGACTGGAAACTGTTAACTGAAGCTCAACCGGGATTGGCGGGTCGACAAATTGTGATTAACCAGGGCAAAGTGCTGGGGGGCGGCAGTTCCATCAATGCCCTGATGTATGTGCGAGGTAACCCCAAAAACTTTGATGACTGGCGTACCGCTGGAGCCACGGGCTGGAGCTATCAAGAGGTGCTGCCCTATTTCAAAGCGCTGGAAGATTTTGAAGGGGGAGAATCGGAGTATCACGGAGTTGGCGGTCCGCTAAAGGTGCGCGATTGCCCTGAGCAAATCATGCGCTCTGAGGAGTTTTTGGTAGGGGCGACACAAGCAGGCTACGACGGTCCTCACTGGGACTACAACGGTGCTCGTCAGGAAAATGGTGCGGGCTATCTACAGTTTCACATTGACGACAATGGCAAGCGTGCCAGCGGCGCAACGGCATTTCTGACTCCGGTGCTCGATCGCCCTAACCTGACTGTACAACTACGATCGCACGTGACGCGGCTCCTCATTGAGGGAACACGAGTCGTTGGTGTGGAGTATGTGCAGGATGGGCAGGTACAACAGGTACACGCAGGGGAAGTGATTCTCAGTGCGGGAGCGCTACAATCGCCCAAACTGCTGTTGCTATCGGGTATTGGTGCCGCCACACACTTGCGATCGCTGGGCATCCCCGTGGTTGCCGATTTACCCGGTGTGGGGCAAAACCTCCAGGATCACCTGCAACTGCCGATCGTGTTTCGCACCAAAGACGATCGTCCGAAACCCGGTTTGCTCACAGGCAATACCCTGTTTGTCAATACGCGCACCAACACTCCCGATGCTGCGCCTGATTTGCAACTCAACTTCACACCAGCGGTTCCAGCGCAACTGGCTCCCATTCTAGATTTTGGTGGACCCGTTTCCATCTTTCTGGCAATTCTGGTGCAGCCTCAAAGTCGGGGTGAGGTGAAGTTGCGATCGTCCGATCCCCACGATCCACCCATCATCAATCCCAATTACCTGCAAGCCGATGCCGATCTGCAAACGCTGATTCAAGCCATCACGATCGCGCGTAACATCGCCAACACCAAAGCCTTTGCTCCTTTGAATGTGGGTGAAGTGGTGCCCGGTACAGATGATGCAGGGGCGATCGAAGGGTTCATTCGATCGCAAGCCTCGACCCTCTGGCATCCTGTTGGCACCTGCAAAATTGGGCAAAACGGCGATTCTGTGGTTGATCCCCAGTTGCGAGTGCATGGCATAGAAGGACTGCGCGTTGCCGATGCCTCTGTGATGCCTGTCATCACCAGTGGCAATACGGTTGCTGCTTCGTTCATGATTGGCGCAAAACTTGCCGATCTGATTCTGGCTGGTTAAAGGCTGGAAAAGCAACGAGTTGTTAGTTGTTAGTTGTTAGAGAAGGAACATACTGATGAAAAATGTACCTGACAGCCCTCTCGGAAAGCTGTACCGAGAACACATTGAACTGATTCTGAAAAAAGATATTGAATCCCTGCTGGATCAATACACAGATGATGCTCTGCTGATCAGCAGTTTTATGAAAGAACCCAAGTATTACAAGGGGCGTGAGCAGCTAAAGGAGCATATGCAGGGTATTTTGGGCATTGAAGGCTTAGAAACCGACATTGCCTTTTGGGCAGAAACCGACGATCCCCAAACGCTCATGATTGTCGAAGCCATCACGTTAAATGCGGGTGGGCAAGAAGCCAAAATGCGGTTCGCCGATAGCTGGGTGCTGCGCGATGGCAAAATTGCCATTCACTTTGCAGGGATGACTCAGTATCCTGATGGAAGCGTCGCATAAGCGAGTAGGTGTCAAGTGTCAAGTGTCAGGTAACGTCTGAAACCAACAAGTACCAATCAAAAACCAACAACCATTTCATTACACACAAGGAGAGCTTTCAATGTCACAAGCAGATTTGGATGTCGCACTGAAATTCTATGAAGTTTACAACGAGCACAAATTGGATCTGCTCGACGAGATTCTGGGTCCCAACTATGTGGGACACGTCAACGCCCATGACATCAAAGGAACAGAAGCGGCAAAAGGCTTCATCGGTGGGTTTGTAGCTGGGATTCCCGATGCCAAATACACCGTAGAAGACACGTTCACGGTGGATAACAAAGTGATTGCTCGTTGGATTTGCACGGGAACTCAAACGGGTAACTTCTTCGGTACACCACCCACAAACAATGCCATTAACGTCAACGGCATCACCATCTTTGAAATTGTGGATGGCAAAATCAATCAGCTTTGGAACAACTGGGATCAGTTCACCCTGGTACAGCAGCTACAAGGAAAGGGCTAATGGCTGCATCAACCAATGTGGAATTTGTCCAGCAAACCTATGCCGCCTTTGGGCAGGGAGACATTGCCGCTGTGTTGAACAATCTGGCGACAGAGATTGTTTGGGATTCGCGCTATACTCCCGGCATTCCGTTACACGGCACTTTTAGGGGTAAGGATCAAGTGATCACGTTCTTTACAAAGCTTGGGGAATCGCTGGAGGTGCAAGACTTTGTGCCCCAAAAATTTCTTGGAGAGGATGACACGGTTGTGGTGCTGGGCTACGAACAAGTGATTGCGAAGCCGACGGGCAAAGCGTACAAGAACGAATGGGTTCATGTTTGGACGCTTAAAGATGGCAAAGTTGTCACTGTGCAAGCATCCAACAACACGGCAGCGGCAGCAGCGGCATTCGCCAATTCTTGAGGATACTGATGCGATGAAAGCCCTGCTCCTTGACCGACCTGGATCGCCTGACACGCTGTATGTGTCAGATTTGCCGGAACCCCATCCGGCAGCAGGAGAGGTGCGTGTCAGAGTTCATGCTGCAGGGCTGAATCCAGCAGATTACAGGTTCGCTCGCCGAGGCTTCCCGCGTTGGCATTACCCTCAAATTTTGGGCTTGGATGTGGCAGGGGTAATTGATGCGCTGGGAGCGGATGTAACCCAATGGCAGGTGGGAGATGCCGTGTATTATCACGGGGATTTGTCGAAGCCAGGAGGGTTTGCAGAGTGGACGATCGCCCCTGCCCATGCGATCGCGCCCCTGCCCCAAGACCTCACCTTTACCGAAGCCGCTGCACTGCCCTGTGCGGGGTTTACCGCCTATCAATGCCTGCATCACAAACTTCACGTCGAATCTGGGCAAACGATTTTGGTACAAGCAGGAGCCGGAGGCGTGGGGGGCTTTGCCGTTCAGTTAGCCGCTGCTGCTGGACTTCAGGTGATTGCAACCTGTTCTGCCGCCAATGTTGACTGGGTGCGGCAGTTGGGAGCAACAGACGTGCTGGACTATCACGCGCAGGATATTCCTCTAGAAGTCCAACGGTTAACAAATAATCGTGGGGTAGACGCGATCGTGGATACGGTGAGTGCTGACACGGCTACCACCGGGCTAGATATGCTTGCGTTTGGTGGTGGCATTGCCTGTGTCGCTGCCTTACCCGACTTCAAGCACTTTCAATCATTTGGCAAAGCGCTTTCGGTGCATGACATTGCCTTGGGTGGAGCGCACCTGTCGGGCGATCGCACAGCTCAAGCACAACTGGCTCAAATTGGTCGAGAACTGGGCAAACTGGTGAGCGATCGCACGATTACCCCCATGTTGCAGGAGGTGATCTGCCTGGAGCAAATTCCCGATGGATTGACCCGCCTTGCTCAACGCCATGTGCGGGGCAAAGTTGTGGCTCAAATTCAACCTTAAATCAATCTTAAAAAAACAGGAACGCTATGAAACTGAAGGGCAAAAAAATTGGCATCTTAATTGAAAGTGATTTCTATGAACATGAAATTTGGTATTACCACTACCGATTTCCAGAAGAAGGTGCAGATCTCCACTTTCTCACGCGCCTTTGGGGTCAACCTTCGCTGACATTTAAGGGGCATGAATATCACGCGCCCTTCGAGTGTCACGAAAGCTTTGAAGATATCGACGATGCCACCCTCAAGAGCTACGATGCCATCATTGTGCCGTCTGCAATGGTGTCCGATCGCCTGCGCTACACCGAAGATATTAAGAAACTTCCACCAGCCACCGAGTTTCTTAAGCGAGTTTTCGCTGATCAAAGCATTCTTAAAGGTATTATTTGTCATGGGATGTGGTTAGTTTCGCCTGCGCCCGAATTAGTTCGAGGTCGCCCCGTCACCTGTCACACCAATCTTTATGGCGATGTGGTCAATATGGGAGCGATTTATACCGACAAAGATGTGGTCGTCGATGGTGATTTGGTGACTGGACGGAGTGGTGGTCATGCCCATCTGTTCGCAAAACAAATTATTGAAATTTTGGCAGAGCGTTAGAGCACAAAGCATTACTACAAAAACTAGAAGAGACATTTGATTATGGCGAAGTTACAAATCTTTTCTCAGGTTGCTATCACTGCCAAAGACGCGATCGCAACCGAAACGTTCTACACCCAGTACTTTGGCTTTAAACGAGCGCGAGTCGCAAAATTGCCTGATGGCGCTCAGATTGTGTTTATCAAAGCAGCCGAAAGCGCCTTTTATCTGGAAATCTTCCAGGCAAACGAAGCGTCTCCCCTTCCTCCGGCAACCAACGATGGCTATCAGTTTCCCTCAGTGCGCCACCTGGCATTTAAGGTAGACAGCGTTGATGCAAAACTGGCTGAGCTTGGCGATGCGGTCAAAATCACTCTAGGACCGCTCAATTTTGATGACTACATTCCCGGTTGGCGTACCGTTTGGTTTGCCGATCCAGACGGCAGAATCATTGAACTGAGCGAGGGCTTTGTGGATGAAGAAAATCCGCCACCCCTACCGAGCTAAATTTGCAGATGCTCAATTCGCTGGTTTCTGATGGGTAGCATAATTGAGAGTGATTTTGCTTTAAGGTAATTCTGAAACGCTCATCAGAAAATCTATGCAGCGATCGTAGTTTAAGGATAGTCAAACGGAACTGAAGCAATGTCTGATGAAACGAGAAGTGAATTAGTCAACGAAAAACTACCCGTTGCCTCTCATAACAATGAGCGACTCACAATGTTTAGTGACGGGGTGTTTGCAATCACGATCACTCTATTAGTGTTGGAGATTAAGGTTCCTGACATTGCTGCGAATTTAGTTGCCACAGAGTTGCCGAAAGAACTTCTGCATCTCGTGCCTAAATTTATTGGTCATATCCTTAGCTTCATTGTATTGGGGCTTTACTGGATTGCCCATCACAATATGTTTATTCACATCAAGCGCCATGACCATGTGCTGCTCTGGCTGAATACACTGTTTCTACTGTGTGTCGCTTCGATTCCCTTTCCTACTGGACTGCTAGGGCATTATCCCGATCAACAAGTTTCTGTCATTGCTTATGCGGGTACTCTCTTTTTAACAGGCGTTTTTCTCAACGTCATCTGGTGGTATGCAACGACTCATCAATTAGTCGATGACACTTTGGAACCGCAGTTCATTGCGTTTGTGCATCGCTATATTCGAGTTGCACCAGCTCTTTATCTAGTTTCCATTGCGGTATCGTTTCTGAGCCTGCCGCTTGCCAAAATACTCTTTGTGGCAGTGGCGATCGTCTATATCATCCCCAATCCTTACCATCGAAAATACTATAAGCAACTGGCACGCCGCTTTGAACAATAGTTTAGTAGCGCTAACGCAGCAAAAATAACCGTTCTTTCCATCAAAGCACCGTCAATCACTGCAACTACGGACTCATCAGACCTTTCACACCTACGGAGAACACGCAATGGTAGATCACTTGAGTTTTTCCTTCTCAGATACGATCGCTGGCTACGTCACCGACTTTGAGCGAACGGGTCCATCGTTTGGGATTAAAACATCGGATGGGCGGGAATACCGAGCGTACCTATCACCCACTGCCTACGGTCGGATTTACCAGAACCTGGAAGAGCCGTATAACGACGCTACGCCGCGCTTTGCCGAACTGCTTAGCCCTGGTCAGCATGTGTTTGCCTACGGCATCTTTTATCCCCAGGGTGAGGGGCACAAGTTTGAAGTCAAGTCTCTGATTTTTCCGGGCGATGCGATCGGGCAGTATCGGCATGAAGAGCAAGACTGGTGGGTGAAGCAGGTGCGCTCGATCGCAGACTGTTATCTGCGCTGGCAGTTTGGCTATCCCCACAAAGAAATCGATTACAAAGAATATCGCACCTACCTCAACCTGGCAGGCGCTAAAAAGCAAGATGACTTTCTTCAAGAAACCGATACCATCTCGCGGTTGGTGTATGGTTTTGCCACCGCCTACCTGATGACAGGCGAAGATCGCTTTCTGGATGCGGCTGAAAAAGGCACTGGGTACTTGCGCGATCACATGCGGTTCTATGACCCGGACGAAGATATCGTGTACTGGTATCACGGCATTCAGATCAAGGGCAATCGTGAACAAAAGCTGTTGTCTTCGGAACATGGCGATGCGTTTAGTGAAGATCGCGAATCCATTCCCATGTATGAGCAGATCTATGCACTGGCAGGTCCCATCCAGACCTACCGCATCACAGGCGATCCGCTGATCTTGAAGGACACCGAACTTACCGTCAAGCTGTTCAAAAACTTCTACCGTGACCCAGAGCAAGGCGGCTATTTCTCCAGCCTCGATCCGCTGACGCTCGATCCTCGCAGTGAAACCCTCGGTGTCAACCGCGCCCGCAAAAACTGGAACTCGGTTGGTGATCATGCGCCTGCCTATCTCATCAACTTGTGGTTGGCGACGGGTGAAGAGGAATACGCCGAGATGTTGGAGGATACGTTTGATACCATCTCCAAATATTTTCCCGACTTTGAGAACAGCCCCTTTGTGCAAGAGCGCTTCTTTGAAGACTGGTCGCACGACAAACAGTGGGTGGGACAACAAAACCGTGCGGTGATTGGGCATAACCTCAAAATTGCCTGGAACTTGATGCGGATGCATTCGCTGAAGCCCAAGCAAGAATATGCTGATTTGGCGAAGAAGATTGCAGATATCATGCCTGCGGTGGGCAGCGATCGTCAGCGGGGTGGCTGGTACGATGTCGTTGAGCGCAACCTGTCAGACGGTGAAGAACAGCATCGCTTTGTGTATCACGATCGCAAAGCCTGGTGGCAGCAAGAACAGGCGATTCTGGCTTATCACATTCTGCATGGCATCACCCAAGACCCGGAATATCTGCGTCATGCCCGCGAAGCTACCGCTTTCTACAATGCGTTCTTCCTGGATCATGATGACGGTAGCGTTTACTTCAACGTGTTGAACAATGGCACGCCCTTCCTGGTTGGCACCGAGCGGTTTAAGGGCAGTCACTCGATGAGTGGCTATCACTCCACTGAACTGTGCTACCTGTCAGCCGTGTATACCAACCTGTTGATTACCAAACAGCCAATGGACTTCTACTTCAAGCCCCAACCGGGAGCCTTTAAGGACAATATTCTGCGCGTGCAGCCAGATATACTGCCACCAGGAAGCGTCAAAATCAGTGCTGTTTGGATCAACGAGAAACCCTACACCAACTTTGATGCTGCTGGGTTGACAGTCAAACTGCCGGATACCAACGAACAAGTCAAAGTTAAAGTGCAGATCAGCCCCAGCTAGGAATGGGGAATAGGGAATGGGGAGTCGGGTAATTCTTTCCCCGACTCCCGACTCCCTCACTATTCAATCCATCGAGTGTCTGCGAATTCAAGTTGGAAGGATGAATGGATATCAACATTAAAAATCTTCAGGTGACGCTGCTTGAGTCAGAGACAACGGTTGATGATGCAACCAATGCGATCGTCAAAGAACACTCCAGCGTTAACACGATCAATCAAGTGGCGATCGTTGAACTAATTGGAGACATCGACGGCAGCACCGCTTCCACCGTTCAAGAGCAGGTGTTGCCGCTGGCTCAAACCGGAGGCAGAATCCTTCTGGATTTAACCCAGGTACCTTATATGTCTAGCGCTGGGTTACGGATGCTGTTGTCTGTTTACCGCCAGATATCCAGCCACAACGGGCAAGTGATTTTAGTGGGAGTCTCCGAAGAAATTCGAGACACCATGTCCATCACCGGGTTCCTTGACTTTTTTACCACCCGTGACACGCTTGATTCAGGCTTAGAAGCGCTCAAAGTCAAGGCAAGTTTGCCAACCTAGAAATGCCAACCTAGACAACCCGTTCAGAAGTCGGATTTCTGTCCTGGAAGCACTGACTGATCAACTTAACTAAAAGAAATCCGACTTCTAGGCTTATAAGGAAGCAACGGCAATGGAGCGCATTGATGTCCATCCAACTCACACCTACGGCGACTTCAAACTGCGTCGGGGCAAGCCTTTTCCATTTGGTGCCACGTTAGTACCGGGAGGGGTCAACTTCTCGATCTTTTCCAGTTACGCTACGTCCTGTACATTGGTGCTGTTCAAAAAACACGCTCCAGAGCCACTGGCAGAAATTCCCTTTCCCGATGAGTTCAGGATTGGAAATGTTTTTTCCATTGTCGTATTTGATCTAGATTACGAAACCATCGAATACGGCTACCGTATGGATGGACCGTATGATCCAAAAGCGGGGCAATGGTTCGATACCAGCAAAGTGCTGATGGATCCTTACGCTAAAGTCATTGGTGGACGAGATGTGTGGGGCGTGACACCTGATTGGAACAATCACTACCAACATCGTGCCCGGATTGCCTTTGATGATTTTGACTGGGAGGACGATCGCCCCCTGGAAATCCCACCGGAGGATCAGATCATCTATGAGATGCACGTCCGCAGCTTTACCAAACATCCATCGTCGGGTGTCAAACATCCGGGCACTTTTGCTGCCATTCGCGACAAAATCCCATATCTGAAAGAACTGGGTGTCACGTCGATCGAACTGATGCCCGTTTACGAATTTGATGAATTTGAAAACAGCCGCCCCAACCCAACCACGGGAGAAACGCTCTATAACTACTGGGGTTACAGCACTGTTGGCTTCTTTGCCCCCAAAGCGGGCTTTGCAGCAACAGGCAAACTGGGAATGCAGGTAGACGAGTTGAAAGCACTCGTAAAAGAACTGCACAAAAATGGTATTGAAGTCATTTTGGATGTGGTCTTCAACCACACGGCAGAAGGCAACGAGCAGGGTCCCACCATTTCGTTCCGGGGCATCGACAACAAGACCTACTACATGTTGACTCCCGACGGCTACTACTACAACTTTAGTGGCTGCGGCAATACGCTCAACTGTAATAACCCGATCGTTCGCAACATTGTGCTGGATTGCCTGCGCTATTGGGCAGCGGAATATCACATTGATGGTTTCCGGTTTGACCTTGCCTCAATTCTGGGACGTGACCCCTGGGGCGCACCTCTGGCAAATCCGCCGCTCTTAGAAACCCTTGCCTTTGATCCCATTTTGGCGCGATGTAAACTGATTGCCGAAGCATGGGATGCTGGTGGATTGTATCAGGTTGGTTCGTTTCCAGCCTTTGGACGCTGGGCAGAATGGAATGGTAAGTACCGCGATGGCATTCGCAAGTTCCTCAAAGGCGAACCGGGTCGAGTAGGAGATATGGCGCAACGGCTCCAGGGTTCGCCCGATCTGTACGCCTGGGCAGGACGCGCACCTGCTACTTCCATCAACTTCATTACCGCTCATGATGGGTTCACCCTGGCAGATTTAGTCTCTTACAACGAGAAGCATAATGAAGCCAATGGTGAAAACAACAACGATGGTGGCAATGATAATGATAGCTGGAACTGTGGTGCTGAAGGCTGGACAGACGATCCAGGTATCAATGCTTTACGCCAGCGCCAGATCAAAAATGCCCTGGCAATGCTGCTAGTGAGTCAGGGTGTGCCGATGATTCTGATGGGTGATGAGGTCGGGCGCAGTCAGAATGGCAACAACAATACCTACTGCCATGATAATGAGTTGAATTGGCTCAACTGGAAATTGTTGGAATCCAATACTGGTTTATTCAAATTTGCGAAACACGCGATCGCCTTTCGCAGGGCGCATCCAGTCCTTAGAAACCGCTGGCACTTCCGCAATACAGACTATGTCGGCAGTGGCTATCCAGACATTAGCTGGCATGGCACCAAAGCCTGGAATGCCGACTGGTCAGACTCTAACCGCACTCTGGCGTTTTTGCTCTGTGGCAAACATGCAAAAGATGGCACAGTATCTGACAATTTCATCTATGTGGCAATGAATATGCATTGGGACGCGCAATGGTTTGAAATCCCTGGATTGCCGCCTGGAACCCAATGGCATATCGCTGCCAATACCGGAGCACCGTCACCAGAGGACAGTTGGGAACCCGGTACAGAGCCAGTTTTAGAGAATCAATCTGGCATTTTGCTGGGCGATCGCTCAGTCGTCATTCTGGTCGGAAAGTAATGCTTTTTCAACGTTAACCATACACAAACCACAAAAACTATGTCTCTCACCGCCGTTCTAGATACCACTACCGCAGACACCGCCAAAATCACTCTGGTTGGAGAATTGGATGCAAGCACGGCACCAATCTTTAAGGAAGAAGTGGAAAAAGTAGCCAGTTTGAACGTCAAACGCCTGGTATTACTGCTGCAAGACCTGGAATATATGGCAAGTGCAGGCTTACGGGTGCTGATCTACGCGAAGCAAAAAATTGGACTGGATACTGATCTATATGTGGTGGGCGCACAAGAGACAGTACTGGATACCCTCACCAAAACAGGCTTCGTCAATAGTGTGTTTGTCGTTGATGATGAGTCAGCCATTGAGACCACTTGATCCATCATGCTAAACGGCTTATATCAGTGATGTGGATGGGAGATGAGTAGACGAGTAGAGGCATGACTCATCCGCTCATCCCACTCATCGACCCCACAACGGAGTCACTTGACTATGCAATCTCTTACTGTACCCGGTACGCTCGATTCGTTAAGCGCGATCGCAGACTTTATCAAAACGGCAGCAGCGACGGCGGGGCTGGATAAAAAAGCGTCTTACCGTCTCCGCTTGGCTGTCGATGAAATTGCTACGAATGTGATTGTGCATGGCTATGAGGAAGCAGGGCTTGAAGGGGTATTGGACTTAACGTTCGACGTGGATGAAAAGGCACTCACGTTTGGCATTGAAGATACTGGCGCAGCCTACGATCCACACCAGCATTTACTGCCTGAAGAAGATGCATTGAAACTTCCCCTTGAACAACGGCAGGTCGGTGGTTTGGGCATCTATCTGGCACTTCAGGGCGTTGATAAGTTTATCTATGAACGAGATGGCGATCGCAATCGCAACACATTTGTGATGAATCGCTGAAATTAGCTGTTTAGATCCCCGACTTCTTTGAGAAGTCGGGGATCTTGCCTTCAGAAGTAATTTATCAGAGCAAATGGTTAACATGATGCAAGACTCTTCACTACAGCCCCACGGTGAAGTCGTTGCGGCAAAAGCGGCGGCTGGCTTTCATGCGGACGAAATTAAGCCTGTTATTGATGCCGAGATTGAGTTTCTCTTTACCAGAGCGATCGAGTTTCGGCAGGAAACCATTTATTTCATCATTATCGATCGCTTTCATGATGGTGATTCCAGCAACAATGCCGGACCAAACCCAAACCTATATGATCCCACTCGGCAAAAATGGGGCAAATACTGGGGCGGCGACTTGCAAGGGATTATTCACAAACTGGACTACTTAAAGGCATTAGGCATTACAGCCATCTGGATCTCTCCCATCTTTGAGCAGGTGGAAGAATTGCAGTTTGAATTCGCCGCCATGCACGGCTACTGGACGAAAGACTTTAAGCGGATTAATCCTCGTTTTGTCGCTAAAGATGAGGAAACCTCGCTGTTTACCTGTGCGGTGTTTGATCAATTAGTCACTGAAATGCACGATCGGGGCATGAAGCTCATTCTCGATATTGTGTGTAACCACAGCAGCCCGGATGTCGGTGGGCATAAAGGTAGGCTCTATGATGACGGTGTTTTAATCGCTGATTTTCATCACGATACAAACAACTGGTATCACCACAATGGAGAAGTAACCGATTGGGAAGACCAGTGGCAGCTAGAAAACTGTGAAATGGCGGGACTAGCAGACTTCAACGAAAGCAACCCTGATTTTCGTCATTACATCAAAACTGCCATCAAACTATGGCTCGATCGGGGCGTTGATGCTTTACGCGTCGATACCGTGAAACACATGCCCATCTGGTTTTGGCAAGAGTTCACGGCAGATCTGCAAACCCATAAACCATCGATCTTTATCTTTGGCGAATGGGGCTTTAGCAAGCCGTGGGATCACGGCTCGGTGAACTTTGCCAATAAGTCTGGGATGTCAATTTTGGACTTTGGTTTCTGTGAGGCAATCCGGGCAGCGTTAGCCAAAGGCAGCGAAGGTGGCTTTCACCTCATTCAAAAAATCCTGGATCTGGATTACCTCTACGACACGGCAACTGAGTTGATTACCTTTATTGATAATCATGATATGCCGCGCTTCCAAAGCTTGAACGCTGACCCAGATATTCTGCGGTTAGCCATCAACCTGATCATGACCTCTCGCGGGATTCCGTGCCTGTACTATGGCACCGAGCAGTATCTCCACAACGACACTAACGGCGGCAATGACCCTTATAACCGTCCCATGATGGAACGGTGGGATACTGACACTCAGATTTGTCAAGACTTACAGTTGTTTTCTAAACTGCGACGGTTGAATCCATCGGTATCGTTGGGGAGTCAAGTCCAGAAATACATTACCCCGGATATCTATTGCTACGTGCGACGCTATCGGGATTCTCGCTGTTTTGTGGCAATGAACAAAGGACAGGCGATCGCGATCGATGTGCCCTCTACCGAGCTGGAAGACGGAGACTATAACTGCATCCTGACGCATCGCCGCTTTGAGGTTAAAGATGGCAAACTATCGGGGCTGCAATTGGGAGAGAAGGAAGCGATCGTCCTCAGCTACATTGGGGAACGTGTGAAGGGGCAAGTGATTGTGCGGGTGCAGTTGAATGGCATCAAAACCCAACCAGGCGATACTGTGGTTGTGATTGGCGATTGCCCGGAGTTGGGCAATTGGGAAATTAGCAAGGCGTATGCACTGGAATATATTAACCCTGGCACCTGGTTTGGTGAGATTGCGTTGCATGAAACGGCTGGCAAACCGATCGCCTATAAGTACGCAATGTGGCGCGCGAATCAACCACCACTGTACGAAAATCTCGTCTGCCGTCGCTGGATTTTAGTGAATCAAGGCACCATCAAATGGCGCGATCGGTGGGCATATTAGGCGGGTTAGAGTGCGATCGTCATGCCATCTCTCGCAAACGACCACGTTAATTCATGCAATTTGTGTGGTGAACGATGTATCATTTGAAGTTGTTTCTCGTAAAAGCACCGTGCCTGCCATTCTGCGGCGGCAACTTTGGCATCGGATGCTGCTGGATCATGATGCACAAATAACACCTGTTTGATCCCTTCCCGCATCGCAATTTCTAGCCCATCGGGTGCCGCACCATGTCCCCAATTAATCTTCTCTGTTGCCTCTAGCAGCGTGTACTGTGCATCGATAATCATTAAATCGACATTTTGATACAGCGGCAAATCCAACCCCAGATCTTCACGAGAAACGCGCTGAATTTCGTTATCAACGCAGTAAGAGAGCACCTTGCCACCCGCTTCAAACCTGTAGCCCCAGCACGGATCGGGGTGATCTAACTGGTACGGTGTCACCGTAAGATCATCAAACGTAACGGGCTGTCGGGGCATGAGCTGGTGGTATTCAATCTCCGCATCAATCTTTTCCAGAGGCACCGGGAAATAGGGCTTTTTAAACAGGGTGCGGAAGACCTCTGGTAGGTCTGGTTGCACCGCATACACATGAATTTTGTTGCCCGGAATGAACAGTGGCAGGAAGAAGGGCAAGCCTGAGAGGTGATCCCAGTGGAAGTGGGTAAAGAGGATGTGCAATTCCCCCTGACCGTGTCCACTGGCTCCTTTTGCCAACTCGTAGCCGAGCGATCGCATTCCACTACCACCATCAATAATCAGTCGCTGTTGGCTGGTGGATACTTCCACACACAGCGTCTCACCCCCATAGCCCCCAAAGCGATCAGCGGGAAGTTTAGCTAAATAATCGTCAACCTCAGATGCTTGCTGATGCCCCGCCGCAAAGAAGCCTTGAAACAAACCTTTGATCCGAGCTTCGATTTGCTCTGGAGCCTGAGGGGTCGGTAAGGAACCACGAGTTCCCCAAAGTTTGACGTGCATTAACGGTGAAGTACGCTTAAAGAATAATAGAAATAGCCAACAAGCTGATTATCCAACGCTTAACGAGCATGATAATCCGGTGCCGACTTAAGCGCTTAGCCTAAATTCTAGTTCAGGATGGGTTAAAGATACGCAAAAATCCGTGTTTCTACTGACTCAACAAATGCAGTATCTGAAGCGAACTGATACACAACCATCGTGTCAGGGAGTTTAAACTAAAGGATGAGGAAGGAATGCTCTGTTTTCTAGAAGACATCCAGAATTGGCAGGGTCAGCGTTAACCGTTTGGGGGCGAACCACTGGAGTAACTCCAGAATGCCGCCAACTGTGCTCATAACGGGGAGTTGCTTTGATTTGCTTCAACTCCTCTTCTGAAAGTTCGTCCCTATCCACGGACTGGTTTTCTTCTTCAGACACGGCTTTTCGATCGAGTAGACTTCATGCTTAGTATGGTCATTCTCGCTCTGAAAACTATCTGTCTGGAGGACGGAATTTTTTCTGACAGCTTTTTTGCTACACTACGCTTCGTGTCGATCGCCATCATCCATTCAACGAACCTTGCACTCAGGCTTAGAAGCCATCCAGGGGACTGCTTGAGTCGTTGCGGTAGGAGACTGAGCCAACAGCACGACATTGCCCTTCGAGTTGACAAGCCATCCCTGGGCTTGCACCAGTGGGGCGATTGGAGTCTCCCCATTGGCGTAGTTGGCGTTGCGGATCGATTGGTTAGAGGAAGGCATTGCTGGAGCAGAAGTTGGGCGATCGCCCAACGGTTGCCCCAGATCAACCAGCACCCCATCCTCACCTGTGGCATCGGTAGGGCTGGGCGGTAAGCCACCGCGACCAGTAATAACAAACTCACCCGCCGCCTGCTGCACGCCCGATGAACAAGCCTGCACAACCAGTTTGCTCAGGTCAACGATCGCCGTCTGAAGCTGCACTAACCCCTGGCTGGGGTCAATGCCTGGAGTCTGAATCGTGACTAAACCACTAAACTGAGCGCCCAAGGCAGAGGTTGCCGTAATATCGCTCTCTGGCGTAAGTTGTGTCCGAAACTGGGTGCCAAAGATCGCCTGTGCATCAATAACGACCCTGCCCCCAAAGCTTTCCTGGGAATTGGCGGTGATATCACTGTTTTCCAGGGCAACTAACGTATCAGTGTTGATGGTGATGTTACCGCCCGTCGCGCTTCCTGTGGCATTGGTGCTGATCAGACTATTACGACGCAGGCGCAAATCACTGGTGGTCAGGGTGATGTTGCCTTGCCCTGCCTTCGTTTCTGCCGCCAACAGCCCTTGATTATTGAGCAGAATCAACGGGGCAGTAATTTGCAGGTCGCCAGCTACACCTGTGCCTGTACCGCTGACAATGATTTCTCCTCCATCCTGCACCGTGAGTTTATCTGTAAACACCGAAAGGTTACCTGCGGCTCCAGCACTGGTCGAGCCAGCAGAGAGGAGGCTGAGACTGCGATCGCTCAGAGAACGTCCCGTCACCTCCACCGATTCAGCCGCATTCACGATTAAATTCCCTGCCTGCCCAGAACCAGACGTGCCTGTTGAAACTTGTGATCCATTCTGCACCACGAGCGTATCGGTATTGATGGTCAGGTTGCCCCCTTGCCCGGTTGCCCGCGTGTTATTGCCTGTCACACTGCCCACCCGCGCAAACAAACCGTTGACCTGGCTGGTACTACCGCCTGTGAGCTGAACAGCGGAGGCATTCACGGTCAGGTCGCCACCCGTTCCACTGCCAAAGGTCGTCGCGCTGATTTGTCCGCCGCCACTCACACTCAGATTGCCTGTGTTGATGACTAAATTGCCTGCATTCCCAGTGCCAGAGGCATTAGAGGCTACAGAGATGCCACTAAAAAGGGTTGAGTCGGTAGCCGAAACGCCACTTACTGTCACTAAGTTGAACGCATTCACCGTTAAATTTCCGCCCTGTCCCGCTCCGCTTGTAGACGCAGAGATGAATGCCCCGTCTCGAACCAGTAACTGCTTCGTATTGATAGTGAGTGTTCCGGCAGTGCTAGCCCCTGTAGTCTGATTGAACACACCGGTTGGGAATTCTCCAAAACCAGTGTAAACGCCTGTTCCCAACAGTTCAACCGATTCAGAAGCGTTAATCGTCAACATGCCACCGGGTAGCAGTGAACTTGCCGTATTGACAGTGGCAATCTGCGAACCACCTGCCAGTTGCACTTGCTTCCCCTGTACCTGAATGTCTCCACCATCATTGGCAGAAACGATAGAGTTTTGCAGAAGCTGGATGGTTTGAAAGGTGTTGACTTGACCGTATCCCAGGGTGAACCCACGATCGGCAAACGTTAGGCTGACAACGCTATTTCCTGCCACACTCCCTAGTTCAACCCGACCGCTGGGCGCTGCCACAAGATCATTTCCTTCTAGCCCACGGATTCCCCCTTCAATGGTCAGATCGCCGCCCAGTAGACCGATGGTATTGCCCGCTTTCTGGAGATCTGATCCGCTCACACGAATGCTGCCAGGGTTGCTGCCGAATTGGACTCCAATGGGAACACTCACCGTCAGCACTGGAGTCGTTGGAGCCGTGGCGCTGAACTCAGTCCCATCCGCAAACCGTATGCTGCTACCAGTGGTGGCAAGAAAGGAACCGCCAATTTGCAGGCTGGCATTGGGTCCAAACAAAATGCCGTTGGGGTTGAGCAGAAACAGGCTGGCAGTGCCGTTGGTGCGAAGGAGACCATCGATCGTTGAGCTTGATCCACCCGTGATGCGGCTGAAGATGTTTTGCACATCGATCGCATTGTTAAAAAAGGCAGACCCGCCTGTCGGTACGGAGAACTGGCTAAAGCTGTGGAACAGGTTACTGCCTCGCTGTGCGCCGCCATCAATCTGAATGTTGGGATCGCCAGAAACCTGCGATCGCTCCCCGATGGGCAAGGTTGTATCCCCTGCGATTTGAGCTTTTGCAGGGTCGATCGCAGCAAGGGTAAGCACAACCGCAAACAGGCAAGAAGTGATGGCTTTATCCGTGATTTCACTTGCTAGATTTTTACCATTTGTAATGTCACCGTCATGGTTAGAAGGAACGCTGAATTGACCCTTTCGCTGCGTCATAGAGGTAGCTTGCATCATTGGCAAGTTCTATATGTGGGTAGTATAATGCCCGATATACACTCAGGATTCCCGGAGATCGAGCGATGACGACGAACGAGCAAGCAACGAATGAAAAGGCAACAAAGGAAAAGGCAACAGATGCCAAAAAGACTGAAGAAACAAAGTTAGACTCACTTAAGCAAGAGAATGAGTCCGTCGAACTGTCTGAAGAAGAACTAGAGAATGTCGCTGGAGCAGGTCCGGCTCGAGGCGATCAAAGTAATTAATTAGAGCTAAACCCAGTTCTCTGTAAAGTCGCACGTGCAATGGCTCCAGTCTTTTGAGCAAATTAGAGAATGGGTAGAGGCTACGCTGATTAGCCTAGGCTGTAGAGCTGAGTGCAAGGCTTAAAATTTGTTTAAGTTCATCTTTGACATCAGTAGTCGCGATCGTTTCAGGTTGCGACTATTTTTATTGAGGTTTTGATTCAAGCGCTGATCAAGGTGCCACTCGTATGTGCGGCTTTGCTGGATTTGTTAATTTTCATCACCAGACCTTGCCTCGCCCCGAACGATCGCACGTACTCAACGCAATGGGTGAGCAACTCGCTCGTCGAGGACCCGATGATGAGCAGTGCTTCGATGATGGCACACTCTCATTTGTCTTCCGGCGGTTGGCGATCGTCGATCTGCCCGGTGGACAGCAGCCGATCTGGAATGAGGCTGGCACGCTTTTTGTAGCGGTGAATGGGGAAATTTACAACCATTGGGAGTTGCGATCGCACCTGCGAGAACCCCATACCTTTCGCACACGATCAGATGCCGAGATTGTGCTGCATTTGTATGAAGAACGAGGTGCAGATGCCCTGAATCTGCTGAATGGCATGTTTGCGATCGCCCTTTGGGATACGACTAAGCAACAACTTTTTTTAGCCCGCGATCGTCTGGGCATTAAACCGCTCTATTACAGTCAGGTGGGTTCGCAACTGATCTTTGGGTCTGAACTAAAAGCCTTGCTGGTTCATCCGGCTTGCCCCAACCGCCCTAACTGGTGGGATTTAAAAACACCGATTCCACAATCCAGCTATGTGCAAGGCATTCATCTCCTAGCGGCTGGTCACTACCTTCTTTACGACCAGTCTGAAGCACTGAAGCCAATCAACTATTGGTCACTTGAGCAACATTTTGTGACGGACGATCGAGCCGTATATGCGTCTCCTGATGACTACGTTGCCCAGTATGGCGAGTTGTTTGCCGATAGCGTCCAGAAGCGCCTGATGAGTGATGTACCAATGGGCATTTTTTTGAGTGGTGGCGTGGATTCATCGGCGATCGCGGCAGTTGCCGCTAAACTCAACCCGGATCTCAAGTGCTTTACAGTCATTGAGCCATGCACCATTGCTGCTGGAGATGCGATCGCCGCTCAACAGGTTGCAAACCATTTGCAACTTCCCTTCCATCCGGTTTTGTTTGATCACCATCAACTCATTCCGCAACTTGATTTTTCACTCGCTCAGTTTGAGTATTTTGTTTGGATGATGGACTCTCCCAGATTCGATCTGGAATGGTTCTTTAAACACGAGCTGCATCGCTATGCCAAAACGGTTTATCCTGAGTTGAAAGTGATGCTGCTGGGACAGGGAGCCGATGAGTTTGCGGGTGGATACTCCAACCCGGTACAGTCACCCGCTACAGACTGGCAGGGATATCTGAATGACTTGCAGCACAGCACGTTGACTCCCTTTTTTGCAGAACGTAATGTGCCAGAGTCATGGTTGCCCTGGTTAGAGGGAAGGGTTGCACTACCTGTTTCACCCAGACCCCTTAACGGCACCCTGTTTCATGGAGAAATGCTGCGTCGAATCATGCACTTGCAGTCTCATAATCTCTGGCATGAAGACCGAACGTCTTCTAGTCAGGGAATTGAGGCTCGCGTACCGTTTCTAGATCACCGCCTGGTGGAACTGCTGGCATCGATTCCACCGCAGTATCAGGCAGAATTGCTGTGGGATAAAGCCATTATTCGACGAGTGGCGCAGCAATGTTTACCAGAACCGTTTGCGCGGCGATCGAAGTCTGGATTCTTTTATGCCGCCACCGATCTCTCCTCAATCCATCAATTGATGTATCAACTGCTGGTGCAAATTTTTCCAGAGTTTTGCGACCACTATTTTGATATGGCTCCGCCGCTGTTTGCTCCAACGCGCCTTGTTGAGCTGTTTCACCAGGCTGGCAGCGCTAACGAAACAAGTATTAACGTAACAAAGAAGTTACTAAACTGTATGGCAATGACGATCTTTGCTGCCCTTTGCCAGAAAAGAGGGCAGGATCACTTCATCGGCTACTTAACGACTCCATCACTCTTGCAAATGGACGGTAGTTTTTGTTGAAGTATGATGGGCATACTTAGAAGCTGTAAAGGAACAATGTTATGTTTTGTAGCTGTTAGCGGTCGGTGGTCAGTGGTCAGTGGTCAGTGGTCAGAGAAAAGCTAATAGCTGATGGCTGATGGCTGATAGCTGATGGCTGATAGCTGATAGCTGATAGCCGATAGCTGATAGCCAATCCAAAAGTGTGCAGTTATTTTTTAACAAGCTTTTAGCGAGTAAGTTTATGTGGGATCAACTGAAGCGGCAACTCTGGCAGTGGCGTGGTGTTCTCATTACGGCTCCCAGCGTAACTATCTTTGTCCTGGCGCTCCGTTTCACAGGACTGTTAGAACTGTTGGAAATGGCAGCGCTCGATCAATTTTTTCAACTGCGCCCTCAAGAAGCGATCGACTCACGCATTGTCATTGTTGAGCTAAATGAGCCAGAGATTCAAAAACTCGATTGGCCCGCATCAGATGCCGTGTTAGCCCGTCTCATCAATAATGTGAAGAAACAGCAGCCGAGCGCTATTGGACTGGACTTTTACCGCGATAAGCCTGTTGGTCTGGGTTATCAAGAGTTCGTTAAGGTATGCGAATCAACTCCCTACTTAATTGGGGTGCAGAAGGTCGCCGAACAAATCGATAGCCATGCTGTTAATCCACCGCCTGTACTGAAGCAGCGGGATCAGGTGGGTGTCAATGACTTTCCCTTAGATCGGGATGGAAAGGTTCGTCGCGGTCTTATTTATGTATCACCCGAAGAGGGTGATGCCATCTTCAGCTTTGCATTCAAGCTGGCAGACCTGCACCTGAAGGCTCAAGGAATCTCCGTAGGCTTAACAAAAGATGATCTGGTCAAGGTCGGACCTGCGGTTTTGCCATTATTTCAATCGAGTGACGGAGGGTATGTGCGAGCGGAAGATCAGGGCTATCAAGTGCTGTTGAATTACCGGGGTTCCATTCAGCGCTTTCCCACCCTATCGATGGTGGATGTTTTAGAGAACCGCATCCCTCCAGACTCGCTCCGGGGACGCATTGTTTTGCTTGGTCCAACGGCTGAAAGCTTGAAAGATCTCTTCTACACGCCTTACAGCAGCAGTTTGTTCACGTCGACCAGACGGATGCCCGGTGTGGTGATTCATGCCAACAGCATCAGTCAAATTTTGAGTGCGGCATTAGAAGATCGCCCGTTCATCAGAACCTGGGGCTTGCAGTGGGAAAGCCTCTGGATCTTTGGTTGGGCGTTGATCGGTGCCACCTTAAGCTGGAGACAACGGTACAGTGGCAGCCTGACGAGACGATCGCCCTGGACGACAGCGGGCATTGCTCTAGCGGCACTCGGCTTAGTGGTCGGTAGCTATCTGGCATTTTTAGCGGGTTGGTGGATACCTTTGGTGCCTCCCATTCTGGCATTGACTGGCTCTGCGATCGTGGTCACTGCCTACATTGCCCGTTCGGCTGGCGAGATTCGCAAAGCGTTTGGACGATTTGTCACCAGTGAAATTGTGGCGAACTTGCTGGAAAATCCCGAAGGTCTAAAACTGGGTGGTGAGCGACGGAAAATTACGATCCTCACCTCCGATATTCGAGGCTTTACTGCCATCTCTGAGCGCTTACCCCCCGAAGAAGTGATTAGAATTATCAACCTCTACCTGGGCTATATGGCAGATGTCATTACCAGCTACCAGGGCACGATCGATGAATTTATGGGCGATGGCATTCTGGTGTTATTTGGTGCTCCGACTGCCCGCGAAGATGATGCGGTTCGAGCGATCGCCTGTGCCCTAGCGATGCAGCTTGCGATGGAGCCAGTCAATGAAAAAATGAGACAACTGGGACTCCCTCAACTAGAAATGGGCATCGGCATCAATACTGGAGAGGTGGTCGTCGGCAACATTGGGTCTGAAACACGCACCAAATATGGCATTGTGGGTGATCAGGTGAACCTGACCTACCGCGTTGAGAGCTATACAGTGGGAGGACAAATCTTTACCACCGAAGCGACACTCAAAGAAGTAGGTTCCACTGTAATTACCGATGGACAACGAGAGGTGCAACCCAAAGGTGTGCATGATCCCATCATGATCTATGAAGTGGTTGGCATGAGTGGAAAGTACAATCTACATTTAACCAAAGAGGAAGAGATTTTCTTTGACTTACCGCATCCAATGGTGATGCAATATGCCACGTTAGATGGGAAGCAAATCGATCGCACGGTAGTGAAAGGAAAATTAGTTAGACTATCCGCCAAAGAAGCAGAAGTGCGTCTGGATGAGGCGCACGCTATTCCAGCACCGTTGACTAATCTCAAACTAAACCTTTATATTCCTCAGCAAGACTCTGCCAGCAGCAAAAACTATGAGCAAGAAAAGGTACATAGAGTTTTGAAAAAACTCTACAGCAGAGATGCTCAAGAAGCAGACAGTTCTACCGAAACATCGCTGAGTGAAGATGTCTATGCCAAAGTCTTGGAAAGACCAGCGGAGAAGCACAGCTTCTACATTCGGTTTACGAACAGACCGCTAGACGTTGAAGCTCAGCTGAATGCAATTTATCAGTCGCTTCAACCCACTGGCGATTGAAGTAACTGACCTTAACGCGATGTGCAACTTTCCCGATCGCCCTCACCCTAAATCCCTCTCCCAGAGCGAGAGAGGGACTTTGAGGGAGTCTTGCTCCCCTTCTCCTACCTTGGGAGAAGGGGCTGGGGGATGAGGGCTGATTTTAGTTGCACATCAGGTGACCTTAGCAATCCTGAATCATGGGTGAGCAAGACTCAACGATTCAGTTAGCAGCTAAACAGGTAGCCCTAATTATTTGTAAGAAGAGGTTTAGATCCAGCCAGGAGTTTCACCCCTGCACCTAGTGATCTGGTTCACTTTACTTTGCGTTTAGCCCTCAACTGCTCTACAAGGATTGAAGCAAACCGTTCTTCCCAATCGCGCACCGTTTCATGAGTAAACTCAAACCCCCGCAGCAAGAAAAATTCTGAAATGTCGCGGAAACTCAGCTTGTAGCGGAACCGACACCGTAAGACTTGAAACACGCTATCGGTGGGCACCTCAATAAAATTGAAGGGAGTGCCCGTGCGTTCGGTAAAGGTGCGATATCACTCCTTACAGCGAAACACAAGATAGCCCAGGTCTGTTGTGCTTTGCAATTGGCTTGTGCGGGTAGAGCGGCAGTAAGGGCAATCCATAAAAGGTTCGCGATCGCTGCGATATTGATGGCGAAGATTAAGCGCGTTCAGACTCAAGAAGGCTGCCTCTAACAGTACTGTCTCTAGTCTGCCCCACTCCATAGCAAGCAGAGGTGCTGGCTGAGACCTCCCCGATCGCGTTGTCTATATTTCTGCACTGCCAACACGGCAGTGTGGTCAATGCTGTAATACCAATGCTATCAAATCGCCCTACAGATTCGTTTTTGCCGCTGACCGCTGACCGCTGACCGCTGACCGCTGACTGCTGACCGCTGACCGCTGACCGCTGACCGCTGACTGCTGACCGCCAGCCGAAGCTTGCCTGTGAGCCACAGTTTAGTGAAATAAGCCGCCATCAGTGCGTCCATGGCTTCATGAAGGTCCGCTAACTCTGTGACTAACTCTTCAGAAGTGGCAGCAGCAGCTTCTTGCGCTTCTTCCACCAGTTTTGCTCGGAGTGCTTGGTGAAAAGCTTCCTCGTTCATTGTCTCTACCGCACATTCCTGCCCTGCCGTCCGAATGATTTCGGGGATGCGTTGGCGAAGCCGCTCCTCTGAAGCCTCGCGCACCAGTTTATGAAAAACTGTTTTCACTAAAGCCTCTGGAGGACTACCTCAACAACACTGAAAAGTATGGTGACAGTTATGTCATTTTTACGTTGCTGTTATTCTCGTCGTTTTTGCGTGGTTGTGACAGTCAAGTGCGATCACTATTTCTCAAGTGCAGTAACGATTGTTTAGGTGCGATCACTATTTCTCGCACATAGCATTAAAGAATCGGTCTTATCTAAGCCGCCCCGATCGCAGAATGCTCACGATGAGCCAAAGACCAAGAAAGCTGGCAGAGAAAAACAGAGCGCTGCTGACCCAAAACAACCGCCCTGTGCGATCGTTCGCCAAAATTGTGGCGGCACCCATAATCAAAGCACCCACGACAATGCTGAACGACACGCGATTAGCAGAGTCATCCAGGCTGCGGCGGACGGGGTCGAGATCGCGCAGGTTCAGGTTCCACTGGAGGGTTTCGGAGGTGACGCGATCGAGCAGCAGTTCCAGTTGACGGGGCGATTGGAGTGATAGGGTTTTGATGTCTAAGGCTGTGCGTAAGAGTGCCTGAAGGGGTGCCTCACCCACCAATTGCCGTCGAAACAGGTCGGTCATTAAGGGTTTGATCTGATCAGACAGGTTAAATTCGGGGTCAAGCTTACGGGCAACGCTTTCCAGGTTTGCCAGCGTTTTGGCGTAGAGTCCCATGTTGCCGGGAACGCGCAGATGGTTTGCCCGCGCTCGTTGCAAAATTTCGTAAAACAACTGGCTGAAGTTGACCTGTGCCAGATTGAGGTTAAAGTAACGACGCAGCAGGCGATCGTAGTCGCTTTCCAGTTGTGCCAGGTTAACGGGCTGTACCGACTCGGCTAATTGCAGCGTGAGTTGAGTGCAACGTTGAGCGTCGAGATTGACGATCGCCAGCAGCATTTCGGTTAATACCTGCTGAGTGCGAGGATCGAGCCGACCAACCATACCGCAATCCAGTAGGGCAACGCGACCATCTTTGAGGTAAAACAGGTTGCCGGGATGGGGATCGGCGTGGAAGAACCCGTCAATGTAAATTTGCTGAAAGAATGCCTGCACTAAGAGGCTGACGATCGATCGACGTTCAGCCGTAGCATCGCCAGCATAGCCCGTGCCAGAGAAATTGCCTTGCAGCAGCGGCACACCGTCCAACCATTCCATCACCAGCAGCTTTTCGGTGGTCAACGCCCAATAAATTTCGGGCACCACCAACCGTTTAGGATCAAACCAGCGGCTGCTGGAAAGGTTGCTGCGGAGTTGGTCGGTGTGAGTGGCTTCCTGCATGAAATCTAGCTCAGCCAGCAGTGCGGTGGCAAATTCTTCTGCCAGTGCTTTCAGGTCGTAGTATTTACCGAAATTGGTACGCGAAACCAGATCTGCCAGTGTACGAATGAGGGCAATATCTTGATCGACGATCGCCTCAATGCCGGGACGCTGGATTTTGAGCGCAACTTCTCGCCCATCTGCCAGGGTTGCCCGATGGGTTTGGGCGATCGAGCCAGCCGCAACGGGCATGTGGTTGATGGTTATAAACGCTTCTTCGAGCGGACGACGCAACTGCTGCCGAATGACGACTTCCACTTCTTGCCATGCAACAGCAGGCACTTCTGCCTGGAGTGCGGTCAGTTCAGCAATATATTCTGACGGTAGCAAATCGGGACGGGTGCTGAGCAACTGTCCTAGCTTGACGTAGACCGGTCCCAGTTCAACCAGAATGTTACGGAGGACGGCTGGCGGTGGTAGCTGCGGCTCTTCGGCTTTGGTGCCGGTCAGCAGTCGCCGCATATAGCCCCAACCATTGCGGAGGACGACTTCTGCAATTTCGCGTTGGCGGGCACTGGATTGGGCGATACGAGAAAACATCTAGGGTTTTTGGTTGTTAGTTGTTGGTTGTTAGCGAACAGACGATTGTAATGACTCTAACAACTAACCACTAAAAACTAACAACTAGAGCAAGTCTCTAAACTGCGGATCGGCTTGAATTTCCTTCAATACCTGCTTGATTTCTTGAGTTCGGTCTTTTTTGACAATGAGGGTAACTTTGCCGTCGCGCACGATGACTGTATCTTCAAGACCGATGGTGACGATGAGATCATCGTGGTCTGTAGCGTAGAAGAGTGCACCGTGGGTGTCTAGCCCAACGTGTCTGGCGAGTTCGACGTTGGAGTCTTCGCCTTTGAGCAGGCGCTCGATCGCGTTCCAGTCGCCCAGATCATCCCAACCAAAGGCAACGGGCAGCACGTATGCCTGCTGGGTTTTTTCCATCAAGGCGTAGTCGATACTCTTTTTGGGTAAGGTGGGATAGGCATCGACCCCTTGTTCTTCTAGCGGGCTTAGAATTTCGGGCGCGTAAACCAGCAGTTCGTCTAACGCTACACCAGCGCGAAAGACGAACATGCCACTGTTCCAGCTAAAGCTGCCCGTAGTAAGAAACTGTTCGGCGGTGTCGCGATCGGGCTTTTCGGTAAAGCGGGTGACGCGATAAGCGGGAAAGCCTTCCTGCTCAGCCTTTGTGCCATACGTGCCAATCGTTTCGCCTGCTTGAATGTAGCCATAGCCCGTGGACGCAAAGGTGGGAGCAATGCCCAACGTGACGATCGCCTCTTCTTTGCTTGCTAGCTCTGCGGCTGCGTTTAGAGTTGCCTCAAAGGTCGCTTTATCAGCAATCCAGTGATCAGCAGGGAAAAAGCCGACTACCACATCTTTACCATAGCGTTCGGCGATCTTCAGGGTGCTCCAGGTGACGGCTGGGGCAGTGTCTCGTCCTTCGGGTTCGATCAGAAGGTTCTCTTCAGGCAGATCAGGCAGTTGTTCTCTCACGCCATCTGCGAGATGCGAGGCAGTGATAACCCAAATGGACTCCCAACCGCCTGCGATCGTCAATAACCGTTCTGCCGTTGCCTGCAATAAACTGCGACCGCTACCATCCAGGCTCAAAAATTGCTTGGGGCGATTTCTGCGACTGAGGGGCCAGAAACGCTCACCTTTACCTCCCGCGAGAATGACGGGCACTAGAGATGGAGTAGTCATCGTCGGCATTGGCTCCGTTAGAAGATCCGTGTCGCGTCGATCTTAGTGAATGCCTACACAATATCGTTAATTTTCTTTCGATCTTTACCGACTCTTTTCACTTAGCGGTATCTTTGCGATCGCGCTCAAGAAGTTTGCTCCCCGTTCCGGATCAGCCAGAAAAGTAGTGTTGCGTGCGCTTAAATGCTGCTAAAGATGGGCTTCAAAGCCAACACAAAGCCTGGAAGGACATCCTCGCCTGAGAGCGTTTCTGGCTTTTGCAAACTTTCGACAGCTTGTCCTGGACGATAAATTTCCACCCGCTGGTGTTTGGGATCAATGAGCCAACCCAGTCGCGTACCATTCTCGATGTACTCCTGCATTTTTGCCTGGAGGGTTTGGAGGGAATCGCTTTCGGAGCGCAGTTCAATGACAAAATCGGGGCAGAGGGGCGGGAATTTGCGCTTTTGTTCAAGTGTGAGGGCATCCCACCGATCGCGTTTAACCCAAGCAACATCGGGCGATCGGTCAGCACCATTCGGCAACTTAAAGCCCGTGGAGGAATCGAAGGCAATGCCTCGATCATCTACATCTGTCCAGTTGAACACTTGTTGATTGACTCTACCGCTGCGTGAACCACCTTCACCGCCTACAGGAGCCATGATGATCAATTCTCCGTTTGTCGTGCGTTCGATGCGTAAATCTCGGTTGTGCTGGCAGAGGTCATAGAACTGGTCGTCGGTCAGTTTCAGAGTAGGACTTAAGTTGAGGGTGAGAGCCGTCATTGCTTTGACCTGTGAAGGATTAGGACTCCAGTTCTGATAATTCTAACCAGCGATCGGTCGCAGTGTCGATCGCTGCATTCAACTCGGCGAGGCGGGCAGACAGCGTTTGTACTTCCGTAAAACCCGATGGCGGCTTACCATACAAGGTTTTTTCAATTTGCTCTTTCTCCGCTTCCATTGCGGGAATTTGAGTTTCAAGCTGCTCGAATTCGCGCTTTTCTTTGTAAGAAAGCTTTTTTGAGTTTTGAGTAGCGCTTCGCGCCGCGTTGCTAGAGAGTTTTGAGTTTTGAGGTAGGGGAGTTGTTAGTTGTTGGTTATTAGTTGTTAGAAGTGGTGCCTCGTTGCTCCCCTGCTCCCCTGCCCCTCTGCTCCCCTGCCCCTCACCCCTCATTCCTCTCTCCTCACTCTCCTCTGCCTGCTTATAGTCCAAATACACCGAATAATTCCCTGGATACTGGCGCAATGTGCCATCAGGCTCGAAGGCGAAAATGGTATCGACGACGCGATCGAGGAAGTAGCGATCGTGCGAGACAACAATGACGCAGCCGTTGAAGTCTTCTAAATAATCTTCTAGAACGGCGAGAGTCTGGACATCAAGATCATTGGTCGGTTCGTCCAGAATGAGGACGTTAGGGGCACTCATGAGAACTCGCAGCAGGAAGAGACGGCGCTTTTCGCCACCAGAAAGCTTGTTGATGGGCGCGTACTGTTGGTTGCCCGGAAACAGAAAGCGCTCCAGCATTTGGGAGGCTGTGATAACCGTGCCATCGGCAATTTTTACCAGTTCGGCGACATCTTTGAGGTAGTCGATGACGCGCTGTTCGGGGTTGAGGGTGAGATCGTCGGAGTGCTGGTCGAAGTAGCCGATGTGGATGGTGGTGCCAATTTCGACGGTGCCAGAGTCGGGCTGCGATCGTCCGGTAATCATGTCCATCAGGGTAGATTTACCAACCCCGTTGCCACCGATGATGCCGACGCGATCTTCGGGGCTAAATTCGTAGGTGAAGCCGTTGATCAGGGTGCGATCGCCATAGCCCTTTGAGACATCCACCAGTTCAATCACTTTCTTGCCGATGCGTCGTCCCGCCGTGGCAATATCAACTTTGCCGTGACCTTGTTTGAATTCGGTTGCCTGCAACGCACGGGCGCGATCGATCCGCGCCTTTTGTTTCGTGCTTCTCGCTTTAGGACCGCGTTTCAGCCATTCCAACTCGCGGCGCAGTAATCCTTGATGCTTGCGTTCGGTGCTGGCGGCAGAATCTTCTGCCAGTGCTTTTTTCTCTAAATAGTAAGAATAGTTGCCGCTGTAGGTGAACAAATCGCCACGATCGATTTCCAAAATGCGGTTGGTGACACGATCGAGGAAGTAGCGATCGTGGGTAATGAGCAACAGGGCACCCCGAAAGCGGTTGAGGTAGCTTTGCAGCCATTCCACCGAGAGCGCATCTAAATGGTTGGTTGGCTCATCCATCAGCAGCACATCGGGTTCAGACAAGAGTGCGGCTGCCAGGGCAATGCGTTTGCGGTAGCCGCCCGAAAGGTCGCCAATTTTGGCATCAAAATCCTCAACGCCCAGACGGGTCAGAATAATTTTGGCATTGGTTTCCAGATCCCATGCCCCAGTGGCATCTAAGCGATGCGTCAGATCGGACAGCTTCGCCATCAGTTGATCCTGATCGCCGTGCCCGTGCGCCAGCTTGTCAGAAATTTCCTCAAACTCTCGCACCAGCGTCATCTGATCGCCGCTGTCGGCAAAGACCTGTTCCAGCACAGTGCGATCGTCATCCAATTCAGGCTGCTGTGGTAGATAGACAATGCGAACGCCAGCGTTGACAAGAATCTCGCCACTGTCGATCGACTCTTGTCCCGCGATCATCTTCAGCAGCGTCGATTTACCCGAACCGTTGGTGCCAATAAGTCCTACCTTGTCGCCATCATCGAGGCTAAAGTTAGCACCATGCAAAATCTCTTTGATGCCAAAGTCTTTGTGGAGCGATCGCAGCGTGAAAATACTCATCGGACGATCCTAGCGTTTGACTTAAAGAACAATGGCTGTCTAACTCTTGCAGCACCGTTCTACGGTAGCACTCACAAGGGGGTAAGGAGGCAAGGGGGCAAGGGAGCTAGGGGGGTGAGTTTTGAGTTCAACACACAGCCTTTAGCTTCTAGCCTTCCCCCGCTCCCTCTGCCCCTTTTCTCCCTCTGCCCTCTTGCTCTCTTTACCGTACCTTTAAGGGCAGTAATCCGAACATCATGCTGACCGAAACGTAGGCTAAACCAGAGGTAGATAGTTTTACACAAGCGGCTGCATACAGTAAGAGTAGAGTTAGCTTGGAGCAACGATCACTATCACTAAGGGAAACGAAACATGAATGCGTGGCGCGATCGCCTCAATCAATTTACTGGCAAGACTCGGTTTGTCGTCTGCCGCGTGTTTGTTCACTTGGCGGGTGACGAAGTGGCTACACTGCTAGGCGTACTGAATAGCGCTGCCCGTGATGCTGTTGATACAGAAGGCGACATGGGTGCTCTTGGAGAAGGCTTAGTGGAAATTTGTCAGAGCTTGCTTCAGCACGACATTTACTGGCAGTCTGCTGCAAATGAAGGTAACGTCTTTTTTGATGAAGGTGAGGCAGGCGATTTTGTCACTGAACTCTTTACGGATTCGGCGCAGCGCTATCTCAGTACGCCAGCGTTAGAAGCGAATGGGGACACTGACGAGCTAGCCTTACCTGCGACCCGTCATCTTGTTGTCATGATCACAGTCGCTTCTGAGGGCGAAGTGCTAGAGCTGGAGACTGACCTTGCCAGCATGAGCGCACTGAAGGCAGGACTGACAGCGCTGATCAACCTGCACTATCAGGAAAAGCTACGAGCGATTCAGGTTCACTTCTCACCTGCACGATTAGGCGATGAACTGAGTGCTGACCAAGTGCTGGGCAATTTTCCAGAACTCATTCCACTCTAAACTGACTTTTCCTTTACTGATACGTTTGTTCACCGACACACATTCACTTACCGACTTATGCTTCGCAAATTTTTGGTTTTCTCAATGGCTTTGACGCTCATCTTCACGTCAGTTGGTTGTGGCAACCCTGATGCAGACAAATCGAATGCTGATGCGCGATCGCAGCCCACACAATCGACCAGTCCCGCTGCCCAAAGCCGTCTCTCGGACGGAGAGTATCCTGTACAGCAGGCAACCTACAACGATGACGGTGGCGAATACAACGTGGCACTGCTCAACACAAAACCGGGCGAATCGTCTGCGTTTCGTGCGACTAACTTACAGATGGCTCGTCTGACTAACGAGGAGGTTGCGGCTGGCAAGAAGAGCTACCTCAAGGTTGAAAAGGGTCAGCCTTCTTTGTACCTCACTGAAGACTTCAAGATTGAGTACGTGCATAACGTGACAGAAACGCAAAATAATCCTCAAACGGGTCGCCAAGAAACCGTCGTGGTGCGTCAAGAATCAAATTTCTGGACACCGTTTGCAGGTGCATTGGCAGGGCAAGCATTGGGTAGCCTGCTGTTTCGACCACAATATTACATGCCGCCGGCTTATCAACCCGGTGTGCCTATGGCTGGATACGGCGGCTACGGTTCCTCTTACAATCAAGCCGTGAATAGCTACCAGAGTCGTTATCAAGCTCCTCCGGCTGCGGTGCGTAATAACCAATTGCGGACAACGGGGCAGCTAAGAACGCCTTCCACCAACACATCCAGAACACGCAACACAGGGCAGTCCAACCGCTCAACGGGTTCTGGTTTTGGTAACAGCACATTGCGACAGTCCGATCGCCCTAGTGGCAGCTATCGTAGTCCTAGCAGAGGCTTTGGCAGTTCAGGATCACGGAGCTTTGGCGGTAGACGGCGCTAGTGTCATAGCTTCGAGGAACCGGATGGACACTGAATCTCTTTGCCGACCATTTGGGGGGCAGCAGGCGGCACTTTCGCAGGTTTACTGGTCAAACAAGTAGCTGTCACAGTTGTGTCGTTGTTCTTGTCGTCTTTGACTACAAGGAATGCGCCCGTGTAGCTGGGTAGGTTGTCTTGCTTGGCTGTTGCGGTAGCGATCGCCTGTTTTGAGGGCAAGACGCTGGTGCTATAGGTGTAGTTTGGCGTATCAGCAGGAATGCTACTGCCTAATTCCGTCAGATTGGCGGCAAAGCGTTTCTGTTTGGCAAAAAAGTCTGTCTGCTGCTGAAGCAAGGTATTAATGGTTGTCACAGCAACTGTCGCCGCGTCGTTTGCAGGGCTGGGGCTAGTAGACGGTTGCCCACCCGCAATCAAAGGAATACCACCGTCCGTATTGCCTTTAGCCGCAGAACGCTGGCTTGCACCACCCCGCTTTGCCTGTTGCTGGGCGCGCGCTAAAGCCTGTTGGTACGCTACCAGTAGCTTTTGCGCCGCGGCATGGTTCGGGCTAGATGGCGGCACTGCTTTCATGAAGGCGATCGATCGCTGCCATTGCGTGAGCACTAAGTTCCAATCTTCTGCCGACTGAGCTGATTGCGCCAGACTGGTGGCGCTGGCTGCCTTGTCTATACCTTTCGTAAACGGGTCACCTGTTGCGATCGGAAGCGGTGAAGGGCTACCAACTACTGGGCTGGATGAGAAGACATCAGGCAGCGGTGATGGTGTGACGGACGGGCGAAACGTATTGCACGCGACCAGTGTCGTAGCGATCGCTAACTGAATGGAACCATTGGTCAAAAGGGTCTTCATGTCTAGCGATTTTACCGTTAGTAGAGTCGTTTGCAAAATGGACATTTGAGCGTGATGAGCGGTAGCGAGGCATGAGAGAACGTTTTGTTGAGTGATGAAGTTAGAAGGCAAGAGTTAACGGCAACCTCTGACTTATGCTTTTAACCCTTATCCTTTAGCCCTTAGCCTTGATCCTTTAGCCCTTAGCCTTCCCCCCCTCTCCCTCAAAACGGATTCACCACGATCGAAAAATACAGTCCGTTTTCCTGCCAGGTGTTTTTCGCACCGCTGATCTCCATCAGCGGCATGCCCCAGTCAAGGCGGGCTGTAACGCGATCGCTGCATTGCAACCGCAGCCCCAAGCCCACTGCTAGTAGCGTACTGGGATCGGGATCAGGGGCGCTTCTCAGGTTCCAGGCAGTGCCAAGATCAACGAAGGGTGTGAGTTGCAACAGGCTATTCAACCTAGGCAAGCGCAGAATGGGAAGGCGAATTTCGGCTGAAGCGAACAGTCCGCTATCAGTGAGCAGGGCATCCTGACGATAGCCCCGCACGCTATCTTGACCACCCAAGCCAAATTGTTCAAGCGGCAGAACTGGTCGATCGGCGAGCTGTAAGTCGCTACGTACCAGCAGCAAGGTGTCTGGAGCCAGCAAGCGTACCCACTGAGCCTGTCCGCGCCATGCAAAAAAGCGGCTGTCGGGCGGATCGGGGTTGATGGTGGCACTGAGAGCATTCAGACCCACCGTAAATTGAGAGCGGAGCGCAATCACCTCTACACCACTGCGCCAGGTTGCCTCCTGAAAAAACCGTAGGGCAGTGAGGCGCGTTTTGCCATTGCGATCGGCTCCCAGCGCTGGAAACGGAATGAGTCCACTGAGCAAAGTCGCTTCGCTTTCGCGTCGGGTAGCGGTGATGCCGAGCGCTACTTCTCGTGTAGGTGTTTGAACGATCGGCTGCCGCAATATGAACTCGTAGTAGCGAGATTTGGACTCAATCTCCAGTACATCGAAGGGTAGCTCAATGACGTTGCTAGAGGCGCTGCCGTAGTTGAAGCTGAGGGTGCCATTGCGTGGATTCAGCGGCAGCACGTAGCTTAAATCAACCGCGTTGCTACCGTTTGTATTAGTGTAGACGGCACTCAGACGATCGCCCAGTCCGGTAAGATTACCCTCGCTGACTTGCAACTGACGGCGATCGGTGCCGACGCTGGGCGCACGAGCGTTATCAAATGTAAGCTGTGTCGTCAACGATTTTGCTTCTGTTACCCGCACCGACAGTACGCTTTCGCCCGGACGGGTGCCAGCAGACAGTTCTGCCGAAAGCGATTGAATGAGTGGATCGAGCTGTAGCAACTGCAATGCCTCTAACAGCCGATTACGGTTGAGAGGGGTGCCCGTGGCGATCGCCAACCGCGATCGCACGTAGTTTGGGCTGAGTCGGCGAGTACCCGTGATAGCGATCGCTTCTAGCCTGCCTTCTACGACTTGGATGGTGACGACTCCCCGCTGAAGTGTTTGCGGTGGAATGTATGCACCAGAGGTGATATAGCCCTTGTCAGTGTAAAGCCGAGTAATGGCAGAGCGAAGCTGAAATAGTTCAGCGATCGCTAGAGGACGCTTCGCAAATGGCTCCGTGATTTTGGCAAGTTCTGTCGCGCTAAACACTGTACTGCCGATGACCTCAAAGCGATCGACTGTAATCACCTCAGGCGGGCTTTCAGATGTTGGCGATCGCTGAGGGGCAGGCAGCGGGAACAACTGATCAAGGGATGGTAACGGTTCTGGTGTGGCAGTTGGCGGCGGCTGGGTAGACGGTGGCGATGGTTCTCGTGGCAGCGGTTGTGGTGCAGTTTTAGGTGGGATGCTTTGGGCGATCGACCACGTTGCGGTGGGTGCGATCGAATCTGATAGAAAGAGTGGCGAGTAGGCTTGAGATTGCTCCAAAGTTGTGGATACCTTGAGCAAAACCTGCGGCGATCGCTCACGTTCAACACTCTGCCCCTTCAGAGGCTTTGCGGTAATCAAACTAAACACGGTCAGTAAACTGCACCCGAGTCGGAACGTTAGGAAAGGGTTCTGCATGGAACCATCGCTTCACGACATTTAGCATCATCTCACGTGTGGCTGGTTCCAGGGTATTGCGCTTCGATCGTGCCTTCAGCTTCGTTGGCGATCGCTTTCAACTGCTCTAGCATTTTGGGGTCAGGCTGCTGCCATAAATCGCGCTGGTTCGCCTCCAATAAGCGTTCTGCCATATCGCGCAGCGCCCAGGGATTGCTTTTTTGCATGAAAGCTTGCACCGCTGGATCAAACACATATGCCTTGGCAATGCCTTCGTACATGAAGTCTTCGACACAGTGAGTCGTGGCATCGTAGGCAAACAGGTAATCCACTGTCGCTGCCATTTCAAACGCGCCTTTATAACCGTGCCTCATTGCGCCTGCAATCCATTTAGGGTTGACGACTCTGGAACGATAGACGCGGGCAATTTCTTCGCTCAGTTTTCGCACTCTGGGCTGTGCAGTACAGGAATTATCACCAAAGTAAACCGCTGGAGTCGTCTCAGAGACAGAACGTACAGCCGCTGTCAAGCCGCCTTGAAACTGGTAGTAATCATCCGAATCGAGCAAGTCATGTTCGCGGTTGTCCTGGTTTTGCAACACGATTTGCATTGTGCTCAACCGTTGTGTAAAGGCTTCGGGCGCTGATTTGCCTTCGGCGTTGCGGGCATACGCGTAGGCGCTCCAGTTAATGTAGGCACGGGCTAAATCATCATCGCTCTCCCAATTTTGGGATTCGATTAAGCCTTGTAGACCAGCACCATACGCACTGGGTTTGGAGCCGAAAATGCGGTAACGCGATCGGGCTGCTGCCTGTTCTGCCACAAGCCCCTCAGCTTCCCACCGCAACGTTTCTTGCTGCACTTGAGCGGCAAGGGGGTTTTGGTCAGCCGATTCATTGAGATTGGCGATCGCATTCACCGCACTGTCAAATAAATCAATCAAATTGGGAAACGCATCGCGAAAGAAGCCGGAAATGCGCAGCGTTACATCTACGCGTGGACGACCCAAAAAGGACAGAGGCAGAATCTCAAAATCAATGACCCGTCGTGAAACGCCATCCCACACGGGCTGTACGCCTAGCAGCGCGAGTGCTTCTGCCAGGTCATCGCCGCCTGTGCGCATGGTTGAGGTGCCCCAGATGGATAGTCCCAGTGTTTTGGGATACTCACCATGTTCCTGGGTATACCGTTCTACAAGGGTTTCGGCGGCTTTGCGTCCAATGTCCCATGCGGTTTCGGTTGGAATGGCGCGAATGTCTACGGAGTAGAAGTTGCGTCCGGTGGGGAGGACTTCTGGTCGTCCGCGTGTGGGCGCACCGGATGCGCCGCTGGGGATGTAGTGTCCGTCTAAGCCGCGTAAGAGGTTGATGATTTCTTGATCGGTTTGGCGGAGCGCAGGAAGGAGACGATCGCGCACCCAAAGCAACTCTTGCTCTGTCTGCTGTCCAAGGGAGTATTGCTGCGAGTGATCGTCTGCGTGTATTGTTGCTTCGGCTGAAGGCTGGCTCCGGGGGACTTCCCCCCTGCCAAAGACTTTTCCGTGGCACAGCGTCACAGAAAAGTCTTTGTCCCCCGCCTTGTGGGGTCCTAACTCCCCCACACCCCCCGAATAAGAGGTCTTGGGTAGAGGGTAAAGAGCGATCGAGGGGGCTTTGGCGTTTGCTGCTAGTTCTGTGGAAGGTTTAGCTCCCCCAGCATTGGGGGTTGGGGGGCAACCCAGATCGTTGCCCAGTAGCGTTCGATTAATAGATGGCTGAGTAATAAGTGCTTCGACGATTGCAGCGGCATGGTTTTCGATAACTTCAACGGCATCGCCAATAATGCGGCAAGTTTGGAGAGCGGGATGCTGCGTGGGTTCTAGAATGTCGCCTAGATTAGCGGTCAAAGGGTCGAAGTCGAGTTGCCAATCTTGAGCGATCGCGCGGGTTAAACCCATGCGGTTGGCGTTAGGATTACGGGCGATCGCCACGATCAAATCGCGCAACTGTAGCCCGTTGGGGCATTGCCCAAAAATGTGTAGACCGTCACGAATTTGTGCCTCTTTGAGTTCACACAAGTAGCCATCAGCGGCAGTTAAAACTTTAGCGATCGCCTCATCTGGCAACTCAGTTTCAATCCCTAAATCTTTGTGAAAATTTTCTTGCCGAATCAATGTCAGGAGGCGATCGCGAATTAAACTTACTCGCGCTGGATCAAGTGTTTGAGCTTCGTAATACTCATCAATTAAGCCTTCTAATTGATGTAAACTGCCGTACAGTTCAGCGCGAGTCATCGGCGGCGTAAGGTGATCGATGATGACAGCGTGCGATCGTCGTTTTGCCTGAGAGCCTTCACCAGGATCATTCACAATAAACGGATACAGATGCGGCATCGCACCAAAAACCGCTTCGGGATAGCAATTTTCTGACAGCGCAATGCTTTTCCCTGGTAGCCATTCTAAATTGCCATGTTTGCCCACATGAACGACTGCATTTGCGCCAAAATGAGCGCTGACCCAGTGATAAAACGCGAGATACGTATGGGTTGGTTCTAAGTCGGGTGCGTGATAATTGAGAGTGGGATCGCGATCGTATCCACGCGCTGGTTGAATGCCGACAAACACATTGCCAAATTGTATACCTGCAATGGGAAAAGCCTCTGTTTCAAGCGGGTTTCCCCAGCGAGTTTGAACACCAGTTTGTACCGACGTTGGCAATGTTTGAAAGTGCGTGTTGTAGTCTTCCAGCGATAGAGATTGGTTTACCAATCGCAGCTCTAAACTCTCTGGATCATTCGTAATGCCAGCGGCTAAAAGCTGCATCAGTGCATCACTGGTTGTAGGCAGTTCTGAAACGGTATAACCTTCATTTTGAAGCGCGTTCAAAATTTCTAAACAGCTTGCTGGAGTGTCTAATCCAACACCGTTTGCTAACCGTCCATCACGATTGGGATAGTTTGCCAGAATCAGCGCGACTTTTCGTTCAGCGATCGGGGTGCGACGCAATTTCACCCAATTGGATGCTAATTCTGCGACGAATTCGATACGCGATCGCTCCGGCTCATACACCACCACATCGGTTTGCAGTAATGCATTTTGCGCCTGCACTGTTTTGAACGAAACCGCTCTCGTAATAATTCTGCCATCCACTTCTGGCAATGCCACATTCATTGCCATGTCGCGTGGCGTTAAACCCTGCAAACCATTTTTCCAAGCCTCTTTCGTACCACCACTAAAAATGACTTGAAAAACAGGCACATTCAGCGTCTGCCACAAATCAACTTTAGGCGTATCAGTTTCCAAACTGGCTAAGGAAAAGCTAGTTGTATTAAGCAAAACGTCAATTTTTTGATTGCAATAACGAATTAATGCTGTTTGGACATCTGGTTCTTTAAGCGATGAAACAAAAATAGGAATGGGCGTTAGATTGCGATCGATTAAAGCAGCACAAAGGGCATCGATCGCCGCTGTATTACCCGCCAAATAATGCGCCCGATAAAAAACGATTCCAACGCTCCTTGATCCTTTTTCTTGCTTTTCATCTTTGAGCGCCTCTACAGACTTTTCTAAACTATGCTCCTCAAATACTTCAGCGTGAACTAGATCCCTCTTAACCAATACCTGTTTTTCACCACAGAACTCCTGTTCGGGGGGTTTGGGGGAGTTAGGACCCCAAGCGGCGGGGGACAAAGACTTTTCTGTGACGCTGTGCCACGGAAAAGCCTTTGGCAGGGGGGAAGTCCCCCGGAGAGAGGTTTCATTCAAGCCATAATTTTGATGCACAGTAACCTCAGCCAGAGCGCTAGAGCAATGGTTATAAAGCCCCACACGCGGCACTGGTTGAGGCGGCTGATAGGCGATCGCCTGATCCAAAAATTCCGTTGCAACAAACTTCAGCAGATTCTGATAATTCTCACTGCCTGCTTCAATAAAGTACTGCCACACCTGATTCACTAATGCTAATGAAACGGTAGAGTGGCTAATCAGCGTCGGATCAGGGCGCTCATCACCCGGAATAAAAATCAGCGCCGCACCCGTTTGCCTCGCCGTTTGCTCCACTACATCCAAGCCATAGCTCCAGTAAGACTGTCCGCCAATCAAGCGCACAATAATGACCGTTGCATTAGCTAAAACATCTTCCGCATAAGTGTCGATCGTCAACTGCTGTTGCAATTGAAGTAAATTCACCACACGCAATGATGGAAAGTCTGCGGGTAATTGAGCAGCGGCAGCAGCAAGTGTTTGAATATCCGTATCGGCTGCGGTGATCACCACGATCGGCGCGGGCTGCTGTTCCACAAAAATTACGCCGTCTGTGGACGGGTTCCAGCCTCCTGGCAAAGTAGCAAGACGATGCATCAGCGTTTAGCCAAGTAACGATAGCGGGCAATGGCTACCATTATTGCAGGTGAGTCAGGATTGCAGGTGAGTCAGGCATTTACCGCTACAACGAGTCGTCAAGCTCATTGTTGTACAGCATACATCTCTAAAGAGCGTGTATAATGGATAAACTACTATGGGGCTGCAACGGTTTCGACGTTTTGGCGAACAATACAGTGTGATTCAGGCTGAGAGCGAGCTAACTCTCATAAATCAATGGCTCAAACACAGTACATGCGAACAACATTGTACCCTTTGCTCGTAAGCAAGCACTCGTTGCTGCCTAACAACCTCTAACTGGTTCGAGCGTCTGCCATACGACTCCGTTAAGTATGGTAGACAACCCCCAACGGATGCTCTAGGAAGCTTTCTCTGGTAGGCTTTCTGGCTAAGAAATTATCAGAGAATCCCACCGTCCGGGATAAGGGACGGTTCCCGCTTCGAGGATTAGAGAAGCTAAGCCTGTGAACGAACGATGTACCAATACCCAGGGCGGACACGGGTTCGACTCCCGTCAGCTCCACTTCTTACTATCCTGATAAACCTCTTTGTGCTTGTGGTGTGAAGGTGTTCCAGCGCTTGGGCACCTCAGAGATGACAGATCGCGAACGGCAATTCTTACAGTTGCTGGCGATCGGCAAAAGCAATCAGAAAATTGGCGCTAAGTTAAGCATGACCGCAAGCACGGTCAGGTCTCATATCAATCATGCCTGGGCAAGCTGCACGTCAGCGATCGCTTGCGCTGCTTTGTCACGCACTCAAACTGTTGTCATACTGCGATGTGGGTTGATGCATCTGGTCAATGAACCTAAGACTTAGCCAAACGTTCAGGTTTTGCCCTCATTTCACGGCAAATGAGCTAACGCTTTTGCCTGATTAGACTGAACTTACAGCAGGCGACAGCAAGAACGTTGCCCTGTATAGTGACCTCAGAATCAACGTGAGGTTGAGTATATGCCTTTTCGTGTCAACGTCGGTCCGCCTGTCTTGACCATCAATCAAGGCAATACCTTTATGGTGACGCAGCAGGACGGACAAATCACGTCTGACGGAGAACTGGGGGTTTTTGCAGACGACACACGGTTCGTCAGCTACTATGCCATTTTTGCCAACGGTCAACCTTGGACGCGACTCAATGCAAGTACAACGAGTTACGCGACTGCGCGGGTTTATCTCACCAATCCTGCCATTGAAACCGAGGAAACCACGATCGCTCAAGGAACGTTAGAGCTGGTGCTGAGCCGGGTTGCGGGTAATGGCATTCACGAAGACATTGACATCATCAACCACGGTCTGATTACGGTGAAGTTCAATCTCGAAATTGTCCTGCGATCGGATTTTGCCGATATCTTTGAGGTCAAAGCACATCACTATGTGCGACGCGGACACATTGAGACTGATTGGAATGAGCGCGATCGTGAATTAAGCACCACGTACAACAATCGTGATTTTCAGCGTCGCTTTAGCTACCGAGTACGAAACGAGTCCTCACCGCCGCGAGTGGCGAATGGTCGCCTCACGTTTGGGGTTGAGTTAGCTGCCAAAGAAACGTGGCATACCTGTAGCTATTATCTTCTCAGTGCAGATGGTAGTGCTCCCACCGGGGAAACGGCTGCACAAGATGGGCACAGGTTTCCCTCTCAATGCTATGAGCTTGCACCGGAGACAGTAGCGTTGCAGCAACAGTGGTTTGACACTGCCACTCAAGTGACAACGGCTCAGGAAGAGCTTTATCGCCTCTATCAGCAATCTCTTGAAGATATGGGGGCATTGCGGCTGTATGATCACGATTTTGCCCCTGATATCTGGCTTCCGGCGGCAGGTGTCCCGTGGTTTGTGACAATCTTCGGGCGTGATAGTTTGATTGTCAGTCTCCAGAATATGTTGGTGCGTCCTAGCTTTGCGCTTGGCACGCTAAAGAAACTCGCCCAATATCAAGCCACGGAAGTCGATGACTGGCGCGATGCTCAACCGGGGAAAATGCTGCACGAACTCCGCACTGGAGAACTGGCTCACTTCCATCGCATCCCGCACACGCCCTACTACGGTACTGCCGACGCAACCCCGCTCTATTTGATTGTGCTGCACGAGACCTGGAAATGGACGGGCGACAAGGCACTGCTGCACGAGTACCGGGATGTGGCGATTCGTTGCCTAAACTGGATTGATCAGTACGGTGATTTAGATGGCGATGGCTTGCAAGAATTTAAAACCCGCTCGTCTCAAGGCATTGAGAATCAAGGTTGGAAAGACTCAGGCGATTCAATGGTTTCCTCAGACGGTTCACTCGTTGAGGCACCGATCGCCCTCTGTGAGCTACAGGGATACGTGTTTGATGCCTGGATGCGGATGGCAGAAGTTTTTACCACGATCGGAGAACCGGAGCGCGCTGTTTCACTCCGGCAAAAAGCGATCGAGTTGCGCGATCGCTTCGAGCAACAGTTCTGGTGTGAGGACTTAGGGTACTACGCCTACGCGCTGGATGCGAATAAACAACCTGTACGCACGATCGCCTCCAATCCGGGTCACTGTTTGTGGAGTGGCATTGCCAGCCCTGAACATGCTGCCCGTGTGGTGAAGCAACTGATGGAGCCAGATTTATGGAGTGGTTGGGGCATTCGCACGTTATCTGCGGCTCACCCCAGCTTCAATCCACATTCTTACCATCTCGGTTCCATCTGGGCACACGACAATGGCATCATTGCCCTCGGCTGCAAACGCTACGGTTTCGCAACGGAAGCGGCTCGGATTGCACGAGGGATTTCTGAAGCGGGCAGTTATTTCGAGAACTACCGTCTCCCAGAAGTCTACGCAGGCATTGCCCAACAAAAAGGAGCGTTTCCCATTCAGTATGCTCAGGCGAATGTGCCGCAAGCTTGGGCAGCAGGCTCGGTCTTTCATTTGTTGCAAGCCATGCTCGGACTGCAAGCCGATGCGCCTAATCATCGGTTATATCTTGACCCAGAGCTTCCCGCATGGCTGCCTGATATTACGCTGCACCAACTCACGATCGGTCAAGCAACGGTTGACTTGCGGTTCTGGCGAGAGGATGAACAAACCCATTGGGCAGCGGATATCAAAGCAGGTGACGTTGAGATTCTCGAAAAAGCATGGCAACCGTGGCACTAGGTTAAAGCCAGCGCCTCAAGGCGATCGACAATCACCATTACACACCAATGCATTGCGATCGTACTAAGCCACACGCGCATCTCAGTAAGTAACGTGACGATCATGCTTTGTGCGATCAGTCTCTTTGTGAGTAGCAGCGCGATCGTAGTAAGTCACACGCGCATCTCAGTAAGTAACGTGACGATCATGCTTTGTGCGATCAGCCTCTTCGTTAGTAACGGCGCGATCGTACTAAGCAACACGCGGATTTTAATAAGTAACGTCGCGATCATGCTTTGTGCGATCAGTCTCTTTGTGAGTAACACGGCGATCGTCCTTTGTAATACGCGGATCTTAGTTAGTAACGTCGCGATCGTGCTTTGCGCGATCGTCACGTTACTTAGTGACGTTCGGATCATCCTAAGTCAGATTCGGACTGCACTCAGTTAGGTTTGGCTCTTCCTTTGTGCGATCGTCATCTCTCTACGTTGCCTCTAACCCGCAGTGTGTGCGATCGTGGCTTCTCATTCAGCACTGCAATCGCTCAAAGCGGGCGATCGCCGCCTCAACTTAGCTTTGGCTCAAGCAATCATTAAGGTCTTGCCTGATAAGGCTTCCAGAACCAGGCTTTTTCTTGATCTTTGACAAAGGCACATTACTGCTTAGTAGGCTGATGCGATCGCCTTGACTTGCTGCTATCGCTACTTCACGCTCATGGTACGCTTCAGCAGCTCCAGAAAAGCGAATGCAGCGGGCGGCAACAGTGCCTCTGCCAGAATGGCAACGCTAATCACTCTGAACAATGGCACAGGCAGACTATAAACTTTAACGCCTGAAGGAATCGGTTCTGCGGCTAGGCGCGGACTGATCGCTGCCCCCAGTCCTTTCGCAACCATATTGACGATTGTCGCGTCTGAGCGAATCTGATAAGTGGCGTGTAAGGTAATGCCATAGGTGGCGCAGTGAGCATATACCATCGCATCACAGCCATCGCTCACCGGAGCCATAATCAACGGGTAGCGCATCAGTGCTGCCCACTCTATGTTTGGACTTGCTAACTCGAATCCAGGTGGAAACAACACGACAAACTCGTCACGCATCAGTTCCCAGGCTTTCAGCTCAGCCCCCACAGGTAGATAAGTGATGCCAAGCTCCGATCGCCCTTTACGGAGATCGTCTTCAACTTCGGGACGATCGTTATATTCGCGAATGTCGATGGCGATCGCGGGATAACGCTGACAATAGTCTGCTAAGACATCGGGCAGAATGTGCGTTCCTGCACTGCGAAACGTAGAGATTCGGAGATGTCCGCCGTCCAACCCTTTGGCGAGATTGGCTTGTTTGATGATGTCGTCCATCAGTTGCAGCATCTCGCGGGCACGAGCAACAATTTGTTCGCCAACGGGTGTAATCTGTGAGCCATAGCGACCCCGTGTCAGTAAAACAATGCCTAACTCGTCTTCAAGGGTAGCAATGGCATAGCTCACCGCCGACTGAGACATGTGCAGCGTCAAAGCCGCTTCGCTAAAACTGCCAGCCTCTGCGACGGCGACTAAAATGCGGAGCTGGGAGAGTTTGAGCTGGCTGAGGTTCATCGCAGACCACGAGTTGATCTCTTTTATTGTCTCAAACTTAAAAACAGAATCTCACCGCTCCTATCGAATTCATTCATGGTTGTGATTCGATTCAGCGGAGCGGAGCATCTTAGAGATAGGAGTTAAATAGTTCGAGCTTTGGCAGGGGCGAAGCATTCGGGCAAAAGTGTTGTCACTCAGTCAGATAACTGCCGAATGCTTCGTCCGTACAAGCTTGCATCATCTCTTTCTACTCTTTCTACGCCAATCTATTTTTTGCGCCAGTCTGCATATCCAAGTCACACTACTTGCGATCGACAGCCCGCTTTAACAGCAAGACTGATTTAACCGATCGCATGACAGGCTGACCTGCTTGATCACGCTTGCCATAAACCGTTTTGGCATTGTAGTAAAGCGACGATGAACTGCCGCCATCCAGATTCATTGCTTGCTCGACATCCAGCGTTTGCATAAATGTCGCTAGTACTTGCAACGTCATCCCGCTCGCAACACCCGGTTTTTGAGCCACCATGACCCAAAGCAGGCTGCGATCGCGCGTGATTCCGATCGCCGTTCTCGCATTGGGCTGGCTGCTTCCCAGCGCATCGCGTATGACGATCCCATTCGCTTCAGCCGTAAACCCCTCTTGCTGTGCGGTTAGCGTTGGCAGCAGACGCGGACCACCACCCAACGCATGGATCAGTTGACAGCCCGCTGGGACAGCATCGTTACGCAAAGCAAAGTCGTAGCGGTGGCGATCGCCACACTGATACTGCCGAAATTCGGTGCGGTTGAGAATTTTGCTTAAGTAGGGTGTCAGCTTCGGGTTCTGCATCAGGCGTTCATTCTGTCGCGGATCTGCTACCAGTTTGCCGTTGACCACTACGTAGGCAGTCGATTGCTGATTGTCAGGATCAAAAAAACCGCCGTTGAGAGCCGCGATCGCGTTCTGACGCTGGGCGATCGCGGCTGGTAGCTCAACCGTCTCCACCACCGCAGGCAGCACTACAAACGGGCTTTCCATTGGAATCTTCAACGTATAAACGGTGCTGTCGGCTAGGGTGTAAGACTTGTATTCAATGGTTGGCGCTGGCACAGTAGCTGTAGGTATCGCTTTGGTGATAGGCGTTACTTTAGCGATCGAAAGCGGCGAAGGTGCAGAAGACAGCAAACGAGGCACGACCCAAACCAACGTTCCCACCCCGATCGCGCTGATGCTCCATAGCCAGATTGCTTTCACGTCAGTTCACCATCGCACCAGAGATTAGATTCGGGACACAATACGCTTCAGATTCAGAACACGATCGTTCCTGGAGTCAAGACACCATCTTGAAACCGATTGTCAGATTTTAATCATCTGCTATGACGAGTCATTTGTGATGAAAACTAACGCTGTTCGTCTTTTAGATACGTTAGGCATTGCTTACACCCTGCGCGAGTACGAGGTCAACCCTGATGACCTGTCAGCCGAAAGTGTCGCTCAAAAAGTGGGACTACCGCCAGAGCAGGTGTTTAAAACGCTGGTCGTGCGGGGTGATAGAACGGGTGTTTGTCTGGCGGTGATTCCTGGCAATACTCAGCTTGACCTTAAAGCATTGGCAAAACTGGCGGGCGATCGCAACGCCCAACCCGTGCCTCTTAAAGAAGTCCAATCGCTGACTGGCTACGTGCGCGGTGGGGTCACTGCCCTTGCCTGCAAAAAAGACTATCCCGTGTATGTTGATGAACTCATTGAGGTCTTTGATGTGATCGCCATTTCCGCAGGCATGAGAGGGCTGCAAGTTCTCCTCGCTCCGGCTGACTACTTGCAAGCCGTTAAGGGCGCGATCGGCGCAATCTCACAGAGTAAAGCATAATTTCTAGTACGAGACTACGATGATAATCACGGGTTCTGCGGCAGAAGGGAAGGTCATGAGTGTCATCACGCGACGATTAACAGTGCCAGAGTTGAGCCAGCAGATTTTGACGATGGCAACGTCAGGTGTTTATCGGGAATCGGTGTTTGAAGCGCTGCGTCCCATGGCGACGAAAAAGCAAATTAGCGCCGCGATCGCTCATGCCAAGCGGTTTGGATTGCACTCAGTTGCCAGTCTGCGTGATGATGAATTGGGCACGTACTATCAGGTTGACTTGGTGAAATACCAATCGCTAGAACAGACGATCGCCACATCCACGCACTTTGGCGACGATGCCGATCTGCTGGAACGGGTTGTGTCTGCGAACAGCGCTATGCAGCGCATGCTAACGATAGCGAAAGGCTTAGCCACAGTGCTGGGAGTCATTGGCATCATTTGTCTGCTGGAGAACCGCAATCAGCTTGGTATCGGTTTGCTGAGTGGTGCGATTAGTGCAGCAGGCGTTTGGGCATTGCAGCGATCGCTGCATAAACCGGATTTTTAAAGGTGATGAGACAGCGCTGATGTAATTTTGCTGATGTAACGTTTGGGACACCGGGGTTTTGAGTTATCCGCTAGGCTTGGAAGAGACATCGCACTACTCATGCAAAGGGCAAGCCACAGCCGTTTGTTTTTGCTCAAGCACCACCAACGCGACAACTTCGGCAACAGTGTTCACGCTCTAAGCTGTCAGCAGCAACGACAAACGCTGTGCTTTAGCCTTTATCCCTTCCCCATGCCTTCCCCCCTTTGGTCTTACGTTACTCCCGGCATACCCGACGATCTGTTTGAGCGGTTGCCCGGTATTCCAATGAGTCCACGCGAAGTGCGGCTGCTCATCCTGTCTTCCTTGCGACTAGAAGCCGATTCGACCCTATGGGATATTGGTTCGGGAACGGGCACGATCGCGGTAGAAGCCGGGTTGCTGTGTCCGCAGGGACGCATTACTGCGATCGAACGTGATGACGATGTGGCAAACCTGATTCGACGGAACTGCGATCGCTTTGGTGTGGGCAATGTCGAAGTGATGGAAGGCAGTGCGCCTGAATGTTTGACCGCATTGCCTGAGTCGCCGCACCGCGTTTGCATTGAGGGGGGGCGATCGATCAAAGCGATTCTGCATGAGGTCTGGCGACGGTTACAGCCTCGGGGACGCATCGTGGCGACGGCAGCAACACTGGAAGGTCTTTACCAGGTTTCAGAGAGCTTTGCCGAACTGCAAGTCCGCAATATTGAAGTGGTGCAATCGGCAGTGAATCGATTGGAGAAGCGAGGCATGAATCAAACGTTTGCAGCGATCGATCCAATCTTTGTGCTCAGCGGAGAAAAACTAGACTAGAAAGGTGAGTGAGTGGCTAAGTCCGATCGCACAGGCTGATTTAACCGTATGTCTGGGACGATCGTCTGCAACCGTTAAGGGAATCTAACCGCTGACGCTCGTCTGGTTTTTGTTAACTGGATCAGCAAACGCGAAGAATTACTGGGAGCGCTACCGAGATTCAGCTAAAGTGTTTCAAAGGATTCTTAACCTTCTTAATCTTGAGCTAACCTTAATGGCTGTTGGTAGCATCTCGATCAAGTGACGTGTAACGATAACCCGAAGCTTTTCTAGAAAGGCTTTTGGTGTCCTCAGCCGACGACTGAAGAGCACGCCAGCCAAAGCAGTTAACTCTGACAGCATTTCGCTTTGTTCCTGTGAAGTGGAGTCCGTCAATGACGTTGGATCATTCAACCAAATCGCTGCCAAAAGAGAGCAGGTCAAAAGAAACCAGTTTCATGTCTTTACCCCGTGTTTTAAGTGGAGTAATTGCGATCGTTCTGGCACTCAGCATGATTATGCTGGGCGGCTGGTACTTTACAGTTGGGTTTGGCATCATCATTTATCTAGGGCAGTTGGAATACTTTCAGCTTGTCCACGCTAAAGGCATTGCACCGGCTGCCAAAACGACGCTGGCGGTTAGTCAGGCATTGCTGCTCATTGCGACTGTTTCGCCAACATTGGCGGATGCAGTCTTCCCGGTTGCAGGCACATTTATTTGCTTCTATTTACTGTTTCAACCCAAACTTGCGACGATCGCCGATATTTCAACCTCAATCCTGGGCTTGTTTTACGGTGGCTACCTGCCGAGCTACTGGGTCAGGCTGCGATCGCTGGGGCAGGCTGATGTTAGCAACCTGCCGCTAGACGGCTACTTTCCTCACTCCTGGACAGACTTACACAGCCTGCCGCAGGGTTTAACCAACACGCTGTTGGCGTTCGGCTGCATTTGGGCGGCAGATATTGGCGCGTATGCTTTCGGCAAAATCTTTGGGCGCACGCGGCTCTCAAACATCAGTCCCAAAAAGACCGTTGAAGGTGCTGTGTTTGGGGTGACAGGTAGTATTGTGGTGGCGATCGTCGGCTCCTGGTATTTGAACTGGTCAGGATGGCCCGTCACAGGTGCCGCGCTCGGCTTGCTCATTGGTATTGCCAGTTTGCTAGGTGACCTGACTGAATCGATGATGAAACGTGATGCAGGCGTGAAAGATTCTGGGCAACTCATTCCTGGTCATGGTGGCATTCTCGATCGCGCCGACAGCTATGTCTTTACCGCTCCGTTGGTGTACTATTTTGTGCTTTTGGTGTTGCCGCTGTTGCCGCAGTGAGAAGCGAGGCGGCAGAAGGCAGAGGGCAGAAGGCAGAAGGCAGAGGGAGCGGAGGAAGCAGGGGAAGCAGGGGAAGCAATTCAAAACTTAAAACTCAAAACTCTGACCCCACTCCCTACTCCCTACTCCCGTTCGGCTGAGCGCTCACGTCGAAGCCTACACCCCACACCCCACACCCTACTCCCTACTACTCTCCCCACTCCCCACTCCCTACACCCCACACCCCACTCCCTACTCCCTACTTCCTACTACTCTCCCCACTCCCTACTCCCCACTCCTCTCCCCCATGTCACACGCTCTCTTCTGGCTTCCTCTACTGGCACTCTTCCTCTGGCTAACCTGGGCTGGCTGGAACGAGTACCAAAAGCTGGAGGCATATAAAATCTGGGCGGCGCAGTTTGAACGGGCAAAATATGACATTTACGCCGTGTTAGGGCAGAAAGGACGCGACCTCACTTGGGGGTTGCCAACTCGCAAGGGAGCAGTGAATCTGGAAACGGTTTCGTTGAATGATGTGCAAACAGTTCGCCTGCTGGTGAATGAGCAACCAGCGGCTTTAGCATCGGCACCCAGTCGAGGAAAGGCTGTTTTAGAGTTGACCTGTGCCGATCGGGCTGTACCGATCCGCATTCCGTTTACAGAACCGCCATTAGCCGCCAAGTGGGGGCAATATTTGCAAGCAAACTTGCAAGTAGACTAAGGCATCTTAGCCTTTAGAGGCTACGAAGAATAACGTCATAGACTGTAGCGGTCAGCAGTCGTTTTTGGGCTGATAGCTGATAGCTGATAGCTGATAGCTGATGGCTGATAGCTTTTAGCCATCTCTCCAAAGATTACGTGACGCTGCTGGTGTTTCCGGTTACAGTGATGCATGTTACCTGCTGACGTTGTGTCAGTGCTGTTTTAGCATGGCAATTGATCGGCGCGATCGTGCGCTCAAGCGTTCCCAACCAGGTACAAAGGCTCAGAAAGCGTCTCAGGCTGCTACAGCACTGCCACTTGCCCCACGCGCAAAACGGGATGGCTTGAGACGCAGCTTGCCGAGAGCATTTTCCTGGTCAGCGATCGCTATGCTATTTCTTGGAGGAAGTGGACTGGCTGGCGCTGGCTGGCTAGGCGTTCAACTGATGGTGAACCCACAAACATTACTATGGATGAATCGTCTGTTACCAGATTGGATTCCCATTCCTGTGACCGGGCTGAAACCGCCACAGACCCTGGACGAGGTGCGTAAGGAACTAGCTCAGGCAGGACGCAACCTCGGTGAACCGCTCCCGTTAGGGAAAAATACTAGCGCTTTGGATCACAAAACAACCGTATCAGATCTGCTGCTGCCTGTGCTGGCGCAACGATCGAACTGCCAGAGCAACTGCGAACAGATTGTCGAACTGCGGATCTACCAAACTACGCCAACTCATCCACGTGAGCAACGCTTACAGCTATTGGATCAACTGGCGATCGTGGGTTCTGATGAATCGTTCGTGCTGGCACCGCTGATTAATGCAGGTGATACTCATCAAGGCTCAACGCGATCGTTGCCGTTGATGACGCTCAATCGGTTTGAGGGCAACGTTCCGTCTCAGGGCGTTTGGTTAAACTTGAGTGGACGCTGGCTGCGAGGAGACAGCACGATCGCCTATGGGCAGGTGCTGCACTACAATCCTAGTCGAGTGCATCTGCAGCCGATGCTGGAGTGGAGCAGTCCGGTGGGACAAGACCCCCTCTGGCAAAACGTGACGGGTACTGGCACGCCAGAACTGATTATCGATCAAACGGTGGGCATGGAGCCTCAGTTCCAGATCTATCAGGTAAAGCCGCGCAAGTTTCTCGCCAGCCCGCTGCAACTGGAGCCGCTTTTGCTGCTGGAGCCTGCGATCGACAACGAAACCTACAGCAAAGGGCTGCTGCTGGCTCGCAGTGGGTTATGGTCTACAGGCTTACAGTGGCTGCAATCAGTGCAACGGCGCGATCGCAGCGGTCAGTGGTCAGCGGCGGCTCAGGCGCAAAGAGCACTCATCCATCTGCACGCGCAGGCAGCACAGAGACAAGCTAATAAAGCCTGGGCAAGCCCCAGCCAGCAGGTGTTAGCCAACCTGATTGATGGTCGGTGGAGACGCGCTTTGACCGTGTTCGCTGCCAACGCTGAAAACAGCCTGGAAACGGCTACGCTGCTCAAGACAGACTCCGGTCGGTTGCAAAATCGGGTTGATGCTGCACTGCGGGTTAGCCCGTCGCAAATGGATGTCAGAACATGGGGAGCATTGTTAGTAGGGGCACGACAAGGACGCAATGCCGCGATCGTCTGGTTCAAAAAACAGCCCCGCATAACTCCCGCAGAGATTACCCGTGTAACGGCTCTCATCACACGCCTGACTGCACCGCCTGCTGAAAATACGTCTTTGGCGGATCTGCCGCCCGGTCAACTGGTGGGTACTGCCGAAGTACTATCTGCCATCAACGCTTCCGTCTGGTTGAAGCCAAAGCAGCATCCGGCGCTCAAACTAGACGCACAGCAAGCGTGGTATCGCGTCCAAGTAGCTGGCTTTCAAGATGGCAAACGCTGGCGCTTTTCGGGTGCGTCTCTGGGTCTACCAGCCAACTCTACAGTCGATCGCCTCTGGCAGCAACTGGGGCTAATCGCTGATCCACCTCTGTCGATCGTGCTCTGGCTACCAGATGGACAGCAGCAAACCGTCACTGCCAGTATCAAAGCCGTCCGCATTCGTGCTGGCGAACTAGAGTTGCTGGCTGCTGGCGAGGTCGCGCCCAAGTCGATCGCTCAGGCGAACAACCGACCACGTCCACTAGCATTCACCGAATCTGCCTTGCAATGGCAAACGCCAGAAACGACCCAACTGTCTGATTGGGTACAGCAACAGCCTGAGTGGGCAACGAACGCACTGCCCACGCTGATGCAAGAATTGAAGCGCGTCGGTAAGCTGCCTGGAACTGCACCCCCTGGAAACGGACCCTCTGGAAACGCACCCCCTGGAAACTCACCTAGATGGGAGGCACTGGAGTCGTTAGAACTTGGCAGCAGTCCAGTTCAGTTAGCAACACTGACCGATCACAGCCAACCTGATGTAGTTGTGACCGTTAATTTTGAAGCACTGCACGGGCAAGCCGCTAAAGCTGCTAAGCGATCGCGCACCCTAATTTTTTCAGCGACTGGCACCCTGCTGTACAGCGAATGCTCTACCGAAGCGACTCTAACTTACTTAGCGATCGCTGACTTGGGCAATAGCGGAGCTACTGCGATCGTTGCCGATAGTTCCAAAGGCTATCACTTTCTGCGCTGGTCCACCAAACGCAAGCACTTTGAATAAAGCTCTAGTTAGCATTCAGTGAAGAGGGAGTGGGGAGTGGGGTGTAGGGAGTGGGGTGTGGGGTGTGGGGTGTAGGGTCAGAGTCTTGAGTTTTGAATTGCTTCCCCTGCTTCCCCTGCTTCCTCCGCTCCCTCTGCCTTCTGCCTTCTGCCCTTCACTCACCGCCTGCCTAGAGCATCGCGCAGCCGTATCTTATAGGTAATGTAAACGGGCACCTGGTAATGCTCCGCTAATAGCCAGCCGACGAACGTGAAATGAGCGCCAAACGTCAGGCTAATCCAGACCGTGGGAAACCAAGCCCAGGTACTACCGTGCAGCGGCGGAAACGTATGAGACGACAGCCAGATGAGCGCAGGCGGCAGCAGCACGAGCGCTACACCAACCAGCCAGACGACAATAGTGAGATCCACGTCCATTTGATTCGCAGCCTTCCAGTTGTACCCGTTCCAGCGCCAGGTCATTGGCTGGGAGCTATCTTCCACATGAATCGATTGCTCCTGCAAATTGCCAGTAAAAATGTGGCGACAGAAATCACAGGCGAAAGCATCCATGAGCGTCAGTGGTGCAATTTGCCCATGCCGACAAACCGGACAGAGGTAGTTGTCCTGATAGTTAAGGTCGCGCCACTCGATCGCCTGCTGCGTTTTCCGCTTGGCGACGGCTGGTTTAGTACTGCTTGCATCATCGCGTTGGCTAAGTTCTGTCATAGAAGCGCTCCAGGCAAGGACAGAGAAGGACGCGAACGATCTGGCAAAGACAACCGATCAGCAACTAACCATTTCCCATTTGCTGTCTGCCTTTGCTCCAGATCATCACTAGCTATTTGCTAGCAAGACGGGCACTGCCGCCGATCGATCGTGTGATCTCTACTCCATTCTGCTGCAAAATCACGATCGGATCGGAGCCAGCACCCGCTACAATCCGCTTCACCAACACCTGACCGTTTGCCAAATAGCTACCAGCATGGACATAGCGACTGGTTTGAGCGTCTGGCTCTTTGACAATCACGCTCCACTTACCGCCAACTTTGATAACGCCACTCACCTCGATCGCGTCGGCTGTAGCAGTGCGCGATACGGGAGCTGTTGGCAGCAGTGTTGGCGGTAGCGGAGTGTTGATCGGCACCTGCGTCGGCGGTGGGTTGAACGTCGGCAACAGCCCCTGATTGGGTGCAGGTAAAGGGCTGGGAAGCGTCACCGCTGGCTTAGTGGCAGCAGCAGAAAGCTGAATGGGTGCTGTAGAAACCGCAGCGAAGGGGTCAGCTCGTCCAGTGACGATCGTCGGGACTCGCATCCGGGCATTCGTCGGCGTAATCAGTCCTGGTATCGTCGGCACTGGAAGCAGTGGAGCTGGGTTTACTACAGGCTTCTGAAAGTCTTGAGCGGCGGCTGTAGGTTTCGGCACTCCACCGTCAGAAGACGATGGTACAGCCGCTTGTTCATTGTTAGGCGCACTGGAGCAAGCCGCTAGCAGCAATACGGTACTAAAACTGATGAGCGATCGTGCGTACATGCCTGGTTCCCTTTGGCTGAGATTAGCCTCAGGATAACGCCAGTTAGCAAGAATGATTCATCTTGCTAAAAGAAAAAATAGGACGGCGCTGGATGCGGTTGTTCGTTTTGGGTCAAAGGTTTAGATCAGCGGTGTGGATGTATAGTGCAAGACCCACCTACACATCCACCACTGAGCAATCATTTCACGACATGCGGCACAAGTTGCCCGCCTACTTTTGCCTCTCGTAAGCCGTAAATGACTGATAGCACTCTTCGGGATGGTACAGGTGGCACTGATCGGTGATTGCTTTCATGAGCGACCACGAGAAGCGACATTCGTAGAGGTAAGTGCCCCAGTTTTCCCGCAGACTCTCGTGCGCCATTCGCAGGTTGTACGACGGAATAGCGGTAGACAAATGGTGGGGGATATGAACATTAATGTGGTGGCACAACCGTTCAACCCACATAGGGTAGTCGCAGTGAACGGTTCCAGCCAGTTGCGCTTTGGCAGCGTGCCACTGCTCAGGCTCTTGGAAATCAATGTCAGGAGCCGTGTGGTGTACGAGCGTAAAGGTGCTCATCCAAAAATGGTAGCCCAGCCAGGGCATGAGCCAGAATTTGATGAAGCCGCCGATGCCAAGCGTGGCAATGAGCAGTGGAAAAAAGATGACTGCGAAGCCAACGACCACTGCAACTGACAGCCTAACTTTGCTCCGATCGTTTGCCCCAACTCTGGATGGATCAAAGTGCATGATTGCCCAATGAACGACCGAGGCAAGCCACCACAAGCGTCCTCGCATCGCCTGGTAAGCACCCCGGATCGGCGTGGGCAGTGAGGCGTAGAGACCTGGTCGAAACGGCTGCCACGCATTATCCACATCCATCTTATTCGTGTGGTTGTGGTGTTGGTTGTGCAAAATCCGCCAGCTATGAAAGGGGTAGATCAGCGGCAGCATAAACAGATGCCCGACCAAATCGTTCACCCAACGCCGCTTCGCAAACGATCGGTGCCCGCAGTCGTGGGCAATCACAAAAAAGCCGGTGAGCGCCGTTCCGGTAAAAAACCAGGCGATCGGCAGTAAAAACCAGGGTGCGATCGCAATACTGGCATAGCCTAAGCTGACCATCAGAATACTGGTCAAAACGGCTGTCCAGGCTTTTCTCATATCTTTTTGAAAGCATTCTTTGGGCAATGTTTTCAGAATGTCTTTCAGGCGCAAATTAGCATTCAGCGGCGTGAATGTCAGGTTATTGGGGCTTACTGTCGCAGTCATGAATCGATTGTTTTCTCCAGGTGTAGGTCGCTTGGGCAAAAGCACACGAAAAAACCTGCTATACGTAAGCAGTGAGCAGGTTGCAGGTTATGACGGATTCAATAATGAAAGGTCAAACGAGATAAATGTGCTATTTCAAAGGGCATCTAACTAAGGGCTGATTTAGTAACAAACCTACACATTTATATCACACTCATAAAACAGTGTGCCCAAGGCGCTCACTTTACTAGCCGTGATCCCTATGCAGTTTGCATCATTTGTAGCCTGTCTTTTATTCTCCATTTCCCAGCACGTCTCCCAACGCTAGTCGAGCGCCATTAGCAAAGTCCCAACCAGATTGAGGGCGTTTTCCAGGCATCTGAACGGCTCGTAGCAGCAGTTCACCGTCACCCGTCTGCACGATCGCGCCTTCCCCTTTGAGCAAACCGACGACTTCGCCAGGTTGTGCCGCTGGCGCTGGTGGTGACCATGTTTGAGCGATCGCACTCAGTGCTGGTGGCAGTTGAGTCCAGTATGCAGCTCCTAGAGGCGCGGTTGCCATAATTTTGAGGGGATCACCTCGGAAGGTGGCATTACAGGCAGGGTAGAAACCACGAACTTGATTGTGAAGGGCGATCGCACTGCGCGACCAATCTAGCCAGTAATCCTCTTTTTTGATGAGGGGTGCGTAGGTTGCCTGCGTATCATCCTGCGGCAGCGGCTGAATTGCCTGCTGATTCAGCTTCAGCAGAGTTTCAATGAGCAGATCGGCACCAATATGTGCAAGGCGTTCTGCCACATCGTCGAAGTTATCCAGGAGGGCGATCGGAGTACGCGCTTCTAGCAGGGTCGATCCTGTGTCCATACCAGCATTCATCAGCATGGTGGTAATGCCCGTTTCCGCCTCGCCGTGATACAAACTCCACTGTATCGGGGCGGCACCACGATACTTTGGCAAAATTGAGCCGTGGGCATTGACGCAGCCCAGACGCGGCATGTCGAGAACTGCCTGCGAAAGAATTTGCCCATAAGCAACGACGACAAAAACATCTGCCTGCGATGACCGCAACTTGTTTAAGGTGTCTTCATCTTTTTTGACGCTTTTGGGTTGATACAGCGGCAGATTGTGCCCTTGAGCGATCGCCTTGACGGGTGATGGCGTGAGTTGGTTACCACGTCCCCGGCGTTTGTCAGGTTGAGTGACAACACCGAGAACAGTAAAGTCTGGGTGCGCCAGCAAGCGCTCTAAGCTAGGGACGGCAAACGCAGGCGTGCCGAAAAAGATGATATTCATACCGTTGGTGCTGCGGGTGCGGGGAGAACCTGTTTCCCGATCGCGATCGTCCCTACTGCGAATCTTTTCGACCGCGCCACGGGCTGACTTCAAGCTTACCGTCTGGCTTGAAGACAACCTTGAACAGGGCAAGGGGCGTTTGCGCTGCGCTCGTATCGCTGTCAGCCGCAAGCTTGCCTAGCTGGGGCAGCGGTGTCTCTTTGACGTAATCGGCTGCTGGTGGAACATCTGGCTTATAGTCCACGAGTTTGCCGTCCTGCATGACCCGTACCCGAAAGACCAGATCTTTTTTGAAGCTCGGTTTGCTTTTCCAGTTTTTGTCGATTTGGTCGTAAAGCTTGGGTTGAAGGTCTTTGATCTGAGCGGCATCAGTAATTTCGGTGATGCCAGTCAGGGGACTCGCCATTGCCTCCTTCCAGGGTGCGACATCAACCATGCCTGTAGAGGTGAAGACGACTTTGTATTGAGCGATCGGCTCTGACGTTGGCTGCGAACCAGCCGCTGGAATGTAAAGCAGGTTGAGTAATGGCGTTTGCTTTGCTTCGGTCAGTGCGGCTGGATTGATCGGTTTATAGCCAACAATGGCACCGTCTCTCACGACACCAACGCGATACACAAGGTCTTGCTTAACGGACGTACGATTTTTCCACGCCTGATCAAGCTGAGTCGCCAACTGCTTCTGCAATGTTTGCACTTGCGCGGGATCTGTAATTTCGGGGGCAGCGGTTAGAGCCGTTTCTAACCCGGTCAAATCGGGCTGTGTCGTTGTGGTCGTTGCTGGAGTGGGGCTAGGAGTGATTGCTGCGGTTGTAGGGCTGGGTTGCGGCGAACCACTAGCGATCGGCGTTGGAGGGCTAGCGCTCGGCGAGGGTGTGCCTGTTGTGCTAGAGGTTGTGCTGGCTTTGGGCACCAGATCCTCTGGTTGGCGTACTTGAGGGGTAGGGATAAAAAAGAACGCGATCGCCGCTAAGGCTAAACCGGAGGCTCCGATCGCAGCAGGCACCGCTTGTTTGGCGACGGGTTCGCTACTGCGAACAGCACGTTTAGCAAGAGGCGCGATGTGGAGCGACAAATCTGGCAAGGTTTGGGTATCGGCAAAAAACTGATCTACCGCTTCTACCAGGTCAAACAACTGCACCGTCGTCAGGTCAACCTGTCGGGTAAGGTGAGTCGTAATACCAGAACCAGGATCGGCATCAGGCGGCAGCACGCTCAACCGATGGTGGTTCTCACCCAACCGCTCTAACTGCACCATTTGTGTGGGAGCTTGGGGCGCTTTTTTGAAGGCACGAATGCCGCTCAGCAGTTCTTGAGCATAAAGGCTCACTGTTGTTGTCAGGCTTTCAAAAAACTCACGTCCGCCGGACAGCGGTTTCTCTTCACCCACAAGATGACACTCAACGCTCATCAGTTGAGACATCAAGGGGCGTGCCTCCGTCTGGTTGGTCACAACGGTATCGCCCCATCCTTCCAGGACAAGGGTGCAGTTCGGTAAGCTATATTGCCGCTGAATGCTCATGCCACTTCTCCGTCAAACAGGCTTGCCCAAAACCGCTGCATACCGTAAGTGCCCGTACAAAACAGCAGTTGCGTCAATAAATTCAGTGCCAGTTCGTCTAGCTTTTCGTCAGAGTTATACGCGGCGACGAGCGCCCGTTTGGGGTTCATGCGCGATCGGAAATGAGCACGAAACCGCTCCAGATACTCATTGAGCCGAAAGTGGTGCTCCATGGATAGCTGCTTATCGCTGAGCTGTTGGTATGCCAGCAGAAGCTGCCGAATGAGCACAGTCAGCCGTCGTGCCAGGTAGCAACCGACGACGACTAGCGCTTTTGCCTCAGTGAGTGTGAGAGGACGACGCTGGCTGTAGCGCCGCAACGGGTTGGTGCTGCGTAAACGCCATAACGAAACCCGATTTTTGATGACGCTCTGAAGCTCCAATTCACTTGCCATGAGCAGAATAGCTTCTGAACCGCTCAAATCAAGCGCCTCGATCGCCAGCAGCATCAAATCAATTTCTAGCCTTGCACGACGGGGACACATCTCATCGGCAAGCGACGGACTTGGCAGACTATCAAGAACTAACGGTGTTGACTGGGCAGGTGAACTATTTAACTGCATTACACTCACGGGAACATCCATTCCAACTGGCTTAGATAGTGAACTAGACGCAGTCACCGAGCGTAGCGATCGCTCACGCGGCAACTCTAGTTCTAGCTCTAGCGCGTCCTGATTGCTACTTTGCTGGTTTAGTATCCAGCCAAATTTTAACGAAATCAGGATCGACACGGCGAACGATTGTTACATAGACAGGGTTTTATGGGGCAGCGACCGTCTTAAGTACGATCGTGCTGGAACCATGCAGCCTTATAGTGTACGATTTCTCGTCGTTTTATGACACCACGCTCGAAATTAGTCAAAAGTTCCCAGCCGAGGAGGGGCAATACGATGATGCTAACGCGTCACAGTAGTGAGAGAATGAAGCAAGGCTGGCACGGGGCGATCGCGTGCATTGCTTGCAAAGACGGCTGAGGGGAAATTGAAGCGATGCTCAAACGAATATTGGCAGTGGTTTTGGTGGTCATGAGCCTGAGCCTGCAAGGATGTGTCACCACACCCACTGGCGGCTTGAAGCCCTATATCGACAGCCTTGATGGCTACAAGTTTCTCTATCCTAACGGTTGGTTGCCCGTTAGTGTGACGAGTGGACCCGACGTAGTTTTTCATGACATCATTGAGCAAACTGAGAATGTTAGCGTGGTCATCAACCCCGTCACTGGCAATAAGACGCTCACTGAATTGGGCAGCCCCGGCGAAGTGGGCTATCAATTGGGCAAAAGCGCGATCGCGCCACCCGATTCTGGACGCACTGCCGAACTGGTGAACGCTGAAGCCCGTACCGTTGGTGACAAGCTGTATTACCTGCTGGAGTATGCCGTCAAAGTGGGCGATCGCGAACGGCACAATCTCGCAAGCGTCGCCGTGAGCCGAGGCAAACTCTACACCTTCAACGCCTCTACGCCAGAAGATCGATGGTCTAAAATGCAGACGCTGATGGAACGGACTGTGAAGTCGTTCTCGGTCGATTGAGGGTGAGTAGAAATAGGGAGTGGGGAGTAGGGAGTGGGGAGTAGGAAAGCGCAGAATTAATTCAAAAAGCTCTTTAAAGTGGCGTGTAGCTTAAAACTTCGGCAAGGGTCAGACGTTAAAACTTATTGGCTCTCGCTTTGTTTCATTCTTCATTCTTCCTCTTCATCCCTCGTCCCCTCATCCCCCTCCCAATGGGTACACCACAATTCATTCTTGCGTCTGCATCATCTGCACGACTACGGTTGCTGCAAAGTGTGGGCATTAGCCCGATCGTTCGTCCCAGTCACTTTGACGAGTCGCAAGTACAAACGGCTGATCCAGTCGCACTCGTCGAAACGTTAGCACTCAGTAAAGCAACCGTTGTCGCCGCACAGCTCGATCGAGGTACGTCTGTCGCAACGCTGGTCTTAGGATGCGATTCTGTCTTGGCAATTGACGGTGAAATTCATGGTAAGCCAGCCAGTGCAGAAGAGGCGATCGCTCGTTGGCAGCAAATGCGTGGTCAGGTCGGTAGCCTCTACACTGGACATGCGCTGCTCGTCATTCCTCCACTGAGCCGGATGGAAGGCGGCATTCACCTCTCTCCTCTTCCCCCTCCCAACTCTCTTGTCCGCTGTCAGAAGACCCAGGTTCACTTTGCGAACGTGAGCGATCGTCAGATCGCTGCCTATGCTGCCACTGGTGAACCACTTCACTGCGCTGGAGGCTTCGCCCTGGAAGGTAAAGGCGGCTCGTTTGTCGAAAAGCTAGACGGCTGCCACAGCAATGTGATTGGTCTCAGCCTACCGCTGCTGCGGCAAATGTTAGACGAGCTTGGGTATGACCTGACAGACGCTTGGTCAACGGTTCCATAGGCAATGCGCCGTCGATCGACAACCGAACCTGCTAGCGATGCTTCATCACGCGATCGATGGCGGACTCAAGCTGGTCTTGCAGCAGGACAGTCAAAATGAAGACTTCTTGTACCGTCTTACCCTGGCGTGCGATGACTTTGAACCCGCCTCGGATTGGCACGGATATCTTAAGCATCATTTTGGGAGCATGAGAACGCGTTGATGCAATTATACCCGGCGTGATCGTCTGAATGCCCATTTGGTGGGTCAACCGCTCCAGGAGTTTAATCAAACCTGGAATGTGGGTGGAATGGTTGAGGACAAGTCTGCCGCCAGAGGCACTACTCATAGGAGGAACGGCTCATGGATAGGGTAAAGAGAGTCGGTCAAACAGCTCTAGGCTGCTTCCAGGGGAGCCATCGTCAAACCTTCCATGCCAAGCTGCATGTGGTAGAGTTCTGCCTGTTCTTGAGGACCGACCCACACGATCGCCTGTCCTTCAAAATGAATCTGGTTGGTAAGCTCCGAGGCACGATCGACGGTCATCCCTGGGATATGCTCTAACAAGCTTTCGGTGACATGCTGAAACGTGTTGAAATCATCATTGAGCACGATGATCTTGAAGTTGGGATAATGCTGACGAGTTACCTGGCTCGATCGCGAAGGGGCTGCCGTTGGTGCAGCGGCTGTTGTAGCGAATACCAGCAGGGGAGTCATAGCCATAGAGAAGTTACCCAAAAAAGCGCTCATCACTAATGTTGTTCAGTCTTTCATCCTAACCCACTGGTTCGCCTCTAGTTGCCCTGATAGCTGAACAGTGCGGACGTATTTCAGCTTTTAAGACGCGATCAGCTATTAGCGATCAGCTTTTTTTGACCGCTGACCGCTGACCGCTGACCGCTGACTGGCTCTACATCAACCGCCGTGTGATCAGCACTACGATCGCCCCCAAGCCCAACAGTGATGGCGTGAGCCAGTCACCCCAACGAACATAGAGCGTCTGTGTCTGACGGCGGAAAATTGTCGCTGCGTGGGTTTGATAGGTGCGCGGTTGCGATCGCCACTCAACCTTGCCGTGAGGAGTCACCACGCTGGAATAACCTGTGTTGGTTGCCCGGATTGCCCAGCGATCGGTTTCAATGGCTCGCATGATGTCCTGTGCCTGGTGCTGTGCCATTAGCACTTCGCTGTACGGGTCGAGGTTCGATGCCGTCAAGATGAACTGTCCGCCTGCTGCTGCCTGATAGCGGAACACCTCAGGGAACGCAGAATCGTAACAGATGCTGGCGATCGCTCGTCCAAACGGCGTTTCAAACTGCTGTTGGAAGGTTCCTGGTAGTCCATTCTCAGCGATCGGGGAGAGAATGCTGATGATACCCCCTAGAACGTTCTGAAAGGGGATATATTCACCCAGCGGCACGAGCTTAATTTTGTCGTAACGACTCGTGGTGGTGCCATCAGGAGCGATCGTCAGCAAGCTACGGGCAATACCGCCCTTTTGCGCTGTAAAGGTTCCCAGCCAAAGCACGACCCCACGCTCCAATACCGCTTGATACAGGGGATTACGGAGCTTATTCGGCTCATTCCACACAAATGGCAGCGCTCCCTCTGGTGTCAGTACGGCATCCACCCCTTGAGCCGCCAACGTTTTATAGCCGCTGGTATAACCGTCTGTTGCTCTCTGAATGCCCTCATTTCCCAATTTGATGCGCGTGGGCACATTGCCTTGGATGATTCCCACTTTGAGTGCCGCTCCATTGGTTGCAGCCAGCGGACGAACATAAAGTGTGTAGCCAAGCAAATGAACTGCCATGAGAAGCACGGCGGCGAAAGATAGTAGTGTTGCAGGTTCAAGTTTTAATCGGCTGATAGCTGACCGCTGATGGCTGATCGCTTGCCGATCGCTCATCCACGCTTCAGCCAGAAGCCCATTGACCGCCACGATCGCTGCTGTCACCCCAGAGGTGCCGGAGAGTTGACCAACATGCAGCAATGCCAGGTTTCCTGGACTTTGAGTGTAGGCAAGTGCCGTCCAATCTAGCGGACCCAGGCTCCAAAACCATTCCAAGGCACACCAAAGCGCGGTGCCAACCAGTACGCGACGGAGAGAAGCGAATGGTAATTGAGAGCGATACAGGTGAGGGGCTGAGGGATGAGTAGGGTTTAAAGGGCTTTTTTCTGCGATCGGTTGTGCCCTGTTCACGAAACCTTCGATCAACTGCATGAGCCATGCCCAGACGACAACCAGCGCTGCACCCCAGAGTGTAATGAAGCCCCAACAGAAGAGGACGATCGCTACGCTTGCCAGCCACGGCACACCCAGCCAGGTCAGTGGATGTAGCCCTGTAATCCAGGAAAGAGCCAGCCCGTGATACCCTATACCCCAGGTAAGGGCAAGGCAAAGCGTGAATGGTGTCCTTTTATCTGCTCCTCTCCGTGCAATGAATACCCATAGCGGAGCCAACGCCACCCATGCCAGCGGAAACACATTGAGTGGAGCAGGCGCTAAGCCCATCAGGAGACCGCTGCCAAAGGCGACTGTCAGGGGCAACAGGTTAGAGCGAAGCGAAACGGGGCGATCGCCCCGCAAAGGGTGCCACATTTTGAACCTTCTAAATCTGGTTAAGCACAGTCACCACATTAGACCCTGTTAGAAGATCAAGGATAATCATCAGCAGTTGCATAGTTATCCTACAAGGGCTGCCTTGAGAACATCGTCTTGATTGTGCTCGTCTAATGCGGGCTTTGAGAGGACTGTACCAACTGAAGCGTTGCTGCCAATTGAGTTCTACGACCAGTTATGATCACCGCTACAAATTGGGTGCCACAGCCAACGGACGATGGCTCTTTTACCTTCTTCTCTGAAGCCTTTGGTGAGGCGTTTCACAGCCGTAAGGGAGCAAAGGCAGAAGCGATGCACAAATTTGCCCAGGCGACCGAGCTGACACAGAAGGCACAGCAGCCCCGTTTGCGCTTGCTCGATGTTTGCTACGGCTTGGGCTATAACACGGCTGCGGCGCTAGAAACGATTTGGAACGTCAATCCGGCTTGTGAGGTAGAGCTTTACGGGCTGGAGTTAGATTTGACCATCCCCCATGCAGCGATCGCGCCTCCCCTCATTCATAGCTGGTCGCCAGTTGTACAGATGGTCTTGCGGCAAATGGCTCTGGCACACGCCTGTACAACGCCTTGCCTCAACGCTAAGCTGCTCGTTGGCGATGCACGTCAAACAATACAATCCCTTTGCCAGTCAGATTTTCAAGCCGATGCTATCTTCTTTGACCCCTTTTCGCCGCGCCGCTGTCCACAGCTATGGACGATCGAGTTTTTTTCTCTAGTTGCACGCTGTTTAGCACCACAAGGCAAACTGGCAACCTATTCACGATCGGCGGCAGTGCGATCGGCAATGCAAGCAGCAGGGTTGGCGATCGGGACGATTCCTCTGGGTATCACACACTTATCGCACGAATGGTCACAAGGAACCGTAGGCAGTTTTGATGGTCAAACGCTGCATCCCCTCTCACAAATGGAACAGGAGCACTTGCACACGCGCGCGTCCGTGCCATACCGCGACCCAAGTTTATGTGATGCAGCCGCTATCATCCTGGAGCGGTATCAGCAAGAGCATGCACTCTCGACGCTAGAATCCACGTCCATTTGGCGACGACGCTGGGGCATCCGATGAGGAGGTTGGAGCGGTTAGCTATCAGCTATTAGCTATCAGCTATTAGCTAAAGACATGCAGACGCACTTCAATCTAGCAGCTACAGGCAGCCCTTTTTTGCTTCTGCCTTCTGCCTTCTGCCTCCTGCCTTCTGCCTCTTGCCGCCGCTTCTAAAGCGTTAACGATTGCGTGTTGGTGTCGATCAGCGTTGCCAAATCCTTTAAGAAGGCGGCGGCATGAGCACCGTAGATGACGCGATGATCGCAGGTGAGATTGACCTGCATCTGCCGTTTCACGCCCAACAGCCCGTCCTCTGTAGCGACAACGGTAGGCAGGGACGCACCGATCGCCAAGATAGCGCCCGTTCCAGGGGGTAAAATGGCATCAAAGCGATCGACTCCAAACATGCCCAAATTGGAGAGCGTGAAGGTGCCAGAGTTGTACTCTACGGGCTGAAGCTGCTTTGAGCGGGCGCGATCGACCAGATCCTTCCAGGTGCGCGACAGTGTATAAATGTCAAGCTGATCGGCTTGCTGCAACACGGGTGTAATCAGTCCGCCGTCTTCCATTGCCACTGCCACTGCCACGTTGATCGATGCCGGATGAGAAATGTTCTGGTTGACGTAGCTGGCGTTCAAAAGTGGATGCTTTTGCAGGGTCATGGCAACCGCTTTTGCTAGCAGCGCGGTCATCGTCACGCCTTTGGACTTGATTTGCTTGTAGAGCTTGTCCAGATTATCGGTTGTGATCGTATAGCCAACATGATAGGTGGGCACGTCCAGGCTGGCGATCATGTTGCGGACAACCGCGTTTTGCAGCGTTGTGAGCGGTACCTGCTGACCCGCGATCGCGGGCGTTGATGAAGCCACGACAGCTGGTTTTGGCACGGCAGGAGTAACGGATGGCGGTGGTGGCGGTGGTGCCGTAGGCGCTTTGACAGCGGGCTGTCCGCTAGCAGCTTCGACATCTTCTGCCACAATACGCCCATGCGGTCCGCTGCCTCTCAGCGTACTCAAGTCAACTTTCAGTTCCTTCGCTAGCTTGCGGGCACGGGGAGACACGGCAACACGACCATTTGGTGCGGTAGAGCTACCATTTTGTAGTGCTGGTGCGGCAACGGCTGCTAGTGATTCTTGCTTTGGGTCACCGATCGACGACGTGTCAGCGATCGCGCCAGCGGTTTCTACAGGAGCGGCTGGAGTTTGTCCTACCGCTTGTTGCTGAGCAGTGGCAATTTCGGCTTCGGTTTCGACAATGAGGGCGATCGCCTCTCCTACAGGAGCAGTTTCACCGGCTGGTACAACGATCGCGCCCAGATAGCCCTCATAGAAGGATTCCACATCCATATCAGCTTTGTCAGACTCAACCACGACAACGGTTTCACCCTTTTCGACCTTATCCCCAGGCTCTTTTGTCCAGGAGACGATTTTGCCCTCGGTCATGGTGGAGCTAAGCGCAGGCATGAAGACTTCGTAAATCATGGAGTGAGTTCCAGGTCTGAAATGGAGTGAAAAAAGTTTTGTGGACGAAGAGATGCTGACGGCTAGCGATCGTGAACCGAGCAAATCGGCTACCCATTTGAACCAGTCCCATTTGGACCAACCATCTAAACCATCTAGAAGAAGGAGAGCGATCGTGGCAGCTAGATCTGCTTCTCTTTACTGTGACATAGCGACCAATCCGCTTGATGTGTCGAACTATTCATTCGGTATGAAGTTGAGCGTTTATTTAAACGGCTCCGCGAATCGCTTCTACAATGCCGTCACGCAGAAGAATTTCGACCTGCATTTTTTCGATCAGGTTGTCGCCCGTTTCGACTCGAAAGATACTGTCGATTTGCCCCTGCTGCACTTCTTGGTTGAGTTCCAGCAGTTGAATTTGTTGAAGCTGCTGCAAGATCTGGTTCTTTTGCTCCAGAAACTCGCTTTTCTTTTCATTCACCTGAATTTGAATGCTGTCGATTTGTTGAAGCGTTTCGGGACCAGGCGGCTTGAGGCTCTGCTTCTGAATTTCAGCAATCATGCGCTGCCCCTGCATTTCAAGCTGCTGGAGTTGGTTGTCGAGCTGATTAAGCTGCGCCTGTAATTGCTGCTGTGCGTCTTCTTTCCAGCGAGACGTGACGATCGCCTTTACGTTGACGGTACGCTTCAGCAGCAGATGAGATTGAGAAACATCCATAAACGTTGGGTCAGGAAAAAGTGTGCGGAATGACAGAGTGTTCGTTGGCAAGTCTTTGAGCAAACAAGTCTTGAAGCAAAAAATTACACTGATGCCACCCGTTCAGCAGTCACCACCGATCAGGTATTGCGGCTTGTACTGAGCCAGACTACCCAACGAACATCTCGTTAATCATACCCTGGTAGCGCTCCGTCACGACATTGCGCCGAATTTTTAGCGTCTGAGTCAGTAGCCCATTTTCGATCGAAAAGGGTTCTTCAAGGAGCCGAAACAGTCCAATGCGATCGTCCGCCCGATAGCCTGGACGATTTTTCACTTCCCGGTTGAGTTCTTGCCGCATGAGATCTTGGACAGGTTTGCTGGTGAGGGTGATGAGGGAGGAGTTGTTAGTTGTTAGTTGTTGGCTGTTAGTGCTTAACTCTTGACCGCTGACCGCTGACCGCTGACCGCTGACCGCTGTTTCCGGCAACTGCAACTCTCTACCCTGCGCCATTGCCCACTTCTGCAATGCCTCTAGATTCGGCACAATCAGCGCTCCCAGCACTTTTTGATCCTGTCCTACCAGCATGATCTGGTCAATATAGGGGCTGCGGAGGCAAGCATCTTCGATCGGCTGGGGTTCAATATTTTCGCCACTGGTCAGCACGATCGTATCTTTGGCGCGTCCAGTAATGATCAGGTCATCCTGCTCTGTCACCCAGCCCAAATCGCCTGTGTTGAACCAGCCATCAGGGTCGATCGCTTTCGCAGTCGCTTCCGGATTTTTGTAGTAGCCCTGCATGACCTGTGCCCCCCGAATCAAGACCAAACCTTGCTTGAAGAGAGGCACTGGCTGGCGGGTTTCAGGATCAACAATGCGGGTTTCGGTCTGGGGTAGCGGTTGTCCGTCGCCACCGCGAATGTTGCGCCAGATGCGACGAACATGGGTAATGGGAGCGGTTTCCGTCAAGCCGTAGCCGCCTAAAATATCCACACCAATCATTTCAAAAAAATCTTCCAGGTGTTCGGCGATCGACCCGCCACCACTCACAAAGAATTTCACTTCACCACCAATACCTTCCCGCACCTGTTTGTAAATCAGACGATCGCCCAGTTGATGCGGTAGCCATAAAAGGGCGGCTTGAACGGCAGCAGTCAGACGTTGGGCGATCGAGGGCTGTAGCGCGTCCAAACTCACACCGTTCAGAATCCGTCGAGCCACAATATAACGATGGCTCACAGTCAAAAAGAAGTTAACCAGTCGTTGCTTACTCGGCGGCTGATCCCGAAACTGCTTCTGTACCCCTTCGTAAATGGACTCCCACAGGCGCGGTACTGCGACCATATAGTTGGGTTTGAAGTCCTTTAGATCTTGCTTGACGTGGCGGATGTTGGTATACGCCTGAGTACAGCCATACGCAAAGATAAAATACTCAAAGGTGCGTTCGTAGCAGTGCCAGATCGGTAGAATGCTCAGCACTCGTCCGTTTTGTGGATTCACTACCGATGCAGCACCGTCGATCTGGGCAAGCAGGTTGCTATGGCTGAGCATCACCCCTTTGGGCATTCCAGACGTACCAGAGGTGTACATCAGCGTTGCCAACGTGTCGCGTTCTAGCTGCACGGGCTGAAGCGGTTGACCCGCACCCAGTTGCATTAACTGCGAAAAGTTAAGTATTTTCAAGGCACCGATCGCGGGTGGCGTTTCATTAGTCAACAGCACAACGAATCGTAGAGGCAGCGACTCTAGTGCTTGAGCCAGCTTTGTCAACGTTGCCTGGTCTTGCACGACTAGCGCGGTGCTGTCACTGTTGGCGAGAATGAACAGCAGTTCGTCTCGGTCTGCCTGAGAGCCACGCACGGCGTTCACAGCACCTGCGCCCATAATGCCCTGATCGGCAACCAGCCAGCGGGGACTGTTGTCGGCAAATAGCGCGACGTGATCGCCTTGCCTCACACTCAACGCTTGCAGACCCGCTGCAAACTGCTGCATCTGCTGGTAAAGTTCTGCGTAAGTTAGCTGAACGACTGGCTTTGCGTGAGGATCATAAACCGCAAGATTCTGGCTGAAGCGCTGCGCTGCGATCGCCCACATCTCTGGTAGTGATTGTGCCTGACTGTAATCAAGCCGATTGGCTATTTGGCGCTCCTGCTCAGTACCGGGAGACGTATGGGGACGATTCATCGCGCAACTCCTAAAACCTTGCCATTATCTTATTGCCTGATGGGTCGATCGACGACTGCGGTTATACCGTTTCTTCAGGTGCCACCTCTAAAGCAGCACATAGAAGCAGTCAAAGGTTAGCAGGGAGTAAAATTGACTGGAGCACTGTAATCGCTGCCATTCCCTCTTCTTTATTTTCTACTGTCCCGTCATCCATGCATCAACATTCTGCTGACTGCCAACACACGACGATCGATCCGCAAACCAAGCAAACTCAACTCACGATCGCTCTGCTGCTGCTGGGTAGCTTTGCTGCTGCCGAACTGGTCGTTGGCTTGACCAGTGGCAGCTTAGCGCTGATTGCCGAAGCAGGGCACATGACTGCTGACAGTTTGGCGCTGGTGCTGGCACTGGTTGCTACACGGTTCGCCCTCCGCCCAAAAATCAGTGTACTGAGTGATTCGCTGACAGGCATCATGGCAGAATCGTCTCCACCAGCCCTACCAGAAGCCGTATGGGAAGTCTGGGCAGCACTGGTCAACGGACTTGTACTCATCGCGATCGCCCTTTGGATTGCTTGGGAAGCCATTCAGCGTTTGCACACGCCTCCAGAGGCGATCGCCAGCCTACCTATGTTGATTACAGCCGCTGTGGGACTTGTCGTCAATAGTATCAACATCGCTCTCCTCCATCGCGGTAGCAATCACGATCTCAACCTGCGCGGCGCTTTTCTGCACGTGCTGGCAGACGCAATGAGTTGCATCGGTGTCATTCTTGCCGCGATCGCGGTCACCACACTCCACTGGCTTTGGGCAGATGGTGTCATTAGCCTCGTTGTTGCCAGCATCATTCTTTGCAGTGCGTTACCGCTTGTGGTGCAAAGCGTGAGAGTTCTGGGTGAGGAGTGAGGAGTGTGAGAGGTAGAAGCAATTCGACTCAAAACTTAAAACGTTACTTTCCCTAGCTCGTTTCGTCGATTTCCCTAGCGCCGTTTAAAACTTCAGGTATGAGGGCACTCTACTAAAAAGAGGAATGTCTACAATTGAGTTGCCTACGATGTTTGTCTCCATTGACTAGCTTCACCTAACCTTTAAACTTCTAAGGTGGCAAACTGGCGATCGTGATCGTCGCGCCGACCTATCACATCCTTAGCAGGCTGTTTCACAAGCATCATGCCCACCGCGATCGGTCATGTCTGACCTCACTTAGACGGCACGCGCTTGCCAGTCGAAACTTCATGGAAAACGACTTACTAACATCAGAACTGAGAGGACAGCGCACACTCGCCACTGTGGTGTTTACAGATTGCGTGGGTTTCAGTGCCAGGATGTCAGTCGATGAAGATCACACCCTTGACCTGATTCGCCGTGATCTCAAATACATGAAGCAGCTTTGCGGACAGTACGAAGGGCGAGTCCTGAAATCTACTGGTGATGGCTTGCTCATGTGCTTTACCAGCGCGGTCAAAGCGGTCGAATGTGCGATGGAAATCCAGAAAAATTTGACCGAGAAAGCCGTTACACTGCCTCCTGAAGATGCGCTAGAGCATCGCATCGGCATTCATTTAGCCGATATGTTCATCACCGCAACCGATGTCATGGGCAATGGTGTCAACATTGCCGCCCGGTTGCAAACCGAAGCGGAACCGGGCGGTATTTGCATTTCGCAAACGGTTTTTGATGTCATTAAAGCCAGTCTGCATGTTGAAAGTGACTATCTCGGACCGCGTGAACTGAAGAACATCCGTGAAGTGGTGCCCGTCTACCGGATTCTGATGTCGCCAGAGTCGAAGGTTCTAAATCCACACACGGTAGCCATCCGCAATCTTGAGCAAAGCCGCAGCCTCCTGCGCGTCAAGAAGCTGTTGTTCTATGCGTGCAAAAATAGCTGGGAAAGCGACCATAACAAGCTGAACCTGATCAACCTGTCTGACCAGATTCAGGATGTCATGCTGCTTGCTCCAACACCAGAGCGGCTCCGCTTTTTTTTGGATGCTGCTGTAAGAACTCTAAGTAAGCCAGCCGAGTACTCCCTCATTGCCAACATTATTGTCAAAGAGATCAGTCGCATCTATCCCACCGAGCACGATCGCGACGACGACCCGACCTGTTACAACCTTGCATCAGAACCGCCATCACCTCAGACCATTAACACTCGCTACGAACAACTTGCCACTGAGCTGGAAGCAACGGGCAACGGGGCACGCATCAAAAAACTTGCTTTTTACGTCTGTCGGCAGCGTTGGGAAACGGATCAAAGCCGTTTAGACAACATTCGCCTCCAAGATCTCATTGCCGAACTGCACCAGTCGATGCCAACGGTTGAACGGCTCACGATCGCGGTCAATGGCTTTGTGCGAACGCTCAGCAAACAAGCAGAATATACCCTTCTTGCCAACGCGCTTACCAGCAAGCTACAGAGCCTCTATGGTGTGTCTACAGATAGTATTGTAGACACCCCTCAGCCACCCCAGGCATTAGCACCCTTAGAGGTAGCACCGATCGACCCGGTCACACCACCAGCGGTGACAGAGCCGTACACTAGCATCGCTCGCATTCTGGAGCGAGAACCCGATCGCCTGCGAATCACAAAACTACTGTTCTATATTTGCTCTCGCCAATGGGAGAGCGATGCCGCCAAATTAGAGAGCCTGGATCTCGTCCGCTTGCTGCAAGATGTTCATCAGATGACACGTACCGTCGAACAGCTAGAGGCAGCTCTACACGCCGTGGTCAAAACGCTGAACAAGCAAGGTGAATATCGCACGATCGCACAAACGATCGTGCTCAGGCTTGGCAGACTTTATCCTAGCGATCAAGAACCAGCACAGCCACAGTCCGAACCCGAGCAACCATCTGCCGCCAACGAGCCAAGCTTAGAATCGGTCGAGACTGAAGATGAAGGGGCGCGATCGACCGCTGCTCCTGAACCACCGCATCATCTGCAAGAGTCACCGCTAAGCCTGTTTGATTTTCGGCTTGGCATCATGAAATACACAAACCCACTACAGGCAAAAATTCTGCTCTTCTCGACTCTGTACGACGACTTTGATTTCACCAGTCAAGCCTGGAGCAACCTTAAACGGCACGATCTGGATAGCTTGCTGCGCCATCTGTTAAGCGTCTGCAAAACTTATACAGATCTGGAAGCTTGCCTTTTTGGAACCGCACGGCGATCGTCAGAACCAGAAACAACCGTTCAAACTGCCGAAGCCGTCATCAAATGCTTGCGCTCTTTCTACCTGTACAGCAGTGCTGCCCGACTGCCTGCTAATCTCAGCGAACCTACCCAACTCAAGCTCGATGACTTTGAAGAGACTACGCTGGAGTTCATCAGCATCACTGATGAAGATGACTACACCTGCCAACTGTTGCCGCCCGCAGCCGAGCCAACGGGAATCTTTGACAGCTCCCTGCTAAAGGATAGCCCCCTGCTTCCAACCACTACGATCGCAGAAAGCAGCGACCCTACCGAAAACACGTCAACCCAACTTTCTTCAAAGCCGCCAGTCGCTCAGAAAGCCAACGATTAGGACAATCCAATCATTAGTTGTAACGACCAATGGGCATACTAACAAGGGTGCTAGTGGCTAAAGCGTTGCCTTACCGCAAATCGGCAGCTAACGGCTTACAACCTCTGGGGTGAACAGATCATGGACGCGATCGAGCTAGTGCAACGCTACCAGACAGGTGAAACCGACTTCCGGGGGGCAAATCTCAGCGGTGCCGACTTGAGCGGAGCCGATCTGATTGGTGCTGATCTCAGCGGCACTGACCTCAGCGGTGCCAACCTGGTCTTGGCTTACCTCAATCGAGCCAATCTCAGCAAGGCAAACCTGGCAGGAACCCGGCTTAGTGGAGCCAACCTCAGTCAGGCAGACCTCATCAGCGCCAAACTACGAGACGCTGACCTACATGGTGCCATTCTCTACGGAGCCGATCTGCGCGGTGCCGACATCACCCTAGCAACCTTACTCGATGCCAACCTGATCAGCGCCGACTTGCGCAACGTCAACTTGGGCAGTGCCAACCTGCGCGGTGCCTGCCTACGTGGAGCTAATCTGCGCTACGAAAAACGCTGTTACGACGGCGCTAATCTGCGCGGCGTTGACCTTCGTAACGCCGATCTGCGCGGTGCCAATCTCAACGGTGCCAATTTGACCAAAGCTGATTTGCGCGGTGCTAACCTGACCGAAACCAGCCTACGGGAGGCTAACCTCACCGCAGCCAATCTGATGGGAGCCATACTACAAAATAGCTTCTTGACCGATGCCATTCTAACTGGGGCAGATCTGAGTCAGGCAGATTTGACCAACGCCAAATTGGAACGCGCCAACCTGACTGAAGCCACGCTAAAAAGTGTCAATCTCACTGAAGCAAACCTGACCCAGGCAGTTTTAAGCAAAGTAAATCTTACCCAGTCAATCATGCGCCGAGTGCGGTTAAATCGGGCAGACCTGAGTCGCGCCACCCTGCATAACGTTGATTTGACTGAGGCGACCCTGATCGAAGCCTATCTCGGTCGAGCCGATTTGCGCGATGCGAACCTGACCGATGCTAATTTGGCAAAGGCAGAACTGAGTAGCGCTAATTTAACTGGAGCCAATCTTCAGGGCGCAACGTTACCCGACGGGACAACAAACAGCTAATGCCCCCTCCGTATTCTTTCCTGCTTACAGCAGTGGTCAGACGGAAAGTTCAGTAATCTCTCCTGCCCTGCAAGCGTTCATCCCAGCATGTGTTAGGGAACGATGTGTATAGTTTAAAGCCCTTGAGGTTTGGCAAGGGTTCTACGGTGACACACGGGGGACGCAGGGCAGAATGATAGACTCTGACAATCGATTGTTTTGTCGCCTTGACGGTAAAACCGTCTCAGCACGCGAGGAACGACGCATACTAGCGATCGCAGAACTAGGCATCGTAGAGCTGAAGAATGTCTCTGTGTTTGATGAAGCGACTCAGACAGCAGCGCACTTTTTGAATATGCCTATCTGCACCTTAAGCGTGATGGATCAGCAACGTCAACACTTTAAGTCCTTTGTCGGGCTGTCCCGGCTAGGGTTAATGAGTGACCTGGCAAACTCTCGTCAGTTTCCTCGCGGTGAGTCTTTTTGTGTTCATGTTGTTGATAGCCATCAGGTGCTGGCGATCGAGGACACCTTTACTCACCCCGCCTTTGCTAATAGTCTGCTGACACAGCAATATGGCGTACGGGCATATCTTGGGGTGCCGCTGATCACCTCTCATGGTTTCTGTATTGGCACTCTGGCTGCTATGGACTTGAGGTCGCATCCCTTTACTGAAAAGGATATCGAGTTTTTGGAACTGACTGCCCGCTGGAGCATGAGCGAATTTGAGCGGCAGCAGGCTGTCAACAGTCAAGTAGCAGTACCAGCAACGTTGACCAAGAGCGACGTTCGTAAAAGCTGCGCCAAAGCCTCGACTGTCAAGACACCGTCCGCTACTCTTAGCCTGTCGATCGCCAGTCAGCTTAAAGTCGAATTACTCAGCCAACTGACGCAAGAGCTATGTACACCCCTAACATCCGTTATGGGCATGGCAAGCGTCTTAACGCGCGAAATCTATGGACCACTCACCAACAAGCAAAAAGAATATCTAGACATCATCCATCACAGCGGACAGTACTTGCTATCGCTGGTCAAAGAAATTTTAGAACTGTCGAACTTGAACGATAGTAACCAGTTACAGCTTGCCCCCGTCGATATTGAGATGCTCTGTCAACAGGCTATTAGTACTCTAGAAGGGGCTGCCCACCGTCGCGGACAGCAGATCCACCTCTCGGTAGAACCCGGTCGTCGTATTTGGCTACTCGATAAAGATAAAGTCCGCCAAATGCTTTATCACCTGATCTTCAGCGTGATTCAAGCATCCAACGCTGGCAGCATCGTTCGCATCCACGTATCCTACCGGAACAGCAATCTCAGTCTCGCTGTCTGGGTATCTCATCCGTGGCTCGGCGAGGGCTTGCCCTATACGGAAGCCAGTGCTCATTCTGTAGCGCTGCCGATCGCTAACCAGTCAAGTGTAGAATTAGCTGCTAGCTGCTCTATGTCTCCATTGGAAGCAAAAGAGGTGCTGCTGAGCCAGAGCAGTTCTAAAACTAAAGCTGCAAAACCAGTAGAGCAGCTCAACGGTACTACAGGAGAGGCGTTGACGGCTCCCAACAAAAGTCTAGGGTTGCTGCTCAGTCGTCAACTTGCTGAGCTGCACAAGGGTCAAATTACCACACAAAGCGTTTCTGAATCAGGCTACCGCTACGTTATTAGCCTGCCACAAAAGGCTGAGGCGACAGCAGATAACGCTTGATCGAGGCTGCCAAAAGCAACCGCTTTTCGATGAGCGCCTTGAGCTTCTAAGCCTTACTGCAAAAGGAATTGGTGCTCTTATTTTGTTGAACTGATGCGCCAGAGGGCTTCTAACATAGCAATTTGCCGTTTTAGCAAGCGCGATCGTTGGATAGCACGATATTTTTTAGCTCCAAAGAGGATCAGTGCCAGACTGAGCGTCAGCGCGATGACCAGAAAGCCAGTAACAGTAGCATCGGGTGCCAGCTTGGTCGCAGTCGTGGGCATCGCTGATGCAGGATTTGGGGCTTGAGTAGAAGTTGGAGCTTCAGGGGAGAAAGAAAACATAGACTATCTGTTGGGTTGGGGCAAGCGCACTCGCAGCATCTGGTAGCCAAAGCATTAGCTAAGTGGAGACTGCTGAACCACTGCTAGACTTTCCACACGTGTGAGCGGTGATTCCGTAACAATTTCCCCTTTTGCTAGGAAACTCATCCCTGCCGCTCAAAAATTCATAGAAGCTTGACGAACAATTGCCATAATAGTACAATTGAACCATCCGCTTCATCACTCCTTCATGCAAAAAGCCCCCAATAACCTTTGGGGGCTTTCTTTTGAACTTGCTTGTGTTCTAATCAATCGTGCGATCGAGCGGCTAATCGAGCGAGCTGCAACACGCTTATTTTGCTGCTAACGCATTTATTCTACGGGCAAGCTCAACATCTTTAGCTGTAATGCCGCCTGCATCATGAGTCGTCAAGTCTATAGTGACGCGGTTGTAGACGTTAGACCACTCTGGGTGATGCCCGGCTGCCTCTGCTACCAGCGCTACGCTAGACATAAACCCAAACGCCTCAACGAAAGACGGAAACTGCAACTGGCGATGAAGTTTACCGTCCTTGATGCTCCAACCGTTGAGCTGCCCCAACGCCGCATTCAATTCTTCTTTAGAGAGGGGCGTAAGAATGCTCATAGTATGGCTTTTAGGGGGTTTGGTGACAGTCACTTGATTAGCGTTAACTGCGGTCAAATGACTGGTGAGCAGGAAGATAATGACTGAAAGCCCTAAGAAAAGGGTAAACACCCTGTGTAAGCTACTTTGCCAAATCCAACGCATACGCTAGCTCATAAATCTGTCATTGCATGGCGCTCGATCGCCTGGTTCAAGCTCTACCGTTAGCAAAAGCGACCACAAACTGAACTGGAGCAAACTGTGGTGAACGAGTTTAAAAGTCAGACATCAGAAGCAGTTTGGACAGCTTCTGATTAGAACGGCGGATTACAGCATCTCAGAAGCAGTACCAAGCTCCCTCAAATACGGGCAAATTGTCTGGCTCAGCAGGTGCCTTAAATTAGTTGGTGCTTCAGAAGACTGGCGATCGCCTGGTTGTCTCTTTCGCCGTGAACAGAAGCCAAAGCTTAGGTAGATTTAACGTTTTCGATCGCAACCTCAACCGACGTTTGAAGCGCCAGAAATTGTTCCAAGCGCACAAGCTTGACTGTCTGAGTGACACGGGGGTTGGTGACAATTTGCAAAGTACCCTCAGCGGTCTGAGCTTTCTTAGCAAGCTGCACCAAGGCACCCAAGCCAGAACTATCAACAAAATCTATTTTGGATAGATCTAGAATGATGTGCTTGGGTCCCTCCTCCACACATTTAGTTAGCACCTTGCGAAAAGTAGGCTCTGAGAAGGCATCCAAGAGACCTGTGAGGCGAAATAACTGGTAATTGTCCCTAACTTCGCGTGCGCCTCTTAAGCTGACCGTCAGGGTTAGTTGTTCAGGAATAAAACCCTCCTAGCTGTTTAGTCCTTGATTCGACGTTTAAGTATACATCCTGGCTAGCAAATCTGCTACCGCGAGGTTGTCCTTAAGTACCGCTATCTTAGCGAATAGTTGATGAACAGGGAAAAGAAAGCCTGAAATTGCGTTCTCTTTGCCTTTCTACTTTGCACCGATCGGTAATTGTGCTCGCATTGTTTGCACGAACTGCTCGAACAGGTAATCAGCATCGTGCGGTCCAGGGCTTGCTTCAGGATGATATTGGACAGAAAACAACGGCAGCGACTTGTGGCGTAAGCCAGCGACCGTCTGATCATTCAGGTTCAGGTGAGTAATTTCGACATCAGCAGTAGCCAGTGAATCGGCAGTGATCGCAAAGCCATGATTCTGACTGGTAATCTCTACTTTTTGATGCAGCCCACAGGGTTGATTCAAACCTCGGTGCCCAAACTTCAGTTTAAACGTCTCTGCTCCAAGCGATAGCCCCAAAATCTGATGTCCCATACAGATGCCAAAAATCGGCTTTTGGCTAGCTAGTAGCGCTTTGGTCGTCGCAATACCTTCACTTACAGCGGCTGGGTCACCGGGTCCGTTTGAGAGAAAGATGCCATCTGGGTTGTATTTGAGGATTTCTTCTGGTGGCGTGTTGGCTGGTACGACGATGACACGACAGCCGTAACTAGCAAGACGACGCAGAATATTGCGCTTGATACCAAAGTCGATCGCAACGACCGTAAGCGGGACGGCATCGACGGGCTGGGCAGTGGGTCCAAACTCCCAAACGGCGTTCGTGACACCCGACCACTCGTAGCTCGTTTTGGTACTCACCTCGCGTACCAGATTGAGTCCTGCCATGCTGGGTGCATCTTGGACATGCGCCAACAAATCCGCAGGGTCAAGAATCTCAGTGGATATTGCTCCATTCATCGCTCCGGCTGAGCGGAGCTTACGCGTCAAGGCACGCGTATCAATGCCATAAATTGCCAAAATGTGGTGTTGCTTCAGATAGTCAGGTAACGATTGCGTCGATCGCCAGTTGCTCGGCTTGAAGCAGACATTGCGGGCGATCGTTCCTCGTACTTGTGGCTGAGCTGATTCCTCATCGTCCGCATTCACGCCCGTGTTGCCCAGTTCTGGATAGGTAAACGTCACGATCTGACCAGAGTAGCTGGGATCGGTCAAAACCTCTTGATAGCCTGTCATGCCTGTGTTGAACACAACCTCGCCGATCGCTGTGCCAGTTGCCCCAAACGACGAGCCGTGGTAAGACGTACCATCCGCTAAAACCAGCAACGCGGGCTGAGTAGGAGAAACCATAATCACTTTTGCAATCAGATACTGACGTTTTATTATGCCATGCTCAACCAGGGACAGGAGTTCAGCATAAGCATGTGAAAGGCAAAGCGAAGCCCCGTCCAGTTTGTTATTTTCATAGAGTAAGTTAGTTGAGTACCTATAGTGCGGCACTCTAGAGTTAAGGTGAGGCATCTAAACCTGACAGGCGTAAATGCACCTCCAATTCGTACCTCATTCATAAGTTTTCTGAGCCCATGCTAAAACGCTCTTGCGCTGGTGCCGTTCTGCTCATACTGTCAGGTACGATTTTGTTGGGAAGCACTGCCTGTAGCCGCCATACTACTGACAGGACGGCTGTGGAGCGTGTCGAAAAGTCTCCGCCCATTGCTTCTGATGATGTTACGCCCGATGCTAGCGGGGTGTCATCTGTTCTCAAACCCCAGCCCGCCACTACCAATCTAGACCCTTACAAGCTTGCGTTAGAGAAAGCTGATAGCGCTGGTAATATTACGGTTTCAGCTCAGTCACGGGACGATTGGAATTTGGTTGCCAGCCGCTGGCAGCAGGCAATCCAATTCATGCGATCGATTCCACCTACCAGCCCTTATCGATCGCTGGCAAAAGCAAAGTTGACCGAATATCAACGTAACCTTGCTTATGCCAAACGACAAGCGACCCGTGCAGGTTCTAATGAAATTGCCTCTGAACCGACTTTTTTACCCATCACGCCTCGTACTGATAATGTGCCTGCTAGCCAGCCTGAAGCAGTCATTTCAAACGCAGCGTCCGGCAAAAGGCGTGTCTACATAGCCAGAATCAAGCGGCGGGCGGGCGGCACACCCGTTATTGATGTCACGTTTAACGGTCGTCGAAGCTTTGAAATGATTGTCGATACAGGAGCCAGTGGTACTGTCATTACCAGCGCTATGGCATCGACCTTAGGAGTTAGTGTCATCGGTAAAGCAAAGGTAGACACGGCTAGTGACAAAGGCGTGGAAGTGCCTCTTGCTTATGTCAGTTCGATCGCGGTGGGTGGAGCAGTCGTTAAAGGCGTTGTGGTTGCGATCGGTAACTCAGCCCTTGATATAGGCTTACTAGGTCACGACTTTTTCGCTGACTACGATGTCACCATCAAGCGTGATGTCGTCGAATTCAAGCCTCAGTAAGCTAGGAAATTTCCGCACTACAACACCCAGAATGAAACACTCGAAGCTTTTGTTAAGCTCACTTGAGAAACTGAACTAGCTGCTCAACTTTACTCCAGGCAGCTCCACTACTCAAGATTTCCCTGGCAAGCATGACACCCGTTGCGTAAGGATTGTCCGCTTGAGGCAACGCGTCACCCACCTGAAGAGCTAGAGCGGCGTTGAGTGCTACGACATCTCGCTGTGCCTGCGTTCCCTTACCTTGCAGCACTGAGCGTAAAATTTCAGCGTTATACTGCACGTCGCCACCCGCGATCGCGCTCAATGGTGCAGCTGCAATGCCTAACTCAGCTGGGTTCAAGCTGGTTAAGGTCACTCTCTGATTCGCCAAAACCGCCAGGTCTGTCCAATCGCCGATGCCAGCTTCGTCTAACTTTTCACGACCATGCAGCACGATCGCGCGCCGTACACCCAGACGGTTCAACGCTTCTGCGATCGTCTCGATTAAGCCAGTGGCGTACACACCCAACACCTGCCCCGTCGGATTCATCGGATTTACTAACGGACCTAAAAGATTGAAGATCGTTCGCACCTTTAAAGCACGACGCATCGGTGCAACGACTTTCAAAGCCGGATGCCAACCGGGAGCAAACAAAAACGTGATGCCAACTTCATGAATCGCAGCCTGGATTTTCTCTGAAGGTGCTGCCAAATTAACACCCAGGGCTTCCAGTACATCCGCGGAACCGACACGACTAGAAGCCGATCGGTTGCCGTGCTTAGCTACGGGAACACCTGCGGCTGCAGTCACAAACGCCACAGCGGTAGAAATATTAAAGGTTCCAGAGCCGTCGCCGCCAGTACCACAGGTGTCAACGATCGTCGCTAAAGATGGGTAGCGAGGCACAGATAACGGGGATGCTAAACGTTGCAACACTTGCGCCATACCAACTAACTCATCGGCAGAAATTTCTTTCGCTTGCATTGCAATCAGAAGCGCTCCCGATAATACAGGCGGAACAGCATCATTCAACCAACCCTGCATAAGAGTGGCGGCTTGCTCAGTAGAAAGAGACTCACGATCGAGTAACTGCTGTAATAAAACAGACCAATCGCCTGGATTACCAGCAACATTGGTTAACGTCTCTAGGGCTAACGTACCTGAGTCGGGATTGTTGAAACTTTGTGCCACGAGTTAACCACAAAATGCTAAGTCACTAAACAGCATCGTACTAAAGATCTGCTCCATAACAACAGCAACGATGTTTTCGTGAGGGACGCTCTAGCGAAACCCTTAGGAATGAGAATTAAATAAGATCGAATTCTGTAGGATGTGTTAGCGCAGCGTAACGCATCAAACTCTGGCAGCGATGCGTTACGGCTAGCGCCTAACACATCCTACGCAAGCGTTCGGTTTTATCAAATTCACGACCCTTAGCTTGGCAACACCATTGGTACTCCAACAACTTCCGCAAAGTAATGCCCAAAAAAAGGGGACATCAGCTGATGTCCCCCAGGCCTTGGCTATACGTTATCTACCGTGCGCTTAGCGCCATCCTTCAGATCTTCCTTAGCGTTGCGTGCTTGCGCTTCCGCTTGCTTCGCTTTACCTTCTACTTGATCCTCTGGATCGCCAGTCACTCTGCCTGCAGCGTCTTGGACTTTGCCTTCGACGTTCTTGGCAGCAGCTTTAGCTCTTTCTTCTAAACTCATCTTCGTACTCCGTTTCTAAGGAACTTTTGAATGGGACGAGACATCTAGAACTATCTCTTTCCACATTTCAATAGTACGTAAGGTTTCTAGTTAAGCCCTCTCTCAGAGGTTGTATTCAAAGCAACAGCTTTTGCCTCTCATCTATGCTCAAAGAGCGATACATGGTTGTATGAAGCGCACAGTTTTATCATCACTCAATCCCTTATAGGGCTGAGCTTTGAGGTTTCCGATAATAGGCGTGAATTGACTGGGTATTAGCTATGTGCAACCAGTTAGAGTTCTTGAGATTTTGCCAAATCGCGCTCTGTACGAACCCATTTAGTCTGAGGTTTCACCAAAAAAGCGATGTAAAGTGGCACCTTCCAGAGGACATAGAGCGGTACCGCTAAGAGCGTGCTTAAAGGCAATTTATGTCGCGCGAATTTTGCCCAAGAAATAGTAATCGAAGCCAGGATTAACAGTCCTTCCAGCGTCAATAGAGCTAATGGTGCGTAGATTTGAAGCGTCAAACCGGACACGATCGCAGCTACCATAGCCGCGCACCAGAACATCACTAATAGCGATAGTGGAGGAACGCACAAATCAAGCGCGATCGCCAATAAATTGAAATGCTTTTGGTCAATCCATGCTTTTAGCAGGCGTGGCACCTGTTTCAGCAGAGTTTGCAGGTGTCCATGCTCCCACCGAGTCCGCTGACTGGCTGCGGCTTTTTCGTTCTCTGGCAACGAACCAGACACATCCGCCTCTGCACAGAAAATTGTGGGATAACCCGCAATTAAGAGGTCTAGAGAAAGCTGCATGTCTTCAACAATGTTGCCGCTGGCTAAGGAAACCTGTTGCAGAACAGACCAGGGAAATGCCATTCCAGTACCTGTTAAGAGGCAGGGCAGTCCGAGTTGAGCCAGCCCGACTGGACGCACTAAGTTCTTGACCGTAAAAGCGAGGAGTGAAACCGCTGAGGCAGGACTAGGGTTCGTGGGCTGGGTGAGAAGATAGCTGGACTGCACCGGGCGTTGCGTTGCTGCTGCCAACTGTGAAATTTTCTCGATCGCACCTTCTGCAACCAAACAATCAGCATCAACCACCACTACGACATCGGGCGGCTCAGAGGCTAGAAACTTCAGCCCAAAATCTAAAGCGTAGCCCTTGCCGCGCCTTTCCGAGTCATGCCGCTCCAGCACTGTCGCACCGCTTGCCCGAGCCACTGATGCTGTTTCATCACTACAGTTGTCAGCCACTACAACCAGACGATCGCGGCTGCTTACCTGTGGTAGCAATGTCTTTAAGGTGAGGCTAATTCCTGCTGCCTCATCATGCGCTGGAACTAGGATAGCGATCGTCGGGTGCGTGATTAATGGCTCCCTACGTCTGCTTCGTTTTGGCACTACTGCCGCAAGGCATTCCACCCAAAGCACAATGGTCGGAATGAAGAGGAGAAGCGAGATCGCCAACAAGAAAAAATTGAGCAGTTGATTCATCACGATGTCTCCGGCGCTCCCACCGTGGCTGGCTCTTTAAGTAAACGAATCTAAACAAGTCCGAGTGACTGCTTGAGCTGCGCGGCGGCTTGAAAGCGTGTCGCTCGATCGCTTAATTGACACTTACTTATTGGGCTTGAGCATTTTGGGGTTTTCCAGCAGAAGTGGTCTTACCACTAAAGTTCTGCCCGTATTGACCTGGCTGATTATAAGCATTTGCCGTGCCTCTACCGGGATGGTTAGGAACAAAACCCAATACAGGTAGCCGAAACTTGCCTAGTTCTGCTATGACTTGAGTCAACGTAGAGCGCTTTGTTTTTGCTACGCCAGCAACCATAAGCAGCCCATCAGACTGAGCAGCCAGGAAATTGGCATCAGAAAAGTCTGCAAGCGCTGATGTGTCGTAAATCACAAGGTCGAATTTAGCTTGCAGTTTTTGCATTAGTTCCTGCATCGCAGTTGAAGCCAGTAGCCTCCCCGATTCCGGCAAAGTCTGACCAGACGTTAGCACCGAGAGGTTGTGATCGATAGACGTGCGTTGAACGACTTGATCTAACTCTGACTTGCCTGAGAGCACCTCATTCAGTCCCAGCGAGTTTGGTAAACTGAAGAGCGCATGAATCTGGGGGGAGCGCAGATTAGTATCGACTAATAGAACTCGCTGTCCCATTGAGGCGGCTTCTCGTGCCAGATGGAGAGCAACAGTCGTTTTGCCATCACCAGACTCTGCAGAGCCAACGACGATGGAGCGCACCGATGGATTGGAACTCAGGAAGCGAATATTTGTGTAGAGCGAACTGAATGCTTTTGAAAAGGCATCAGATCGCGAAGCAGTCATCGCTGTAGTTTGGGTTAAACCAGTTCTGAAAGGAACAGTTGCTAGAAGCGGCAACTTCAACGCGCCTTCCATATCCTCTGCACTGTAGAACTGATTCCTAGCTTTCTCTTTCAGCAAAGCGGCTGCCAGTCCAAGCAACAAACAAGCACCCAAGCCAGCGATCAGGAATTTTGGTTCGATATTTGCAGATGGAATCGGATTGTTTTTACTATCTCGATCAATCGATGGAGCCGAAACAATCTCCCAGGGGACTTCTTTCTGTGCCGCTTCAATCCGCAGCGTTTCACGTTGCGTCAAAAATTGGTTGAGTGTCGTTCTAGCAAGATCCAATCGTTGGCTTAAGCCAGTGTACTGACGCACAACGACTGGAAACTCTTGCAGCTTTTGGTTGAGGAACGCCTGAGATTGAGCGATCGCCTGTCTACGTACCTGCAATTGCTGTGTGGTGTTTGCAGCGGTAACGAGCTGCTTGATCAGGTCAACCCGAAGCGCATTTTGAAATGCCAGAATGCGAGGGTCAAGAGCTACGTTAGAACCAGACAGCCCTAAATTCTTGCGGGCTTCCCTATCTAAGAACTGCTCTAACTTGGTTTGCTGTTCTGTTAAACCTCGAATGACTGGACTGTCGTCACTATACCGTGCGGACTTGGACGCAATCAGCGCCTGCACCTTTTTCAATTCAGCAATCTGAGTTTGATAACTGGTATTTTCGCTGAGAGAAGACGCTGCTAGTGCTTGCTCTGGTGTAATACCAAGCTGTGCCTGCAGGCGTGCGAAGAGTGCCTGCTGTTCTGCGAGGTTACGCTGCGTTTCTAGCTGCTGAGCCTGAACCCCTTGAGCCTGCGTAGAAAGTTGAGCACCTTCCGTCGTTGGATCAGCGATGCGATAACGCTGCTTTAGAGTTTGCAGTTCTCCTTCTAAGTCATTGACGCGGCGCTGTAGGCTGGGAAGTTGGTCTTCAATAAACTGCACACCACCACCAATGCGAGTTTTTCGGTCTTCAAGGCTATACCTCAAATACCCTCTGGCAAGTTCCTGTAGGATAAATTCTACTTTCTGAGGATCTTGTCCTTTGTACAAGACATCAATCACCTTCGTCGGGTCTGATGCATCAGACCCGAAGCGCTGTGCAGAGACTTCATAACGCTTAATGACCAGTGATTTGTTACTGGCAGCGGCTGCAAGCGAATTGGCTGTGACATCAGGATAACGACGTTGAATCTCTGTAGCAATCTTGGAGAGCAATTCAGGGCTTTGTAAGACCTGGATCAACGTCGGATAGTCAATGACATCGGGCTGTTGTGCGCCTGGACGTGAAATTGAAGCAGGGTCGGAAAGGCGAGCTTGAGAAGTGATTGGCTCTACTAAAAGCTGAAAATGCCCTTTATAGGTCCGCGTACCACTCAATGTTGAGTAGGCAACAAGAGCCGCACCAGCGACGGTAACCCCTGCAATGAGAAGAGCATTTCGCTGGATCATCCTAACTAGAGGCGACAGATCTAGCCCCTTTTGTCCAGGAGTAAAGTCTGCTGCTTCATCACCTAACATGCCATTTCCACGCGATCGCTCTTGGTCATTCAGTGATGAATCGTGAGTATATTGTTCAGCTTTCATGGTTTTTCTCTCTACCTCATTGACTCTGAGCATCAAAACTTTTGACCCTACCTAGGAGGCGTATCCAAAATTACCTGAAGATAGTAAACAGCCCTAACACACCGCCAAGTGGACCTAAGACAGTACTGACACCGTCGCCAATCTTAGCAAGCCCATTCCGGTTCACTACAACGACATCGTTGTTGCGTAAGGGAGGATTATTTTTTTCATCTAACTTTTGTGAAAAATCAACGGCAATGCTTCGTCGATCGACACTGCCGTCGGGATTGAGCCGAATCAACTCCACATCCTTCTTCGCCCGACCATTTCTAAACCCACCCGCAGCTAAGATTGCCTGGTTCAACGTCGTGTTGGGTTTGACAGCAACTGCTCCAGGGGTCGTGACCTCTCCGACAACATTAACCCTGATTGCGTCCGGGGAAAAATTGCTGTTGGCAATCTGAAGCGCCTCTGCTGTATCGACCTGAGTCGCCTTCGGAATCACGAGCGTATCACCATCACGCACCTGGACATCTTGAGTTAGATCGCCCGCGCTTAAAAACTTCCAGAGGTCGATCGTCAAAGTCTTGTCCCCGCCTAAACCTTGGGGACGGCGAATCTGAATCTGACGAATGTTAGCTTGCTCAGTAATACCCCCGGCAGCCTGAATTGCTTTGCTGACTGTGGGCCATTGACTGCCACTCTCAGTAGTGCCCTGCTGCTGCGTATTCAATCCACTCTGAGCTGCATTCGTTGTACTTACCGCAGATGTACTGGTGAGATTATTTGCAATAACATACGAGCCGGGACGGGTCACTTCACCAATCACACCGACTTTTAGAGTACGAGCGCCAATTAAGCTAACGGTGATAGTTGGGTTTTTGATAAACCTGCCGTACCTGGTCTTCAGCTGGTCAGACGCTTCTTTGAGCGTCAAGCCTGCGACGGGAATACTGCCAACCCAGGGTAAATTGACTGTCCCGTCTAGTAGCACTGGATAACGCGGCTCTAGAACAAGATCAGGTGTATCGTAGCTGTCGATTCTGAGTAGATCGCCCGCACCTAGGGTGTAAGCGGTTTCTGGCTGTACAGTATCAATTGGTTTCGGAGCGTTAACATCCGTTTGAGAAAGATTGGTTTGAGCAGGCGCTGTCTGTGCTGCTGTTGGCAAGGAGTAGCTTACTCCGACCAACACCAGTAGAGAAAAACCTGTGATCGAACGATTGATTCCCTTCATCGTGAAGTCTCTTAGTGAAAGGGGAGAGTGAAGATGCAAATTGCGTACAAGCGTGAGTGAGTGAAAAGCTAAGCGGCAAGTCGTTGGTTAACTTGCCTCCATAAACCTTCCTACTATAGCCTTGCAAACTCTATTAAAAGACCCAGTAATGAGCGCAGCATTTGACTGATGGTCGTTTCAGACCGTTTCAAAAATTTATTGCTCTTTGATGCGCGACCACTCGATCGACATTGACTGGTAGTAGATTCTTTAGCGAAAACACGCTTTATGCACCCTGAAGCAAGTAGCTCAACCTAATTATGGAGTGTTTGATCACCCCCTCTTCGTCGCTGACTGCTTGCTTTATCTAATATTTATAACTTTCCTCAATAAAGCAATGCAAATAGAAGAGCAAATAAAGTTTGGTTGATTGAATAATCGTAGGGCTTGAGTAGAAACTGAGTTTTTCGGCAAGGAGATACTGTTTGAGTGTCTAAGAGTGTCTAATTGTTGCAAACGACCGATTTCTAGCGTTGTTGAATGCAAGTATGATTTCCCTTATTCCCAACCCTTCTCCTTGAGGAGAAGGGAGCCAGAATCTAGTCCCCTCTCCCAACGGGAGAGAGTGAGGGGGGATTTGACCTTTCATACCTTTATTCAGCAACGACCGATTTCTCTCTGACCGTGCGTTAGTTGTGAGCCGTATTCATTCTGGTTCTACGGAATCAAATAAGACAGTTGATCGTAAGGTCAGTAAGGGGTTTACCTATAAGGCATGACCAGTGACAGGTAAACAAATCAGGCGTTTGAACATTAAGACTGGCGATCGCGGGCGCGTCTGGAAAGGGCAACAGTCGATCAAAATAAAGTGTGTCACCCTGCCAGCCAAACTGCATGAGGTAGACGGCTGGTGATGCATTGAGCGATCGCAGCAACCGCTGAGCTAAGGCATACAGTGGCTGCCGCTGCACGTCTGAAAGATGGATCGGCTGTTCGTAGGATGATCCTAGTGAATGCGTTGTCAGAGCTGTATTTGCCTTCACGCCAATGACTTCAGCATAGAGTGGTCCTTTGGCTGTAAGGACGATCGGCAGCCAGAAGGCACCTGCGCCTGTAGGGTATTGCCAGCACTCAAGCTGTTGACGTAGAGCGTCAGTGTTGCGGCAGGTGGTGTAAAGTGTCTGTGCTGTAAACGGTAACGTTTCGGGTAAGTTGAGGGTGAGAGGACAAAGCAAGCGATCGTCCAGTATCGCATCATCTGCCATTAGGTCGGACGAATCGATTATATCGACCGTCCGTGCTTCAGCATTGGACTCTCGTTCAGTTAAAATGGCTTGCTTTAGCGCCGATGCCATCTGAGTCGTTGTGGCTGAAGGAACATCGACGACAATGAGTACATCAGACATTGCAGTTTAAGCGTGCCCAAAACTGGGGAGAGAAGCGCTCATGTCTTTGGGAAAGCTGGGTAAATCGAGGTGCGTTTGACGGCGGGTTCTTACTGCCAGCCGATAGCTAACGCTTTGCAGTTCGGCGTGGAGCTGACGATTTTCGCGTTGGATTTGAGTTACTTTTTCACGAATGGGCACCATCCGCTCAGCAAATTTCTGCCGATAAATTTTGGGGAGTTCTTGAACGACTTGCTCCAACATACGGGAGCGATCGGTCAGTTCTTGAACCGACTGCCGTAACTGGTAAACTTCTGTATTGCGATCGGTAATCTGTTCCTGGTAGAACGTGACCTGCTGTTCGACACCTTGCAATTGTTCGCGTAGAGCACACACTTCGGACAAATGTCGTTCAGACACTTCTGGACTAGGCATAAAGCTGGCATTGCCTTTTACCAGGCGAAACAGCTCTTGAGATAGTTGCTGCACCAGGTTGTCGCGCATCTGTAGCTCTTCGCGGAGACGCGCAGTTTCAACTTGTATATCAGGCAGGGTTTGGTTCTCAGAATAAGTCACGTCTTTAGAACTCCATTTTCTATAACATCAGGCTGGCTCAAATGAGACTCCCAGCGACGAGGGGCAGAGGCGCGGCGAATCTCCCGCCAAATTGCAGTTGCAGCTAATGTACCATCTGCAACTGCAATTGATACCTGATTAAGCCCTTCTTTTAAATCGCCAATGGCAAAAAGTCGTGAGTGAGACGTTCGGCACATGGAATCCGTCACCAAGTTCTCACCGTTCCACTGTAAGTCCAGCGCTTTCAAATATTCATTGAAGTAGTGTGAACCCATAGCGACCAGCCCCGTTTCCAGATGTACCGTCGCACCATCGGCTAACGCGACCCCGGTCATTTCATGATTTTGCCCAAGGAATTTAGCGATCGGTGTTTCTACCAGCGGGTAGCCGTGCTCTTTGAGCTTCTGGCGCATTTCTGTGCCCACAGTGCATAAGCCTTGCGTAAAGACAGTGATATATGGGGTGAACCAGTTCAACACAAAGGCAGTGTTGATCGCCGCTTCGGTCTCTACAAATAGCCCACACTGTTTATCTGCAATCTCATAACCGTCACAAATCATGCAAACATGCAAGTTGTAGCCTGCGTAATCATAGACATTTTGCATGTCTTCGAGGTGGGGTAGGCGATCGATAATACCGCTTGCCGCCACCACATACTTACTGCGAAAAACAGGATAAACGCTGTCCTGCTTGCCCACTTTGACTTTGACGGCAAAGGTCTCACCTTCGTCATACACCGCTTCCACAAAACCAGCCAGGTAGTCAGCACCCAGTGAGAGAACGTGCTGTTGTCCTTGCTGCAACAATGTCCGTCCCGGCGTTTCGGGCGGCAAGCCCAGGTAATTTCGCAAATCTTGCATCCAGAACGATCGCCCCCGCCCTTTCTCAATGACGAGGCAAGAGAGACGATAGCGCTGCAAGTAAACTGCTGCTGCCAGTCCACCGGCACCGCCGCCTACAATAATGACATCGTAAACGTGCTCTAAACGCTGGTCTAGATTTTTCTTAGAGAGCTTCATGGGCTTGCTTTGACTGCACTTAAGACCAATGACGAGAGGCAAACATGAGCGTCTGCCTTCTCCAGTGTAAGCAGTTTACGATTTGGATCTCGAAGCTAGGCTTCTACAGCTTCTTTTTCGACTTCTGGGACTTCTTGCTTGATGGTGAGGAAGCGAATTACTTCTTCACTTAAACGCATCGCACGTTCCAGCGGTGCTACCTGGCTGCCGTTGCTTTGGTAGTTGATTTGAATGTAGATACCTTCACGGTGGTTTTGAATTTCGTAGGCGAGACGGCGTTTACCTCGATGCTGTGTTTCTAGAACATCGGCTCCGTTTTCGCGTAGGAGCGTTTGGTATTTTTCGATCGCCTGATCCACTGCTTCTTCATTCAGATCGGGTCGAAGAATGTACATCGTTTCGTAAAAATATTCCATGTCGAAGGTCTCCTTGTGGACTAGTGGCTTCGTGACACAATGGCGAACAATTTGGTGGAGGTGTTAGGTTACCTGCCGTTCATCGATCGCTTCGGTCTTCAGAAGCAAGGATTTACAATTCTATCGCTTTTGGGTTGCAAGTAGGTAGATCGGCGATTAGTTAAAAATTAACAGCTTTGGTGATGCATCGTCGATACCGCCATACCTGAAACTGTAGTGATAGGTTTAAACACACTCCTGTGAAGGGCAGAGTGGCTCGACCAAGCTGTCTACGCAAGTCAGAGTGTTTTCAAATTTTTCTCGGTCTGTGAGGAATCAGTTAAGTTATGGCACAGCGCTATGTCCGGGTTCAAACAGCAGACGGACAGATCTACTACGGTTTACTCCAACTTAGCCGAGAGGTGCATGTTTTAGATGCGCCTCCCTGGTTAAATGGGCAATTAACGGATTTAGAGTTGTCGGCTGAGAGCTACTCCATCCTCGCACCTTGTGCGCCATCAAAAGTGGTAGCGGTTGGCAAGAACTACGCCGATCATGCGGCAGAAATGGGTACGCCTGTGCCTGAAGAACCGCTGCTGTTCCTGAAGCCATCTACCAGCGTGATCGCTACAGATGGCATGATTCTGTATCCCTCTCAGTCGCAGCGTGTGGATTATGAGGGAGAACTAGCGCTGATTATCGGCGATCGCTGCGTCGATTGCACTCCCGAACAGGCACAAGGGAAAATCTGGGGTTACACGATCGCAAACGACGTGACTGCCCGCGATTTGCAACGCAAGGATGGGCAGTGGACACGCGCGAAAGGCTTTGACACGTTCTGTCCGTTAGGTCCCTGGATTGTGCGGGATGTTAGCTCAGGAGCGCGGCTACAAACCTTTGTCAACGATGATCCCAAACCTGTGCAGTCTGCTTTCATCGATCAAATGGTCTTCTCACCAGATGTCTTGGTATCTTACATCAGCCAAGCGATCACCTTGCTGCCAGGCGATGTGGTGCTGACTGGAACACCGGAAGGCGTGGGACCGCTCCAGGTGGGCGATCGTGTCCGAGTAGAGATTGAGGGTATCGGCTACTTAAACAACACGGTGGCTGTACGAGTGTCAGAATCGTCGTCAAGCCCTACCTGAACGTAAAAGGCACCCCTTTGCTGATGAGGTGCCTTTCGCTTTGTCCTTACGGCTCTGCTGCGTCGATCAACTGCTAGCGAACCTGAGTATATGCAGCGTCCGAGATGGTGGGGATCTCAGCATATCGTCCCAACGCAGACTGAACGACAGAATAGCCAGCAGCTGCAAGAGTTCCTAAAAAGACTGTATTGAAGAGCGTTTGAGTCAGTAAACCACCGCCTAAAATTGGTCCGAGAACGTACTGCCAAATAATGCCAAACAAGCTTAAAACGATGCTGATGAGAATTGCTTGCATAGCATTGAAACGAATGAAGTGATGGATGCCTTCGTTTCTGACGACGAGCAAGAACAGCGCAAAGAAAACGACAAAGGGGACAAAAGGAAAGTAGTAGATTTGAACAAGTGGAAACCGCATCAGCGCGCTCAAGTTGATGCCTAAAAATTCTCTAAGGAATGATTGACCGAATGGCAGAACATCCAGTAACGGAACTAAATAAACCAGGGAGGCAAAAATTCTATCCTGAGCCGTGTTAGACCCGCGCCAAGTCATGTTGCATTCTCCAGAAGTAGGGTGGTTTATTTATACTTTTCTACTGCTTAGGATAGCGCAGTTAGCGTAGGGATGCCCAGCTTTGAGGCGCGATCGATCATACTGTCCTGTCTTGGAGTAGGCGATCAACAATACCAACTAACCGATCAATGTTGCGTTCCTGCCGTTCTGCTGTTGCCGCCTGCCGTTCTGCTGCTTCTGCCTGCCGCTCTGCTGTTAACTTAATGTCCGCAAAGCCTTCAGTGAGATGACCAATTTGATCGGTTAGCGCATCAATTTTGTCCGTCAGTGCATCAATCTTATGATTATGCTGGCTAGAAGACTGCATCAGTGCAGTGGTTGTCTTGATTAGTTGGTCTAGCTGCTGCTGCGTCGTCGGGTTAGACATCTTAGCGGATGGTATGCACTGTCACTGAGAACAGATTATAGCCCTAGTTGACAAAAACTATCTCTGTAAAGCAGCCGCATGTGAACTGAATAGCGCGATCGCCGCGACCTTCATTCAGCGCCATCAACTCAGCAACCATCCAAGCGTGTCGCGCCCAGATACCTTGTCAAGTAAGGCGAAAAAACCTCGTAAATCAGCGTGAGGGGCTGTCCGCGATGCCAGAATAAGTAGTGGCGACCCCAGAGCGGACCCGATTGCCCAAATGCTTGCTCTAGCGCTGTCGAATGACCATAGCAGATACCCTGAACATCCCGATATAGTTCTGTACGTAACCGGGCAAGGCTTGCCCAAATGGGGAGCGATCGATTTTGCAGGTACTCATCCACATGACTGGCTTCCCACCAGGATGTAGCGTAGGCTAGGCGCTGCCCTGAAGCAGTTCGCAACCAGACCTGCCGCCGCAAGCGTGGACCCGGCACGACCTGAAGTTGGCTCGGTGCCTGATCGCCATCCATGCCGATCGCCGACATATCAATGACATCAACTTCTGTTGGCTCTCCGGTCAACAACTGTAAATGACGGGTTGGGGAACCATCGCCCAGCATGAGCATCTGCCAGGTAGGCGCTAGTTTGCTATGAGGTAAACCCTGCTGCACGATCGTTTCATCACCTTGCCAGATTGGGTTAAGAGGATGCCACGTCGCTGGCAGCGCAATATGCTCTGAAGACCTGACGGTTGTAGTCAACTTTCTTTACACAACTTAACCTCGCTACAATCATAGCGCTCTCGTTAGCAAAGTTCGTTTCTTGAGTCGGAGGGCGATCGGCTGACTGTTGCCTAGAGGAGACAGAAAGCCAGGGGGCGGCAGCGTTCAAATGACGCGTCTTCTTGTCCCCTACTCCTTATTCCCTTTCTTCCCAGGCTCTCATTTTTCCAGGATTCAGCAAGCCATAGGGATCGACCTGTTCTTTGAAGCGCAACTGCTCTGGATCAACGGTCTTTCTCCCCCCATCTTCTAGAACGTAGGTATGAGGATTGGCAATGAACGCACCGTTCGCTTCGTGGTAATGAATAATCTCGGCAAGACGCTCTGGAGTGGTATAGCGGACAATTTGCAGAGCAGCAGGAACGGCTTCGCCACCGATGCGAATAAACTCCAGGTGCATCATGACTTCATCACCAAAATGTTGATACATGTGCTCAACCAGCTTCATCTCTTTGTCTGGCGGAAACATCGTCTGGAGATAGGTCAAAGACGGATCAACGCTACGAGCGTGTAGTGTGGTGTGATTCCAGGAGTATTCAACTAAAGTGGTGCCTTTGCTGGCTTCTTGGGCGCTCTTCTGTAAGCAAACCGTGCCGCTGTATGCCTTTACCAGTTCGGCAAAGGGTTCTAGCGCTGATTCGGCAACCATGACCAGGGCACAGTGGCTACCAGCCGGAATGACGTTACGGAACGCGGCAAAATAGGTGGGGATGGGATCAGCGCAAATGCACGCGAGCTTTTTGATGATGCCGTCGCTATCGCTGAATGCCTGACCAAATCGAGCCGCCGTCATAAAGTCGGGAAAAGCAACGATCGCCTCTGCCCAGGCGTAGGCAGGCGCAAGCGGAATCTCCAGTTCGGTAATGATGCCGTTAGTGCCATAGGCATGAGCAACTTTGTAAACATCGTCGCCGCGTAGCTCAATCACACGGGGTTCGTCTTCCATGGTGACTACGCGCACTGCTAGAAGATTGCCGCGATCGCGAATTTGCCCATAGGTAATCGACCCGATGCCACCACTGCCACCTCCAATAAAGCCACCGATCGTCGCTGTGCGATAGGTTGAGGGCAGCATCCGCACTTCCCAACCACTGCTGCGAGTTTGCTTGTCCAACGCTGCCAGTTTGACCCCTGGTTCGACACATGCCAGCCCAGGCTTGACCCATTTGACCGCCTGCATCCGAGACAGATCAAGAATAATTCCACCTTGAAGCGGCACACACTGACCGTAGTTACCCGTCCCAGCGCCGCGCACCGTCAGCGGCAGCTTATGTTTGACGCAGGCAGCGGCAACCTGAATCACCTCTGCTTCACTGCTTGGGCGCACCACAAGATCGCCGCGCTTGTCGCTCAATAGCGGTTGCAGAATGGGGCTAAAGGTGTAGTAGTCCTGAGAAAGCTTGGTGATCTGGGTGAGATCAGTAATAATCTCCAATCCATTCAGTTCGGCAGCAAATTGCCCAAGATCTATAGGTAGCTTAGTTGCAGTCATAAGGATGTCAATAAATGCAAGAGACTTGATGGCTAAAGAACAAGACAAAACGATTAGCCAAGCGTCAGCATTACACAGATCCTTGGAGACGGGTGGTAGTGATAGTAGCGAAATGCGGTGAGAGGGTGAGGAAAAGGTTTGGGTTCTAAGCTACTTTAGCGTTCAGACGTGAGTCAATCGCTTTTCAGGTGTTAACTGATGACCGTGAATTCTAAGTTATCGCCCTCGAATGTACTGTACAAAGGCGATCGCCAACCAGCCTAAGAGTGCATAGACCACGATCGCAACCAAAACATTGAGGTCAAAGATATTTGAGCCACCCCCTGTTACAGGACTCACAAAAAGCGTAGAAAAAGGGGCAACAAACGGTTCGGAAATATCGTAGATAAACTGAGCAAAGGCGTTTTTGTTATTCGCTCCAGAGACACGTAAAATAAATCTTAAAGCTAAGAGGATTTCAAGCAGCCCAACAAAAAAGGAGATGCTATTAATGATCCACGCAAACGTCGTATTTCTTTTAGCCGACTCTAAACGTCCCTGCTCTTGTTGAAGTCGAAACGCCTCTTCCTCTCGCAGCAGTTCGCGTCTTCGCTCTAAATTATCCTGGTTATTCGGCTCCTGGTTCATCTCAGGTTCTCCTGGGTAAGCGCGTTTTAGTAGCGCTCATATTATAGAGTTGTCTATTGCTTTCTTGAGGCTTGTTGAGAAAAGTGTAGAATCGCCAAAAAGTCTTTCAAGACAGGCGCAAGGTTCATCTCATTGAGAACAGGTACGTGAACAAAGAGGCACCGACAGTTTAAGCCACGATCGCGAATGTATTTTAAGACTGCGTAGTAAAGGTGATTGCAAACAAACGTTCCAGCGTCATGACTCACTTCAGTAAACTCTAAACGTTTTACCAGTCGATCGACCGCAACCGCTGTTGAAAGCGCGTCCGTTTTGTGCCTGCCAGTTGACTCTACAGTGAGTAGCGATCGATGCTCAGCCATACCGCAGCAGATAACCAAATCCGGCTGCAAAACATCCATTTGAGCAATCACATATTGAGGCGCTAATTGAAAATCAACGGGCAATTTGCGCAGCAGGAACAGCTTGTCATGCCATGCAGCAAACAGATCCTGCTGAGCCATCGCTGTCATTAAATCGTCCGAAGCATTTGAGGTATGGTGCGCTTCCCAACAATCAAAAGACGTTAATAAAATTTTGTTGGTCATACGACCATTTGAGGTTTGACTGCATCAATTTTAGCTGTCTTTTTCAACCGCGCAGGCTGAGCAAATCTTGAGGAGATGCCAAAAGTTTGATTTTTGCCAGTAGTAATTTTTCTTCGGAATCCACAAGGAAGAGCCAAGAGACGTTGACTGAAAACAACGGTGTTTGCACCTTGCCAGCGACCTCTATTTCGGTGTAGCCGCTGTCTAACAGCTTCACTGTGCCTTCACGAGGCTGCAAGCTGAAGCCCTTTGCCTCCGCCTGCAAGTAGGATGCGATCGCGTCAGTCCCCACCACCGCTTGCTCAAACGGTGGCTGCATCTCCCCATCAACCGCAAAGAGTTGACCTGTTGCCTGGAACGCCCCTTCGTTGAGGGTTTCAAAGTAGCGTAAAATCACTGGCTCGTTCACACCCGCGATCGTCAGAGTAGGAGACGCTGTCACGTGAGGCTGAGCAGTGGGAGCTGGACTTTTCATATGAATAGATGGATAACGACGATCGCACACTAACTACTCTTTAGAATACGCAGAGCAGCCAACAAAAAGTGTGCCTCTTGAGAGAGATTACACCACGATTCGGAGAAGTGCTTCTGCGTTCTATGGATTTACTGGTGTTGTCGGTACAACGACTGATCCTGGAGTTGGTGATGGAGTGGGCGATGGTAGGGGTGTTGGCGATGAAGTGGGCGATGGTAGGGGGATCGGTGTTGGCGATGGTAAGGGTGTTGGCGATGAAGTGGGCGATGGTAGAGGTATCGGTGTTGGTGTCGGTATTGGCGATGGTAAGGGTGTTGGCGATGAAGTGGGCGATGGTGTCGGTGTCGGTGTTGTCGGCGGCTCTGTGGCGGGTGGTGTCGGTGCTATGGGCGATGGTGTTTCAGTAGGCGTTTGGGAACCGACGAACACAACATAGGGAGACGGAATAGCAGGCAGTTGACCCGCATCCGCCAGCGCTTGATAAACGAAGGCAGCAACTTCGGCTCTAGTGGCTGGACGAGTCGGATTTAGCTCTTTGACGCGAGGGTAGTTAACGACCAAACGACGATCGGTAGCCGCCGCGATCGCGCCATTCGCCCAACTCGGAATTTGTGCTGCATCCTGATAAAAGGACAGGGCATCCGTGGTGGTACTGCTTAGCTTCAGACCACTCGCTAGTGAAACCAGCGACTCTACGCGGGGAATTTGTTGGTTCGGCTTAAATGTGCTGTCTGGGTAGCCTGACATAAACCCCTTTTGATACGCCGTCTGAATGGCTTGAGCACCCCAGAAATTCGGTTGAATATCCTTGAAAGTGATACCAGCACGTTGCGATTCCAAAGCGGCAAAGGCTTTACTGACGATCGCGGCAAACTGCACTCGTGTTACTGGCTCATCAGGACGGAACGTTCCATCTTCAAACCCACTGATGATTTTTTGGGCAGATAATGCGTCAATGTAGTTCTTTGCCCAACTCGACTGCGTATCGACAAACGCCGTCAGCTTAATGCTAGAGGGAATTGTCTCGCTGGTTAGATAAACAAAGCTCAGCACGTTGCCATCTTTATCAGTGCGCTTGGTCAACCGCCACTCAGGGTTGAGGTTAATTTTGGCAAAGGCACCAGCAGGCGGCAGACCGTTTGTTCTACCAATTTCGATCGGCGGTGCATCACGATTGGTCAAGTCAACTGCAAGCAAGACCAAATCATTGTCACGTCTGAGCACACTGAGCTGCAAGAGCAAGCCAAAGTCTCGATCAGCCAGACGGACAGAATAACCGTTGCTATCGTTGCTACGCCCGCAAATGCGCGTAAAGTCAAAAGTCAGCAGCAGTGGATCGATGATAGTTGGGTTAGAGCCACTTTCACTCCAGCAGAGACGCTGATCAGAAAGCTGCTCCAAAATCAAAAGCTGATAAGCGTTAGTGCTGTAAGGAGAAGCCACAACGACAAATTTGCCAGGGTCAACTTCTGTTTGTCCAAACACTGCCGCGATCGCCGTTTTTGCCGGATGTAGCAGGCTAAGAGACGTAATGCCCAGAGCCGCCACTAGAGATGCAAGGCGAGATTGTGTTAAAGCTGCCATACCTGTAAGCCTATTTGTGTAAAAGCATTAGAGAGACCAACGGTCAGTTGAACAGCATATCAACCGATCGTGACAGGATGGCTGCTGCTCTCAATTGCTGCGGAACTCGATTAGACGCAGAATCCGCTCAATAGTGCCATTTGCGTTTGTATAAACACTTGTATAAACACGTGGATCTTACGCGATGTGCAACTAATTCGCCCTCATCCCCACCCTTCTCCCTGGGGAGAAGGGCTTCCAGACCGTTCCGGTTCCCTCTCCCGATGGGAGAGGGCTAGGGTGAGGGCAGTTTTGGCAAGCTTTTCAGGAAAGTCGCACATCGCGTGGCTCTTTGAAAATGAGAAAACTTTGAGATTAGAAAAGCTTATCTCAGCAACGCCATTGCGAGTTTGCAAGCACAAGCTTGGTAGGAAATGGCTCAATGTCCCTTTAGACAGTCACTTTACATTTCTATTTGCTTGAAGATTAAGGATTATTCAATAGCTGGTTGTCAGATGTTAATGAGCGATCGCACAAATTTTCTCCGTTCAAGAGGATTTAGTTAAGAAAAGGTTATCGCTCATAGCAATTAACATAAATTTTTCTGAAAAGCGTTCGGACTAGTGCTATGACCTGTTGTATTGATTTGCTGTCAGTCTTGCACACAGCCACGCACTAGGAGTTGTTTTCATGCCCCCCCTCTCCAAACGAATCGCGATCGGGGTTACCTGCCTCTCGATCGGCGCTACATCAGCATTTTTTGTTAAAACGATTCATGCCCAGGTGCCGCCATCGGGCACTTTTACAGCGACACAAGCCTGTCCTGCAACCCAAGCCATTAACGGCAAAAATCCTGGCAGCGTTCAGCTTACAGTAGGCACGAGCTATACCGCTGTTGGCTTCAACAGTCCGCAGCGGAAGTTTGTCTTTGTAACAGTGCCAGGAGCAACACCCGAACGACGCTGGGTGAGTGCAACCTGTGGTGACTTTCAAGCCAGTGACGGCAGCCCTGTAACGCCTTCCCCATCGCCCGATGCGTCACCTGATACGTCGCCTACGCCAGAACCCGCGAACCCATCAAATTCATCACTGCTGCCGTTTTTTGATACAGAGACGAATCCGGTTGCAGTGGACTTTCCCAGAGATGAACAGAAGGACATTTCGCCGCGTCCGCCGGAGCTGAATGATTTCGATCGCAAGGTTCTGGCACTTTGCGGCGCTGGATTTGATGCTCCTGTGAGCGACACCAAATTTCGGCAGTTGATGACGTTTTATCCCGATGTCGTTCGCAAGCTCAAGCAGGCAACGGGTGGTGAGCTAAAGCCCAATCGCAACTCCGACAGCCAGTTTTTAGATGATTTAACCGCCATCTGGTTTGAGCAGAAGGGCTTTAAGCACATTTTTTGCGGCGAGAAGGATGGCAAGAGCATCGGCGGGCTGCATTTTGTCGGTCGTTACCTGGAGTTGCAGCAGAACGGCATCGGTGGGCGCATTCTCCGCACTGGCAATGGCAGAAAGGCAACGCAAGAAGTGGTAGATGGTGAAATTTACACCTTTGGTGTGGCGATCGTGCAAAACGGTCGAGTGATTGTAGACAATCCCATCAAAGGTTATCCCTACACGCTTAACGCCCAGGAAACTCTGCTGGAAGGCACACGCGGGTTCAAGCTGTTCAAGTCCAACTCTAAAGAATCGAAGGGTTGTCTGCTGACGATCGCCGTACCAGGCACGGCACCGTATCAAGCCGTGTTTGTCAAAAAAGCAGGTGCCATTCGCACGTTTTACCCCGATGCTACGCCCGACACCAACCGCAATGCACCGTGTGACCAACCTACCCGGTAAAAAGCCATGCGAAAAAAAGAGACGAACGGCGCGATCGCAGTCCAGGCGATCGCAGGCTCCTATGTTGTCCTTCTGGGCATTGATTTAGCAGAATCGAGTAGTGCGGGTGTGCTGGGGTTTGCGATCGAGCGCATCGATCACACCGAAGACGAACGCTACTGGCTCAGGGGCTTTCGCACCTTTGAGGAAACCGATCCCAGCTTGCCGCCTGGTAGCCTTGTTTCGTCTCTAGAACATCCTATTCAGGCGTTTTTGTGGGGCGACTTCACCGCCAAGCCCAACCACGACTACACCTATCGCATCGTCGCACTGCGCGGCAAACCCAGGAAGCTAGAGCAGAGCGACACGGTAGAAGTCAAGGTTGAGACTGAGGATGAAACGGTTGGCACCCATACGGTGTACTTCAACCGGGGGGTGGCAGGGTCACAGGCATACGCCCGCAAGTTCAAAAATGTGTCGCCCGACAAAGTGCCTAAAGGCAAAGCCTGGGAATGGCTGTCTCGTGGGCTGGTCGAAGCGCTGCTGGCTTTTATCAAGCAGGCGAACGGTCGTCAGTATGAACTGCGGGCAGCGCTGTATGAATTTCAGTACTTGCCCGTCTTACAAGCGTTTGGTGCCGCAAAAAAAACGGGAGCCGCCGTCAAAATCATCGTCGATGCCAAGCCAAATAGCCAGAACTATCCTAACCAGGCAAACCAGGCGGCGATCGCCGAAGCCAACATCGAAGCCCTCACCATTCCTCGCACCACGAACCCCAGCTACATCGCCCACAACAAGTTCATCATCTTGCTCAAAGACGGCAAACCCCTTCAGGTCTGGACGGGTTCCACTAACATCACCGATGGCGGCATCTTTGGACATTCCAATGTGGGGCATGTTGTGCGCGACGCGACTGTTGCTGCCAGTTACCTCACCTACTGGGAACAACTTAGCCAGGATCCCACGGCTGCCAAACTGCGCCCCTGGAATGATGAGCAAACACCTGTTCCAACTGAGTTGCCACCCACTGCAACGACCACCATCTTCAGTCCCCGTGGCTCACTTGAAGCTCTGGAATGGTACGCCGATCGCATGGAAGCAGCAAACACAGCGGTATTCCTCACGGCTGCGTTTGGCGTGAATGATTTGCTGGCGGCAGTGTTGGCGAAAGACAAAGACTACTTGCGCTATGTTTTGCTTGAAAAAGAAGACGGCAACGTGGAAAGTTTGCGCCGTGACCCGGATAATCGCATTGCTGCGGGAGCCGCTGCCAAAGGTAGTGCCTTCGATCGCTTCCTCAAAGAAAAAACGACGGGACTCAACACCCACGTCAGGTACATTCACACCAAATATATGTTGATCGATCCCCTTAGTGATGATGCGATCGTCATTACAGGTTCCGCCAATTTCAGCAATGCCTCAACCAAGAACAACGACGAGAATATGCTGATCATTCGGGGCGATCGGCGTGTAGCTGACATTTACCTGGGCGAATTCATGCGGCTTTTCATTCACTACTACGCCCGCTATGTCGCCACAATGCAAACGACAGAACCCGACGAAGTGCGATCGTTTCACCTCAAACCCAACGACTCCTGGCTCAAAGGCTACTACAAACCAGGGTCACCTAAGCAAAAAGAACGCCTGTATTTCGCGGGTTGAAACATCGGGTTTCCACCTCAACTAACCACAAGGAACTTCGATTCAATCGCACTCGCTCACCTATAGGTTTTTTAGCAGTTTGTCGTAGTTGCTGTGTGAACCAATCCAAAACCATACGATAGTGTCTGGATTTTTTAAGACCCCTACGGCACGCCAGCCGATCCCCGCTCTTACTGAGTAAATAGGCTGTTTTGTGTTGAGCTTCTTAAACTCTAAGCTTGGGTGGTTAGGGTTTTGCTTCCAAAGCTTGTAGTTTTTTCGTGATGTTTTTTGAACCCTTTCGGGCAGCTTGGCAAAATATTGAACAAACTCATCCGTCAACTCCGACTTCAGAGGCTGTTTGAAAAGTGTCTGGCGGTTAAAACCGCGACTACATCAACAAAGTCCGCCTGCGCGGACTACCTCAGCACGAGGGTTTTGGAACCTGCGTAGGCAGGTTTTGTGCGTGTAGCCGCGACTTCAGTCGCCAGAGCTACACGCATCTTGACTTTTAAAACATCCTCTCATAGCTCGTCAAAGCCCTTTAACTGAGTCTTACCCTGTAGAGAATTGCTCAGTGCCTGCTCTGCCAGAGCGTCCAGCAACGGACTCTGGGGTTGAGCTAATTGTTTTTGCCATTTCCATTCGTTCTCAATATCGTCAATTAATTGTTCAGCAAGCTCATCTTGTAAATGCTCCGGTAAGTCTTGTGCCTTCCTAAATGCTTCTGTCAGTAGATTAGTCATACGTTAGTAATGCTTCAGAGGCTATTTCTCACTAAATTAGCATTGTGCATTGCAACATGAGATTCGCTTCCAGCACATTGCTTTTATTTGAATGTCCTTACTGACGCGGCGCGATCGCACCACGCTTACTCTCAGCTCACTGCTACTGTAAGTTTGCTACGCTGATATGCATTGACAGTAGAACAGGTGTTTGTCATGTCTTTGGTTCAGGTGTCTTCTGTGCAAGATTCAGCGATCGCACTACCAGATCCGGACGTGCTGCTGCCGCCTTGCGATCTGTACAGCGACGAGCCACCAGTGGAAACTGACCTTCATTTTCAGCAAATCGTGCTGTTTTTAGAATGCCTCAACTGGCTGTGGCGCGATCGCACTGACTTCTACGCCAGCGCCAACAGCACGATTTACTTTAGCGAAAAACAACTCCGCAACCGAGACTTTCGCGGACCCGATTTCTTTGTCGTCTTAGGTGTAGAACGCAGACCGCGTAAAAGCTGGGTCGTCTGGGCAGAAGACGGCAGAACACCCAGCGTGATTATTGAAGTACTGTCTGAAAGTACAGCAGATGTTGATCGAGGCTTGAAGAAACAGCTTTATCAAGATGTGCTCAAAGTCTACGACTACTTCTGGTTTGATCCCAACAGCCTCGAATTTGCAGGCTTCTCCCTAGTCAACGGTCAATATCAGCCGCTTCAGCCCAACGCGCAAGGGCAACTTTGGAGCCAGCAGCTACAGTTATTTTTGGGTCTTCACGAAGGCAAGCTGCGTTACTTTACACTCGAAGGTGACCTAGTTCCCTCGCCCACTGAAGCTGCTTTATCCTCACAGCAACGCGCCGATAGCCTAGCCGCCAAACTACGCGAACTCAACATCGATCCAGATACCCTCTAAGCACTACTCCTCACTCCTTACCCCTCACTCCTCTCCTCCCATGTCCGACCCCTACTCTCAACCAAACCGCGAATGGTGGGCACAGCGCTGGATTGATGTCCTGGAATCGTTCGGCTGGGTGCGACGGTTGGCGCGTGCCCGTACCTACGCCCGTGAAGGCAATGTCCTCAATATTGATTTCAAGGGATCAAAAGTCGCTGCGAGAGTGCAAGGTACAGCGCCAGAACCCTACAAGGTTTCCCTATCGCTCGATCCCTTTGGGGATGATCAGTGGGGCTACGTGATTGAGTCGATGGCACAGCAGGCGATTTTTTCTGCCAAACTCTTGGCGGGAGAGATGCCCCAAAATATTGAGGAAGTCTTCACCGCAAACGGTTTAAGCCTTTTTCCCTTTACCAAATTTGATATTCACAGCAAATGCTCCTGCCCTGATCCGGCAAACCCTTGTAAGCATATCGGGGCTGTGTATTATTTGTTGGGCGATCGCTTCAGCGAAGACCCATTCGTGCTATTTCAGCTACGCGGTCGCACCAAAGCGCAAATCATCGAAGCCCTCCGGCAAATTAGAAGTGCAGGCAGTGAGGACAATGGAGCAGACACTACTCACGACGAACGTAGCGCGCCCCAGTTTACAGAAGAGCGTCAATCACCCGAAACGATACCGTTGTCGATCGATCGCTTCTGGCACTACACAGAGCAGCTAGAGTCGTCGCTAGTCGTCATTGCACCGCCGCCTACCAGTGAGACAGTCTTAGATGTGCTCGGCTCCGTACCGTTGAGGGTTGAGTCCATCGCTGAGGCTGCGATCGCCCAAACCGATGCACAAGCGGTTACAGACTACCTTAAAATCGTTTACCAAGCAGCTAGCCAGCAAGCAATCCTGGCGGCAATGCGGACGGAAGGCGCAACATAAGCGTTTGGAGCATCAGGTATGAGTGAGTGAAGCCTCTGTGGGAATGCAGAGTAAGTTGTCTCCCTGAGTGCGGATCATGCCGCGCTGACGGAGTTTGCCCATCAGTCGAGTCACGGTGACACGGGTTGAGCCGATCGCGCTACCGATCTGGGCATGGGTCAACGGAAACGGAAGGCAATAGCCTTGTTCAGTCGGTTCACCATACTCTTCAATCAGCAACGTGAGAAAGCCAAGCAAGCGATCGATCGTCCGCCGTTGCCCCAGCGTACTAAGCCAAAGCAGCTTGCGTTGATGCTGATAACGAAAGGCATCTAGTACCTCTCGACGAAAATGGGGCCAGTTATCCAAATCATGCCAATACATCCACAGCACCGATGTCTGGTCAACATGGGCATAGCTTTGGAGGGTAAAAGGCGATTGAGCGACGATTTCAAACGGTTGCCCTGCTCCAACAAAGCCTAGAAAGGCTTCTTCTGGGCTGATGCGCGGGAGACGTGATGAGGTACTGCTGCCGATCGCATTGACTTGAGCGCTACCGACTAAACGCACAGCACCTCGCTGTACTAAGTAAACAAGTCCAGGTCGTGTTGGCAGTTTCTCATCTTTAGTAAATGTGCGAACACGGTAATGCTCCTGAGACCAATCAATAATCCGCTGCCAGGTGAGAAACGGACGCGATGCCTCTGAATTGGATGTTACTGAGTACATAGGCTACAGGCTGTAGGATTTACTAGGAATAGCAGGGAAGACGTAAAATTACTCACTGCAACTAGAACGTCAGACTCTACGCCTTGAGCCGAAGTCAGGGCACAACGACAGAAAGGTACTATTAGTCTACATTCACATTTCTCTTGTGGCTTCCGCAAGTACATTGGATACATTAATTAAACTAATAACTCTACCTTAGTCATCGAAGTGCTGTTGCGATCGTCGTGTCACTCAGGAATCTGACCATCAATGTTGTCTCCAACGCCCTTGCTGCGAGTAAGAAGGCAACGTCAGTAAGCAACCTGAATGATCAGTGGCTCATTTGAAGCACGGAGTTGGAAAGAGAACTGGCAAACATTGAGCTACTTTTGCGATGTTATCACTGCTACGCATGAGCCTGTATCAAGCGCTCTGCCGCTGGAGCGCCTCTACGGAAGCAATGGGGGGCAGTGTACCAGCGGCTCAAGCGATACCGCTCAAGCGTTTTGGCAAGACAACACCGCTGGTCTACACTTGCGCGATCGCGCATCGTTTAGCGCTTCAGTCGCAACATGCTGCCGCCATTGCCGCTCAATTAGTTGACCTGTTGCTACAAGCTTCACCTGATGATGTTGCAGTGCCGCCAGGAGTCTCTGTTCAAGCAACCGGAGCAGGCTTGATTCATTTTGAGGTGGGCGATCGCGCGATCGCCGCGTGGCTCGATCAACTTCTTGTCAATGCGCTACCTCAACGGACATTGCCGTCAGCGCCACTGGCTGTAAGCGAACGGCAGACCATGCTGCACTCAGCGGCAATTTTTGAAGCGCAATATGCTCATGCTCGTTGCTCTTCACTCTTACGGCTAGCCCATCATGAGGGGTTGATTAGGCTAGAGAGACTTGAGGAATCGCCATTTTATTGGCGCTTCAGCAGCCCCATCCCGTTTCCCTGGCTTACATCTGCTGCTCAGCTTTCCCTGCATCACTCAGCCGATCGTTACTTGCTTGTGCAGTTATTTGAGGCACTCGATCGCGTTGATGACCCATCCCAAAAACGAACCATAGCCACACTAGCGCGATCGGCACAAGCTGTATCACAGGCTTTTCAGACCTTTCATCGCGTACATCCACTGTGGGATCAGACTGAGCAAAAGCCTGTACTAACGGCTCAATTAGGATTGCTAATGGCAACCCAGCGCGTTCTGTTCTTGCTCCTGGCGGACGGACTGCATCTCTGTCCCGCGATCGAGCTTTAAGAGGGTGTTTGAGAAGCAAAGAGAGGAGAGATTATTGATCAAGCGCAACAAAAGGACTGCCGAACCAAAAGGACTTTAAAACCTGCCTCAGCAGGGTATAGCCCTTTGGGCATGGCTGCGCTAGCGTTGGTGTAGCCGCGACTTCAGTCGCCAACGCTACAAGGAATCGGACTGTTAAAACATCCTCTTAAAGCTGGTGACAAGACTCGAACTTGCGACCGGCTGATTACAAATCAGCTGCTCTACCAACTGAGCTACACCAGCGTTCTATCCATACGGCATGATAGCAAACTTTATTGCCCTCCTGCGGTGGATCGCCAGCTCTAGAGCAATACTTTAGACTCAACATCGGTAGAGCGTTTAACCATTATCAGCGTCTAATGGATGTCGAGTAACGTCTAGAAGCCACGAACTTGGGGCAATTGTCTAAACAGTGTTGTTGGGATGATAAGCTAGCAAATGCAATCAAGATGCCAGGAAGAAGCTTAAATGACCGGGTCAACCCAGGTTCCCTATTTGCTACGTGCCGCCCGTGGTGAAATGTTAGCGCGTCCTCCCGTTTGGATGATGCGGCAAGCGGGACGCTACATGAAAGCCTATCGGGATCTACGGGAGAAGTATCCGTCGTTTCGCGATCGCTCAGAAATTCCCGAAGTTGCGATCGAGATTTCCTTGCAGCCTTGGAGAGCCTTTCGTCCGGATGGAGTCATTTTGTTTTCGGATATTGTGACTCCGCTGCCCGGTCTGGGCATCGACATGGATATTGCTGAAGGCAAAGGTCCGATTATTGCCGATCCGATTCGTACAGAAGCACAGATCAACGCGTTGCACGCACTGGAACCTGAAGCGTCTTTGCCCTTCATCAAGCCAATTTTGCAAGCGCTACGGGCAGAAGTGGGGAATCAATCCACGGTGTTGGGGTTTGTGGGCGCACCCTGGACGCTGGCAGCGTATGCAGTCGAAGGCAAAGGATCGAAAACCTATTCTGTGATCAAGCAGATGGCGTTCTCAAACCCTACTGTGCTACACCAACTGTTGGCAAAGTTAGCGGATGCGATCGCCATCTATGCCCGGTATCAAATTGACTGTGGCGCTCAAGTGGTGCAGATGTTTGACTCGTGGGCAGGTCAACTCAGCCCGCAAGATTACGATACCTTTGCATTGCCCTATCAGCAGCAGGTTTTTCGCCAAATCAAAGCAACCCACCCCGATACGCCATTAATTCTACTGGTGAGTGAGAGTGGCGGTCTCTTAGAACGCATGGCGCAGTCTGGAGCAGACATTCTGACGATCGATTGGACGGTGGACATGGCGGATGCACGAGCTAGACTGGGTAAAGACATCATTGTGCAAGGCAATCTTGATCCAGGTGTTTTGTTCGGTTCTAAAGAATTCATTCGTGATCGTATTCTCGACACAATCCGTAAAGCTGGCAACGGAAAGCACATCCTGAATCTAGGGCATGGTATTCTACCGAACACGCCTGAAGAAAACGCTGCCTTCTTTTTTGAAATTGGCAAACAGGCTGATCAATTGTTAGCCGTTCATGCTTAACCCCGATGACGCTTAAGCGGATTTTTGTGACTGGTGCCAGTGGCTGTATTGGTCACTACGTTGTCGAAGCTCTGATTCAAGAAACTAACCACGAGCTTTTTTTGCTGGTGCGGAATCCAGACAAGTTAAAGTTTGATTACCGTGCTCGTCCTGGCATCACGATCCTTCAGGCGGATATGCGTGAGATCGACCGCTTTAGCGACCTGCTGAAAACGATCGATTGTGCAGTGCTGATTGCAACTGCTTGGGGTGGCACGCAGGAGGTTTACGATGTGAATGTCGTCAAAACACTCCGCCTTTTGAGCCTGCTAGACCCAACTGTCTGCCAGCAGGCAATCTATTTTGCCACTGCCAGCATTTTAGACCGCAATAACGAGCCACTCAAAGAAGCAGAGACGATCGGAACCGACTACATTCGCTCTAAGTACGCCTGTTTCCGGCAACTTGGCAAACTGAAAATTGCCCCCCGCATTACAACGCTGTTTCCCACACTGCTGCTGGGTGGTGATGCTCACAAACCGCAATCGCACGTTTCGTCGGGTGTTGTGCAGGTCGCTAACTGGGCGGGTCTACTGCGATTCCTTAAAGCCGAGGGTAGCTTCCATTTTATTCATGGAAAAGACATTGCTCAGATCGTACGTCATTTAGTGGATCATCCTCCAGCAGACGGTGAAAGCCGAGAATTGGTGTTGGGCAATCAAATGATGACGGTGAATGGAGCGATCGAAGAAACCTGTTTTTACCTCAATAAGCGCATTTATTTCCGCATTCCCCTCACACCAGGGCTTGCCAATGTGCTCATTACACTCTTCCGTATCAAAATGGCTGCATGGGATCGCTTTTCGATGCACTACCGCCACTTTACACATCGTTATGTGGTTAGCCCAGAAGTCTTCGGTCTGCCCACTTACTGTGCCACGTTTACCGATGTTTTGAAGCTCAGCGGAGTTCAACGACGTTAGCAACAAAGTGATGCACTCTAAATCTGCTGACGGTGAATCTGCCGATAGTGATCGCGATCGCCTACTTCTGAATAAAAGCAGCATTCCAGGCGCAGTTACTCTGCCCTAACCACACCGCGAAACATATGCATGCCACAGGTGAAACTGTATTCGCCTGGTTTGTTGGGGGTAAATTCGATCGCCGTTACCTGATTCAAGGCAAGATCAGCGGCAATCCGAAAATCGGGCAGCAGGATTTTCTCCAGGCAACTGCTGGGATCTCTGCGAAAAAAGTTGAGTTGCACAGGCTGTCCAGCTTTTACCACCACTTGACTAGGTAGATAACCCCCGTCTACTTGAATGGTTAGCATTTGCACGCCCTCGTCTAGAGTGGATTGTTTCGCTTTTGGCTGGCTCAGGAGAAACCACCAAAGCTCCAGCCCAATCAGGAACAGTCCGCCTGTCACGACACCGAGCTTGACCTCTAACGGTTGCTCAAGCCGTTCAAATTTTTCCTGAGAGGCTGGATGTTGCATAGGCATCTCGGCAGCGACGAGTCCAGATGCTGTCCCTAAAAGTAGCCCCACGATCGCACAACTGCCTCCGATCTTACGTTTGTGCCGCATTGATGCACTCCTTTGTTTTGAAACACTGGTTTGAAACAAGCTATGTCAACGGTTTGGGATGAAAGTGCCGCAGTCGTAAAGCATTGGTCACAACGGAAAGGGAACTGAGTGCCATTGCGGCTCCAGCGAAGATAGGACTGAGCAACCAGCCAAACACGGGATACAGAATGCCAGCCGCGATCGGAATGCCAGCCGCGTTGTAGATAAAGGCAAAGAAGAGATTTTGGCGAATGTTGCGCATGGTGGCGCGGGAGAGTTGGATCGCGGTGACGATCCCCTGCAAGTCGCCAGCGATGAGCGTGATATCGCTGGCAGCGATCGCCACATCAGTGCCAGTGCCAAGGGCAATGCCCACTTGAGCTTGAGCCAACGCAGGCGCATCATTAATGCCATCCCCCACCATTGCCACGATTTTGCCTTCTGCCTGGAGCTTGTCGATCTGAGCTACTTTCTGGTCGGGTCGCACCTCTGCAAACACGCGATCGATACCGACTTCACGGGCGATTGCCTCGGCAGTCTGACGGTTGTCGCCAGTCAGCATGACCACTTCTAAGCCCAAACGCTGTAAGGCTCGTACTGCTTGAGCCGATGATGGTTTAAGGGCATCGGCAATCCCCATCAAGCCCTGAGCACCATCAATGGCGATGAGAATGGCAGTCTTGCCTGAAGACTCTAAACGTTCCCTGTCTTGTTGTAATGCCTGGGTATCAATGCCTAATTCTTGCAGCCAGCGCTGAGTGCCGATGTGGATCACTGTGTTTGACACCCTGCCTTGCACGCCACTACCCGCGATCGCCTCGAAGTCTTGCACGTCGATGAGCGTGACTTCTTGAGACTGAGCATAGCGGACGACTGCTTCAGCCAACGGATGTTCAGAATTGCGTTCAACCGAGGCTGCTAGTTGCAAAAGCTTGAGTTCATTCTCAGGGGCGTTGCCTACAGTTGTGATGAAATCTGTGACGGTGGGTTGACCTTGCGTCAGAGTGCCCGTTTTGTCAAGGACGATCGTCTGAAGCTGGTGTGCCAGTTCCAGACTTTCTGCCCCTTTGATCAAGATGCCATGCTCTGCCCCTTTCCCTGTGGCTACCATGACGGATGTCGGCGTTGCCAAGCCGAGCGCACAGGGACAGGCAATAATCAGCACTTCCACCATCGTAATCAGCGCCAGGGTGATGTTCCCCACGACTGTGAACCAGATGATAAAAGTGGCGATCGCAATGGCAATGACAGCAGGTACAAACCAGCCTGTCACCTGATCTGCCAGTCGTTGAATCGGTGCTTTCGACCCTTGCGCCTGCTGCACCAACCTGACGATTTGTGCCAGGAAGGTGTCTCGACCGACGCGCGTTGCCCGAAGCTTAAAGCTCCCTGTTTGGTTGATCGTGGCTCCAATCACTTCATCGCCAGCCTGCTTTTTGACCGCAACACTTTCCCCAGACACCATTGACTCGTCGATCGTGGAAATGCCTTCGATGATTTCGCCATCAACCGGAATCTTTTCGCCGGGACGCACGACCACAACGTCGTTTAGCTGCACGTCGGCGATCGATACTGCCATTTCTTGCCCATCGCGAATGATGCGGGCATCTTTCGCTTGTAGACCGATCAGTTTGCGAATTGCGTCAGAGGTTTGCCCTCTCGCACGGTGCTCAAACAAGCGTCCGAGCAGAATCAGCGTGACGACGATCGCGGCTGTCTCGTAGTAAACACTGGGCATCAACCCCTGAGCCGTGAAAAAGTCTGGATTAACAGTGGCAAACAGTGAGTAGAAATAAGCCGCGCTGGTGCCCAACGCGATCAACGTGTCCATCGTGGCAGTGTGGCGCTTCAACGCTTTCCAGCCGTTAATGTAGAATGAGCCGCCACACCAGAATTGCACTGGAGCCGTAAGCATTGCCTGTAGCCAAAAATTGTGCAGCCAGGTTGGTATGAATGGCAGACTCAGCCCGGTCATCATTGGCAATGACCCAAGCAGCAATACCGCACTGATGCTTCCTCCTACCCACACTTTGCGGATGAGCGACTGGGATTCTGCTAGCTGCGTTGCTGTTGCAGCATCGTCCTCGCCCGTTGCCATTGCCGTTTCTTGCAGTGAGAAAGCAGCATAACCCGCTTCACTGACAGCGTGTTGGATCGCTTCTAAATCTGCGCGTTGCGAGTCATACGTTACAGTTGCCTGTTCCGCACCAAAGTTCACGCTGGCGACGGTCACTCCTGGCACAGTCCGAATAGCTGACTCAATATTGTTGGCGCAAGCGACACAACTCATGCCCCTCAGTTTCAGTATGGTCGTTTCCACAGTTAACCGCAGTGATAGAGATTAAGCAACGGTGTATCCGGCGGCAACGATCGCCTGTCTTACGGTCGCTTCAGGCTGTTGGGTTTCAATTTTGGCGTGCTTTGTTTTGGGGTCTGCCTCCACTTTTGCTACCGGGTCGATCGCCATTACAGCATTGGTGACCGTGGTTACACAGGCAGAACACGCCAGATCGGGAATCTTAAATTCGAGAGCCATACAGTCACTGCTTCAATTACGTTCTGCTTCTATTTTGGAGTCTCCAGTTCACTAGAGAGTCAAGCGTGATCCTCCGATGCGATCGGTCGCTACTCCCAAACGGTGACCGTTTCAAACGTACCAGCCGATTGCAGGGTTCGGCATGAATGAATGCTTCAACGCAAGTACAGTCATTAGGAGTCTGATTTGCGTTCTGCTTTGCCTTCAAGGCGAAACAGCCAAACCATCAACGCGATGACTCCAATCTGTACAGCTAAATTGGGCAAGATCGTACCAACATCTTGTCCAGCAAGCAGTTGTGTGAAGAAAATGAACGCACCGATCGCTCCAGAAGCAGCAAAGCCCACATAAACAAATTTTCGCAAACTGCGATAAGGAGCCTGCGCCTCTGCTTTCAAGAAGGCATATTTTTCAGGGTCTGTTTGCTTGAGCGTGAGACGCTTTTCAGCCCCATCCGATCGCTTGTTTGTCATTTGCTCTCTCAATCCTTGCAAGCCTTATACTCTTTACCCTACACCCCATACGCTGTGAAAACGCCAAGCCTGTTATACTGATCCATTGTTATGCCGATGTGGCTCAGTGGTAGAGCACTCGATTCGTAATCGAGCGGTCGGGGGTTCAAATCCCCCCATCGGCTTCTGTGCAGTTGCGGGATGAGGTTACATTACGCGATGTGCAACTAATTCGCCCTCATCCCCACCCTTCTCCCCAGGGAGAAGGGCTTCCAGACCGTTCCGGTTCCCTCTCCCATCGGGAGAGGGCTAGGGTGAGGGCAGTCGGCAGGCATTTCAGGAAAGTCGCACATCGCGTTACATTGCTTTTGGGGAGTGTTTATCCTTTTAGAGGCAACTCAATCTGAAACGTTGATCCTTTTTCTAGAGTGCTGGTGGCGGTGATGCGTCCCCGATGGGCGATGATGATTTGTTGAGCGATCGCTAACCCCAAGCCAAAGCCACCTGTCTGTCGCGATCGGGCTGTATCGACGCGGTAGAAGCGCTCAAAAATGTGGGGCAGATCCGCTGCGGGAATGCCGATGCCATTGTCTTCAACCTGGATCAGGGCGTAGCGGGATGAGGTGGAAAGACTTAGCTGGATACTGCCGCCGGGAGCCGTGTACTTGAACGCATTGCTGAGGAGGTTTGTCACTGCTTGTTTCAGCAGATCTGGATCGGCGTTGAGGGTGACAGCGTGATCCGGTAACTGACTGGTGAAGGCTAGCCCTTGTGCGATCGCCTGCGCCGTTTGGTCGTCTGTGAGCGATCGCAGCAGTGCTACCAGATCTACACGCTTTAGACTGGCTAAATCGAGCGCGCCTTCGCGTCGAGAGAGAAACAGCAGATTGCCAATTAACGTACTCATTGACTTGGCTGTATCCACAATCTTTTCTAGCCGCAATCGCTGTTGGGCATTGTCGTCGGGCGACATTAACCCAACCTGGGCATTGCTCAACACTGCCGCCAGGGGTGCCCGCAGCTCATGGGACGCATCGGCTGTAAAGCGCTGAAGTTGGTCGTATGCTCGCCGCGTTGGCTGCATGGCTATGCCGCCCAAAAACCAGCCTGTCATGCCGATGATGCCTAACGTTGCGGGTACTCCCAATGCCAAAAACAGCCGCACACGATCGAGGCTTTCTTGAATCGGTGTGAGCGGTTCAGCCATCTGAAGATAGCCCACCAATTGTTGATTCTGAAGGAGGGGTAGTGTGATTTGACGCAGCCGTTGACTCGACGGTTCGCCGCCATTCTGAGCATCCGCGATCGCGATCGTTTGAAACTCTGGTACTGCGGTCAAGCGGATCGGTGCAGGCAAGCCAATGAACCGTACCAAATAGCCTTTCGCGTTATACCAGCGAACGTAGACCAACTCGCTGTTGCGTGAGCGATCGCCCCCCATCCAGGGTGCCTCTTCTGGCTCAATCTGCCATTGTCCCTGTTGAACCTGAATCCTTGCACCCGACGCGATCGCTTTACTCTTCTTGTACAGCGCCTGATCAAATGCCTGTAGCTGATCTTCAACACTCAAGTAATAGCTCACACCTGCAAACAAAACGAGAATGCTCCCCATTGAAAGAGCAAACCAGTAGGCTAAATTGCGGCGACTGCGGGTGAACATGGAAGAGCGAAAGTTGTTGGTTGTTGGTTGTTAGTTATTAGTGGGGCAGGGGGAGTAGAGGGGCAGGGGGAGTAAGGGAGGCGGGGGAGTGTTGAATTTTGAGTTGGAAGATAGGGGAAGAACGGATGCACACTGCTCTTTATCCTTAGATATCTTTCTGCCTCCTCTGCCTCCCCTGCTTCCCTAGCCCCTCATCCCCCTTTCCGGCGGCTGCAATCGATATCCCATGCCATAGATCGTTTCTAACCAATCTTTAGCACTCACGGCTTGCAGGCGTTGTCGAAGCCGACGGACGAGCGTTGTGACGGCGTTGCTTTCGGGTTCGGTACCCCAACCCCACAGAGCCTGCTCAATTTGCTCGTGGGAGAGAACCTGGCGTGGGTGACGCATGAGATATTCCATCAACTGAAATTCTCGGCTGGAGAGTTGGGTCGTCATCTGATGGCACTCTAGCGTTAAGGTGCTCAGATGTAAGCGCAATGCGTCTAAAGACAGTAAATCGCCTTGCCAGAGAGGCGATCGCCGCCGCAGTGCCCGCACTCGTGCCAGTAGTTCCACCACATCAACCGGTTTGACTAAGTAGTCATCGGCTCCGGCATCCAGTCCAGTGACTTTATCAGCGATCGTATCTTTAGCAGTCAGCATCAGCACAGGTGCAGTTTTACCAGACCGACGATACTGTCGGCAAAGGGCAATACCGCTGATTTTGGGCAACATCCAATCCAGAATCAGTAGGTCATACTCTTTTTGAGCGATCAGCCACTGTGCGGTTTCGCTATCGTCGATCGCATCGACAATATGCCCTGCCTGTAAAAGGACTGCCTGTAAAGGCTCTAACTGTGCCGGATCATCCTCCACCAGTAAAATCAACATCGATCGTGACTGAGACGTTCTGCTTCATCCTAGCGAGTGCAAGATTGCTGTTGGTCAACTGCGAAGCATACGAGTGAACGACTTATCGCTAGAATAAGAGACTTAAGTGATGAATGGTCGCCTGGAACGAACTTCATTCATCCTTGTAGACCTCATCCTTTCATTCTCACTCCTATGCCCTTGCCTATTGTTGCTATTATCGGTCGTCCTAACGTGGGCAAGTCTACAGTCGTCAATCGGCTGTCAGCGTTGCAGGATGCCATTGTGTTTGATGAACCCGGCGTGACCCGCGATCGCACCTACAAGCCTGCCTTCTGGCGCGATCGTGAATTTCAGGTCGTCGATACGGGCGGTTTGGTGTTTGATGACGATACCGAGTTTCTGCCGTTCATTCGTGAACAGGCAATGGCAGCGCTGGCAGAATCGAGCGCCGCGATTTTTGTAGTGGATGGCATGATGGGGCTGATGCCGTCCGATGAAGAAATTGCGACCTGGCTGCGGCAACAGTCAGTACCTGTCTTATTGGCGGTCAACAAATGTGAGTCGGTCGATCAAGGTGCAGCGCAAGCGGCAGATTTCTGGTCGTTGGGCTTGGGCGAACCGTTTCCGATTTCGGGCATTCACGGCAATGGGACTGGTGAACTGCTGGATCAGTTGATTACTCATTTGCCACCCGCGAATGAGATTGAAGAATCCGATGAGATTAAGGTAGCGATCGCAGGACGACCGAATGTGGGTAAGTCCAGCTTGCTAAATGCGTTTGTCGGTGAGACGCGATCGATTGTGAGTCCCATTTCAGGCACCACGCGCGACGCGATCGACATGGTTGTTCAGCACGGTGAGCAGACCTATCGTTTAATTGACACGGCGGGCATTCGTAAAAAGAAGCAGGTCGAGTATGGACCGGAATTCTTTGGCATCAACCGTGCCTTCAAAGCAATTAATCGTGCCGATGTGGTGTTGCTTGTTGTAGATGCGCTGGATGGTGTGACTGAACAAGACCAGAAACTGGCGGGGCGCGTTGCGGACGAAGGTCGCGGCTGCGTCATTGTCGTCAATAAGTGGGACGCAGTGGAGAAAGACTCTTACACCATTTATGATCACGAAAAACTGGTGCGCGATCGCCTCCACTTCACCGAATGGGCAGACGTGATCTTTATCAGCGCCAAAACAGGGCAGCGCGTGGAAAAAATTCTGGATATGGTCAATATTGCCGCAGAGCAGCAGAAACGACGTGTGACGACTTCGGTCATTAACGAAGTGCTGGAAGAAGCGGTGGGCTGGCACTCGCCACCGACCACGCGTCAGGGTCGTCAGGGTAAGATTTACTATGGCACTCAGGTAAGCAGTCGTCCACCTGCGATCGCCCTTTTCGTCAACGATCCCGCCCTCTTTAACGACAACTACCGTCGCTATATTGAAGGTCAGTTTCGTAAATCGCTCGGCTTTACTGGCACACCCATTCGTCTCTTTTGGCGCGGCAAGAAAACGAGAGAAGTCGAACGCGTCACCGCAAACCGAGCGACACGCGTCAAAGAGTTTTAGATTGCAGATGACAACTTCAATCTAGAAGCCAAACGCTCAGAGCAACAATGGATTTACTGCGCTCCCTCCCTTTAGGGCTTTATTTAGAACAACCTGTCACCTGGTTACATCGTCTCGACCCACGCATCAAACTCGCCTGGTTGATGACGTTTTTAGCAGCGCCACTGCTGGCAAATCCAGCCTGGCGCATCTTGCTGGCAGGGTTGCTGATTGCTGTCACTGTTTTTGCAATGATTCCCCTGCGGGTCTGGCGGCAGCAAATGGGTTGGTTGCTGGTGCTTAGCTTCATGGTGTTTGCGTTAACAACAGTGATCCCCGATGGACTCAAAGCACGCCACCAGCCCCGTATGCCCTCAGATGAACTGGCGTTTTCGCAGCAGCCAAAGACACTACCACCCGCGCCTGCGCCGAATCCCTGGTACAACCCGTTTGGCTTGGGTAAACCTACTGTGCCATCAGCCAGCACAGCCTCAACCGTTGCTCTACCCCAACCGACTGCTTACCGCTATGTACTATTCAAGCGCGGCTCGATCACCGTTACAACGCGATCGGTGGATTTAGCCATTCGCTACAGCACTCTGCTATTCACCTTGATCTACAGCACCAATCTTTTCTTATTAGTGACAGCTCCCGAAGAAATTACCGCCGCGATCGAAGATTGGATGGCTCCCTTACGCCGCTTCAACCTGCCGATCACAGAAGTTGCCCTGACGCTGACCCTCTCGCTCCGCTTCATTCCCCTGGTGCTTGAAGAAGTGCAAAATTTGGTGCGATCGGTTAGTACTCGTGCGATTAATTGGCGCAAGCTGGGCTGGCGGAGCGCACTACAAGTCTGGTTAACTGTGGCTGAACGACTACTCAATAACTTACTGCTGCGGGCAGAGCAGATCGCCAGCGCGATGAAGGTACGAGGCTTCACCAGCCCTAACGAGCATCAGGTGCAATGGCACCAGTTTCACCTTAGATTGAGTGATTGGCTGGCGATCGGAAGTTTGGTCGGGCTGTGGAGTGCCCGTTTGGTCTGGGGGTGGGAACTTTAGAGGGGGAGTGGGGAGTGGGGAGTGGGGAGTAGGGCTAAAGGCTAAAGGCTAAAGGCTAAAGGCTAAAAAGCTGACCGCTGACCGCTGACCGCTGACCGCTCAACCAATTCAGAACTCAAAACTCTTTTTACACCTCTCCCCTCACACCTCTCCCCTCTCCCCATAAAACTCATGCAGAGACAGCGTTATCACGTAAAGTGATGGCATACCTGCGTTAAGGTGTACTATTTCATCGTCGTCCAGCTTAGATCTGAATGAGCAACGAAAATTACTTAAACCATCCGAATTTTGGCTTGCTTTTCAGAGTCTGTCTCATTGATGCAACGCGTGAGTTGTTTACGACACTCTACGCACAGCGCTTGTTTTTTCTGGTCGCCAATGGAGACGACGGCTTAGAATTTGAGCCGCTGACCCGAACGGATGCCCGCATTCTCGTCGAGAACCGTATGCGGGTACTGCGTCGGCAGGGGCAGCAGCAAGACTACAATCAGCTTCAGGTGATTTATAAACAAACGTTTCAATGACAGCGTTCTCTCAACTTAGCGGTACAATCGCAGAACGAATTGACCAGGTTCGTGAAACATTGCCAGAGACAGTGCGGTTGATTGCCGTCACGAAGCAGGTTTCGATCGAAGCAATGCGTACCGCTTATGCCTCTGGAGTGCGCGATTTCGCAGAGAGCCGCGTTCAAGAAGCAGAAGCAAAACAGGCTCAGCTTTGTGATCTAACTGATATTACCTGGCATTTGATTGGGCATCTCCAAAGCAACAAAGCGCAAAAAGCGTTGGAGTGCTTTCAATGGCTTCATTCGATCGACGATTTGAAGCTTGCCCAACGACTCGATCGCTTAGCCGCACCGCTGCCTCAAAAACCAAAGTCACTGCTGCAAGTGAAGCTGTTGCCTGATCCAACAAAACACGGCTGGGCAGTAGAGGATCTTTTAGATGATCTTTCAACATTAAATCAATGTAAAAATCTCAGCATTCAGGGGTTGATGACCATTCTTCCGTATGGCTTACCAGCGTCAGAGGCAAGCGCGGCATTTCAAAAGACAGCCGTATTAGCTAATACCATTCAACAACAGAATCTGCCTTATCTGCAAATGCACACACTGTCGATGGGTATGTCGAATGACTATGCTTTGGCAGTGCAGGCAGGGGCGACAATGATTCGTCTGGGGCGCATTCTCTTTGGCGATCGTCCGACATAGCCTTTTCCCAACCCAACTCAAACATCGCTTAGCTGCCGTCGCGATCGAGCGTAGCAATTGCAGCAAAAATGAAGGCGTAAGAATTTAGAGAAAAGTGAAGCGCTTTTCAAAAGATAGAGTATCTTGAGTGCTAGAGTTCCAGCTTTAGGAAGTGAGGCGACATAAGCCTACCGACTTCATGGTTATGCCAGCGATTTAAACATCTGATCGGAAAAACTTTTGGTGACATGCTTCTATTTTGGGATCTAGATGTATACTATTCTTTCAATTCGGTCAAAGTAGGTTAGTCAAACTAAGCAGGGTGCCTGAGCGATTTGCTCTCGGATAAGCCTTCATCGATTGGGCTTTTACTAAAAGTTTCCAGAGGCATTCCTCTTGCCGATGTTTTCGATATCACAAACTAGATTGAGCAATCTTTTTGCAGATCTGGTCGCTATATATTTTTCGATTTCAACCTGATCGTGACGGAGCGTGAACAGTGAGCAACATCTTTACCAAGCTACGGGACTTTGTTGGATTTAACGAACCTATGGACTACGAATACGAGTACGACGAAATGGATGGCGATGAGTACCAAAACCTCTACCAGCAGGAGCACGCTCAACCCGCTGCACCGCAGGAAGATGCCCGCACTCGTCGCCCTAGCCGCTTGCGCGATCGTGCCCCGTTAGGCGGCGAAGTCGGAGCAATGGGAGCCTCGCCAATGGGTAATGTGATTGGGATGCCCGGTGTGAATGGCGTATCTGAAGTGGTGGTGATGGAGCCGCGATCGTTTGAAGAAATGCCTCAGGCGATCCAGGCATTGCGCGAACGGAAGTCGGTCGTGCTCAATCTGACGATTATGGATCCTGATCAAGCGCAACGTGCGGTTGATTTTGTGGCAGGCGGTACTTATGCGATCGACGGTCATCAAGAGCGCATCGGCGAAAGCATTTTTCTCTTCACTCCAAGCTGTGTGCAGGTCAGCACACAAGGCGTTCCAGGGTATGAAGCGCCCCAGGCACAACAGCCCCAAGCTCGTACAACCCGTCAGGCAGCACCCGCACCCGCCTGGGCAAACGAGCAAATGAGAATGGCGCAATAGAGTTGTTAGTTGTTAGTTGTTAGACGGAGAGTAAATTGGCTTTTCTCTAAAAACCAACAACCAAAAACTAAAAACGTCTTGGAGACAGTTCAATTGAGTATCAAACTCGGTATGATTGGCGGCGGGGTAATGGGAGAAGCTCTCTTATCCCGCCTTGTCGATCGCGGCATTTATCTGCCAAACGACGTTTTGATCAGTGAACCGCAGGCAGCTCGGCGAGATTTTTTGGCACAGACGTATGGTGTCCAGGTAACAACTGATAATCGAGCAGCCGCTGAAGCTGACGTGTTGTTACTGGCGATCAAACCACAGATTTTTAGTGCAGTCGCAACGGCAGTGTCAGGTCTTTTTGACACCCGAACATCGCCTCTATTAGTACTCTCGATTTTGGCTGGGATACCGCTGAGCAAACTGGAAGCCGCGTTTCCTCAACAGCCAATCGTGAGAGCGATGCCGAATACACCTGCAACCGTGGGCGCAGGTATCACGGCGATCGCTCCCGGTACGCATACGCTGGCTCATCACCTGGTACAGGCACGACAAATCTTTGAGGCAGTCGGTGAGGTGGTAGAAGTGCCTGAAACTGCAATGGATGCCGTCACAGGATTGTCTGGGTCAGGTCCTGGCTACGTGGCATTGGTGATTGAAGCGCTGGCAGATGGTGGAGTCGCCGCAGGCTTACCACGGGCGATCGCGCTCCAACTGGCGCTCCAAACCGTTAAAGGTACGGCTCAACTGCTGCAAGAGACAGGGCAGCATCCAGGACAACTGAAAGACCAGGTAACCAGTCCCGGTGGTACGACGATCGCAGGTGTTGCGGCGCTTGAACGTGCTGGCTTGCGGTCAGCGTTGATTGAAGCGGTGCTGGCTGCCTATGGGCGATCGCAAGAGTTGGGACGCTAAAAAAACACAAAGCGTGATGATTTTGCTCAGAGACAGGCTGCTCTTCAACTAGGGCGCGTCATCAATTAACGATCAAAAGCCTACGGCATCAGCCTGACCGCGCCCGCCCCAGTAAAGCAGGCTAGGGGCTGTAGACTTGCCATCATCAGGACTCTGATTGTAATTGACGACAGCCCCTAGCGTGTCTCAGCGTTGCTCAGGCGTGTTCCTTCTTTTGGCAAAACGTCCGGTGGAGTGTCCTGATCCTCCGTATAAGGATCAATGTAGCGTCGTATAGCTACCACGTTTTTAGCTTTCATACCCCTTCGATCGTTGCTTGTAACCGATTCTTGCAAGAGTGAACTGCCGTTGACTCTTATCCGGTATGAAATTTTTGCCTTAAAATTTTCAGCCTTCAAAGGAGGCAAAATGAACCTGTCTCATGTGGCGGTGCAGTTACTGGCTGCGATCGTCTGTGCTGGTATTGCCAATATGTTGATTCCGCGTCAGATTCCCGGTAAATTTTTGGGCTTTGTGTTGACTGGGTTGGTAGGGGTTTGGCTTGGAGAAGCGGTTTTTAGACTGCTGAAAGCTCAGCATGGGCTAAACTACCCCTTTCTTTACTGGGGCATTGGTGGCGTTCCAGCGGTGCCATCCATTCTGGGCTGCGCCATCATCATTTATGTGGTGATGACGTTTATACAGTGGGGTCACTACAATCGCTGAGTCTCTGTGGGTATCCGATCGATCGCCCATTGTTTGACTCCTGACTTCTGAGTGCTGACGGCTCTTTTCGGAGAGGCTCTGATTATGAGATGCTTGTGTCAGATGTCTACTGAGTGGGGCGTTGCACGATTGACAGAGAGCCGCTTTGATGTCGCCTCAATTATCCAGGGGTATACCCAGGGTTATTTCCTCATGGCGGATGACGCTGGAGAGTCGCTGGGTTGGTACTCCAGTCGAGAGCGGACACTGATTCCTCTGGATGAGCGGTTTCGCTATCCCCGATCGCTCCAGCGAGTGCTCAATCAGGAGCGCTTTACGGTAGCCGTCAATCGAGACTTTGAGGCAGTCGTTGATGGCTGCGCTAACCGCGAAACGACGTGGATTTCAGCCGAACTGAAAGCTATTTATCGATCGCTGCACGCTGCTGGATGGGCACACAGCTTTGAAACCTGGCAGGGTGACGAGCTGGCAGGGGGCATTTTGGGATTGACGATCGGGGGTGCCTTTATCGGCGAATCCATGTTCTTTCGGATTCCCGATGGCTCGAAGGTGGCGATGGTGAAACTGGTGGAACGGTTGCGCGATCGTCAATTTATCCTTTTCGATGCCCAGATGATGAATCCTCACTTAGAACGGTTTGGTGCCCATGTCATTGGCAGCAGGCAATACACAGCGCTTTTGAAACAGGCACTAACGCGGCAGTGTGCGTTGGAGTGATTTGCCTAATGAGAGTGAGGGGAGAGGAGTGAGGAGGTTGAGAGGTTACTTCTGGCTACTGCCCTCTGCCTTCTGCCTTCTGCCCTCTGCCTTCTGCCTTCTGCCTTCTGCCTTCTGCCCTCTGCCTTCTAATATCTACACAAGATACGGTGTCCAGTGTTCCAACAAGTCAGGCGAGCCGTACCAAGTCCGATTGCCTCTAGGAGAATGCATCGCGCCCTCAAGGGTGAGATTTTCAGCACCTTTAAGATGAGCAGCCTCGATCGGCGTAATGCCATCGCCCCAGGTATTGCCTTGTCCACAGGTAAGCTTATAGCTGCTGAATGCCAACCAACTTCGCCAGCGATCCCCGTACACTGCTTTCCCTGCAACGCAGACATAGCGCACGTCAGCATAAAACGCACCGGGATAGCTCAGATTCACAAAGTCGAGGTTTTTCCGCGTCCAGCGTTCCAGGCTGGTGTGGGGTGTGCCAAGTGTGATGAGTGTCGCTACGCGATCGCGGGCAGACCAGGCGCAAGCATTCGCATCACTGGGATGCACACAGTAAGGTTTTTCGCCCAAATAAATACGCGCGAGCCAACCGCCTGCCGAATGTCCAATCAGCGTCACTTTGGATGCGTCATACTGCTGGAGCACTTGCTGGACTGCCGTGTCCAGGATTCGCAGAATAGGCGCAACCGATCGACCGCCGATCGTCGGCACCCAGTCTTGCCAGCGGAGTGGCACGGTCACGGTTGGGAAACCTAACGCTTGTAGCGTCTTTTCCAGAACGCGGTACTCTACCGCACCCGCGAGATAACCTGGCAAAATAACGATCGGTCGTGGCATGGGCAAGCTTAAAGATTGATGGCTCTCCTAAAATCTAAAGCGTTTTTGCTCACAATAGGGATCAGCGGTCAGCGGTCAGCGGTCAGCGGTCAGCTATCAGCGCTCAGCGCTCAGCTATCAGCTATCAGCCGTCAGCTTCAAACTATTACCTCCCCTCTCCCCTCTCCCCTCTCTCCTTACTCTTCACTGCCCTACGGTTTCTAAACTGGCAACAGAACGCTAACCATCCAGCCATGAGCGCTAAGATTTGAGCAGGGTTTGCTCTCGATCGCACGTGTCCATTGCCCCACGACTGAACTTATCTGCTATGTCTAACTCCTGGTCGCCTAAAAACACGTCCAACGTCTTCACTCAGGAGACGCTAGAGAGAGTGCTGGCAGCCTTGCGTCAACCGTTCTCGATCGCTGTTTTAGCGTCCTTGGGCGCACATGGCTTGCTGTGGGCAGCGCTGCCTAACATGCTGGCAGGCACGGAAGCAGAACCAGACGCGAAGCAACTCATTCGGACTGTAGAACTGTCTCCCGCTGAGCAAAGCCAACTGCCGTCGTTTGGCATTGAGCAAGTGCCGCAAACGCTTTTGCCGACAAAGCCCTCAAAACCGTTGCAATCCGCCACAAAGCTACCCGATCCTAAGCTTTACAACGATCCATCGCTCTACAACTTTCCGCTTCTAGCGCCGCCACCACCCATCGTGTTTCCTTCTTTTGGGTTGCCTCCTACATTTGACATCAGACCGTCTCCAGCGAAAAAAGCACCGCAGCCAAAGTCAACTGACCAGGCATTAAAAACGCCCAAGCCACCTGAGAAAACAGACACAACAACGACAGGTACAGGCACCCCCAATACCCCTAAAGCACCTGTCGATCCAACTGCGCCTGTGAGATCAGACAAGCTATCGCCTGAGCAACTCACTGCACTACGGCAACAGGGAGAGCGATCGGGTCAGTTGCGAGCCTTATACACCTTTAATGGTCCAGATACTCTAGAGAAGGCAACTGGAGCCTTGAACGCAAATGGAGTCGATTTTATAGAATTGGCAAAGAAGATAACGGGTGGAGAGGCTGACGACAGCCGCCTTTATAAGCCAGAACGGGTGACTGCTAGCGTTCCTAAAGAGGCGTGTCCGTTCGTTAGAGGAGTGCGAAATGCGTCCTTTGGCGCGATCGTAAAGCCTGATGGCACCCTGGCAGAATCGCCAACAGTATTGCTGACTTCTGGTTTCAAAGGCTTAGATCAGGTTGCGATCGACGACATTACCAACACAGTCAAAAATAAAAAATTTGGTGACGGTGGCAAATTTCAACTCATCCGGTTTGATTTTCTTTTTGATCCCAAAGCAGCCTGTTCTAACCCTGACAAGCCTGCTTAAGCGTTTGGCTGCTAGCACACGTGCAACCAAGTCACCTTCTTTGGCTTCGGTGCATGTGTGAATACCCGAATGCGCTACTCTGGCTGAGGTGAAGTTGTTGGCGCGTTGAGCAACGCGCGATCGTCTATGGCATTTGATGCGTCCTTTGCAGCCCAGCTTGCCGCGTCGGCTGAGCGGCTGTTTGACCTGATCGATCGCTTTTACGAAGCGAAGGTTTTAGTCGTCGGTGACTTGACGCTGGATGAATTTCTCACGGGACAGGTTGAGCGTTTATCGCGCGAAGCGCCTGTACTGATCATTCGTCATGAGCATACGCGACAGGTGCCCGGTGGTGGCGCAAATGCAGTCTATAACTTTGCAAAGCTGGGCGCACAAGTGAAAGCGGTTGGGCTGCTGGGCAAAGACGATCAGGGCAAGACGCTGCGGGGCATTTTTGAAGCAGCAGGCATTGACACGCAGGGGATTTTGCTGGATGTCGATCGCCCCACCGTCACCAAAACCCGCATCTCTGGTCATGCGCGTCAGTCCGTTACACAGCAAATTGTGCGGGTCGATCGCAAGTCCGATCATCTGCCCGATGAGTCCTTACAATTCCAGCTTGCCGACTATATTCAGCAGCACGTTGGCACCGTCGATGCCGTCATATGTTCCGATTACGGCGATGGCACCCTGACGCAACCTGTCATTCAAGCAGCGCTGAACCATTCGCTGAGTGTTGTAGATGCTCAGACAAAGCTCGATCGCTACCAGGGAGCGACTGTCTTCACGCCCAATCTACCCGAAGCAGAGCAAGCCGTTGGCTATTCGCTCGTCAGTCCATCGGGCAATCCGGCTGACCTGACGCAGCTTCAGCAAGGTGGACGCGATCTCTTGCAATTGACGCAGGCAAAGCAGGCATTAATCACTCGCGGTGAAGAAGGTATGAGCTTGTTCGATCGTGATGGCACCCAGCACCACATCCCTGCTTTCAATCGCACTGATGTCTTTGATGTGACGGGCGCAGGTGATACTGTCGTCGCTGCCTTCACATTAGGACTCATCGCTGGAGCAACCACCTGGGAGGCAACCGTCTTAGGCAACCTCGCAGCCAGTATCGTCGTTCGACAGTTTGGCACTACACCGACAACGCCAACCGAGATGAAAGCCTCGCTCCAGGCACTTCTGGACGAATTTCAGCATGAGTAGAGTGATGTTGGGTGATCAGCGGTCAGTGATCAGCGGTCAGCGGTCAGCCTTTTTAGCCCATTTCTGAGAAAGCTTGATATTTAGAAATTCTTAATAGTACAAATATACTGATTTATGTGTAGAATACTCACAGCAGAACGTTGAGGAACCCCCTATGCAACCAGCGCTCAAATTCTCGCTCGAAATTGTTGATGGTGAACGCTTGGGTAAGCTTGCTGTACCCTATATTCAACTCGCCCGATGGCTGAACTTTTTAACCTCTCCTCATTACGGGGCGCAGATTATCTTTGCTGAGCAAGGTAGAGAGAACGTCACCATTTATTTTGATGCGTGCGAAGGGATGTACAGTTATTTAAGCGATCGCATTCATCCCGATCGCGCTACGCATCAGCCAGAACCCGCTCCTCTTGCACTAGCAAGCTGATGTTCTGTCACCCTTTTTAGGATCAGCGTTGGTTTAAAGCCGTTGTTTCCGGTAGAGCGATCGCACGTTATAGCGGTTCCCATGAGAGTGCGGTACAAGGACTGAGGTTTTAAGGCAGGAGGCAGGAGGCAGGAGTAAAGCCGCCGTGCTCTTTCACTTCTGCCTTCTGCCTTCTGCCTCTTTGCGACTGTACTTCACCGGATTGGGAACCGCTGTATATTCCTACAGAAGACCTTCCAGTGTCGACCCCAACCACTAGCAACTCATGCCTGAAGCAATCCATCTTCGTGTAGCGACTGCCGACGATGTACCAACCATCTTTGCGCTCATTCAGGCGTTAGCAGAGTACGAACACCTCTCTCATGCGGTTACAGGCACACCAGAGGCACTGCACGAGCATTTATTTGGTTTCCGTCGCTATGCTGAAGTTGTTTTAGCAGAGACGGCAGGTAGCATTGCAGGGTTTGCACTCTTCTTCTACAACTACTCCACCTTTTTAACTAAGCCAGGGCTGTATTTAGAAGATCTGTTTGTGCTGCCAGAGTATCGACGGCTGGGCATTGGCGAGGCGCTGCTGATTTATCTCGCTCAACGGGCGATCGCAGAAGATTGTGGACGCTTAGAATGGAGCGTGCTGGATTGGAATACACCTGCGATCGCCTTTTACGAGAAAATGGGAGCTACCGTTCTACCCGATTGGCGCATTTGCCGCGTCACCGGAGATGCGCTGACCTTAATGGCTCAAGCGAATGCTGAAAGCTGATAGCTGATAGCTAAATAATTGAGTATTGTTCACTTGATGACTGCTATAAACCCCTAAAATTAATAGCCTAAAGGTCAAAATTTCTCAGGAGGGCGCGATCGTGTCTATTTGGGTAAACGAACAGCTTGATCCATCCGGCATCCTCTACTCCTGCATTGCCTGTTGCGATGAAGACCACGCACAGGATTGTCACAAATCCTTTCAGGACAACTTGACCGCCAACCAGGTTGCCGCAGGCTGGATTGCTCGACTCCGCATCGTCAATTCGTGGGACGAAGTGCCCGCTAATGCGCTGAAGTTGGACTAACTAGGCGATCGCCATGAGTGCGATATAGCAGTTCCCATCAGAGTGCGGTATGAGGGCTGCGGTTTGAAGGCAGAAGGCAGGAGGCAGAAGGAGAGCCGCCGTTCTCTTTCACTTCTGCCCTCTGCCTTCTGCCTCTTTGCGCCCCTCTGCCCTCTGCCTTCTGCCTCTTTGCGACTTTACTTCACTGGATCAGAAACCGCGATACCTGTTCAAGCTGGTTTTTGACGTTCTGAAGTGAAGAAAGATTGCTAATCGTTGCGATCGCGTTAGAAAGTAAACCATTGAGCCAATTAAAGTTTCACTCAATACAGTTAACCCAAACGCTTATTCGGCAGAAATTGTAGACTTTTTGATGGTCTACGCAGCGCTTTTGCTCTCTTTACGGAACTTAAATTGCAGAGTGTCGTACCCTTAGTTAAACACCTACTAATTATGCCCTAAAGCTTTCTAGCTGGGCTTTTCAGCCGGTTCCCAATAATTGCGATCGTGTTGATAAATATTCACAAACGGCGCTGAAAAAGCAAAGCGAATCTCAATACTATGAGGGTAGGCAAGCAATACCTAAATTAGGCGGTGCTTGCTAAACATTCATTCTTGGCTACGGATTTTCCTGTAGTTTCTAGCAATTATTACCACTATGGCAACAACCATTCAAAGACGCGAAAGCGGCAGCACATGGGATCGTTTCTGCAACTGGGTTACCAGTACCGATAACCGCCTGTATGTAGGCTGGTTCGGTGTCTTGATGATCCCTACCTTACTGGCTGCAACCATCTGCTTCATCATCGCCTTCATCGCTGCGCCTCCTGTCGATATCGATGGCATTCGCGAGCCTGTGGCTGGCTCCTTGATGTACGGCAACAACATCATTTCTGGTGCGGTTGTGCCTTCCAGCAATGCGATCGGCTTGCACATGTACCCCATCTGGGAAGCGGCTTCCTTAGATGAGTGGCTATACAACGGTGGTCCGTATCAACTCGTTGTCTTCCACTTCCTGATCGGCATCTTCGCCTACATGGGTCGCCAGTGGGAACTGTCCTACCGCCTCGGTATGCGCCCCTGGATCTGTGTGGCTTACTCGGCACCTCTGGCTGCGGCTACATCCGTGCTGTTGATCTACCCGATCGGACAAGGTTCCTTCTCCGACGGGATGCCCCTCGGCATCTCTGGTACGTTCAACTTCATGTTTGTGTTTCAGGCTGAGCACAATATCCTGATGCACCCCTTCCACATGTTGGGTGTGGCTGGTGTCTTCGGCGGCAGCTTGTTCAGCGCCATGCACGGTTCGCTAGTGACCTCCTCACTTGTCCGTGAAACCAGCGAGAACGAGTCTGCGAATGCTGGCTATAAGTTTGGGCAAGAAGAAGAGACCTACAACATCGTCGCGGCACACGGCTACTTCGGTCGGTTGATCTTCCAATATGCCAGCTTCAACAACTCACGCTCCCTGCACTTCTTCCTGGGTGCATGGCCCGTAGTAGGTATCTGGCTGACGGCTCTAGGCATCAGCACGATGGCGTTTAACCTCAACGGGTTTAACTTCAACCAATCGGTGCTGGATTCTCAAGGTCGCGTTGTGAACACCTGGGCAGACGTGCTGAACCGCGCCAACCTGGGGATGGAAGTGATGCACGAGCGCAATGCTCACAACTTCCCGCTTGACCTCGCCTCTGGTGACGCAACCCTCGTTTCAATGCAGGCTCCCGCGATCGACGGTTAATTCACTCGTCTCTCGCTAACCAAAAGCGCTCTCTTACAAGGGGGCGCTTTTGGTTTGATAAGCAATATGTCATTTTCATAAGGCAATCCTATTTTGTCGATGCTACGGTATAGAAACACATTGAGAAATTTCTTTATGAGTTACACCAGACATACAACTTGGGAAAGGCTTTACAGCGCTGTAGGTGCTCTTGCTGTGGGATCTGGCGACATTCAAGAGAGACTCCAAAACGCTTTTGTAGTTCTTTCTGCTCTTAAGGCAGAGGAGTTTCCAGAAGAATTGCGAAATAGAGTACCGTTTGTTTACCGTTCTGGAGATGAAGGCACTACTAAAGAAAGTCTGAGCCACTTGACGTATGAGGAAGCTCGTAAGCTAACAGAGGAAATTTTGTATATATACGACACCATTGCGCGTGAACACTGTACTCCCGAATGAATAGCTAGGAACTCTATCACTGCACCGCACTGAGGCTTTTTAATGCGATTTGGTTTTGTCCAGGCACCCCAGAAAGCTTAAGATTGCATGATTTTGTCACTCGTCAATTCTTACCGAGCTGGATTAGTTTAGTTGAGCGCTGCAACTCAATAAAGCAGCACGCTATGATAAATGAATAACGGTTACATTTGTTTTTTAAGAAGGAAATAAAATTATGATGGATGAAGATATGGTTGACCTAAATTGTAGAAACTATTTTGTACGAACAGATTCTGAGGGTTACATTAGTGGCGAATCATCTGATCGTTCGTTAAAAAACTGTAATAGGAATAATAGTGTCAAAGGAGAAAAGGCTGAGGAATAGTTTTGGGCGTTATTAGTGAATAACGTCTTTTGAGCAAATACTTGTGATCCCTTAATTCTTTTGAGCTAAGGGATCATTTTTATAAGTCAGTTTTCTAATCAAGCTTACGGGTTTACTGTCCACGTCCTGGCTTACAATCAGCAAAGCCTAATGCCTCGGTATCGAGAAAACTGGCGATCGCCATTTCAATGACGGCTTCAATGGGATACTCAATGTCAGCCGCACGAGCAATGAGAGCCTCTCGAATGCGCTCAGGCAAGCGACCCAAAATGACTTCAGCATCAGATAGAGAAAGCTGCTCTTGAAGGTTGGCTTGCATCGCTTCACCGCTCGGTTGGAATTTGGACGTTGTAGGGGGGGTCGGTCGCTCTGAGGATAATAGCTTCTAGCTCTAATAGTAACTTAGGGTTTTCCCAGTGATCAATGAGCTGCGCTGCAATCCGAACGTCTGCATCATTGTATTGATCGAGCCATGCCCATAAAAATGCTTTATGCCCACCCGTGAAGCGCCCTCGTAGACTCTTTGTTTTGCCGATGTAGAGTAGCCCCTCCGTTCTGTGCCTGATAGCATAGATGCCAGGACGGGCAGGAATATGGTTAAACTCTCGACTTAGGGGTTGGCATTGCTCGAAGGAGATAAAGGCGATCGCATCCAGAATGCTCCGTGCTTGGGCTTGTAGTTCAGAGTCATTCGTTGGCATGGCAACAAGAAGGCTGATGGCACAGAAATTACGCTCCTACAAATTCTCTGACAGGAATTGGCTCATAGGCGTTTCATCTTCGTGATTTTGACGGTAGCATGTCGTTTTCCGCTACGATCGCAATCTCACTCTCTCCAACAAGCGCAATGGGCAATACCTTCGGACATCTCTTTCGCATTACCACCTTTGGCGAATCGCATGGTGGCGGGGTGGGTGTCGTCATTGATGGGTGTCCGCCCAGGTTAGAAATTTCAGTTGAGGAAATTCAGGCAGAGCTGAATCGGCGCAGACCGGGGCAGAGCAAGATTACTACGCCGCGTAATGAAGCCGATCAGTGTGAAATTCTCTCCGGCATCTTTGACGGCAAAACGACAGGCACCCCGATCGCCCTTCTGGTTCGCAACAAAGACCAGCGATCGCAGGATTACGACGAAATGGCGGTGAAGTATCGTCCCTCTCATGCGGATGCCACGTATGACGAGAAGTACGGTATCCGCAACTGGCAGGGTGGGGGACGATCGTCTGCACGGGAAACCATTGGACGCGTGGCAGCAGGGGCGATCGCCAAAAAAATTCTCCAGCAGGTGGCAGGGGTTGAAATCGTCGGCTATGTCAAGCGCATTAAAGATCTTGAAGGCGTGGTTGATCCAGAAACGGTGACGCTGGAACAGGTCGAGAGCAATATTGTCCGCTGTCCTGATTCAGACGCAGCCGATCGCATGATTGATTTGATTGAGCAGGTGCGGAAGGAAGGGGACTCGATCGGTGGTGTGGTCGAATGCGTGGCTCGTCATGTGCCCAAAAGCCTGGGAATGCCCGTTTTCGACAAGCTAGAGGCAGATTTAGCGAAAGGTGTGATGTCACTTCCAGCAACCAAAGGCTTTGAGATCGGCTCTGGCTTTGCAGGCACCTTGATGACGGGCAGTGAGCATAACGACGAATTTTATACGGACGATCGCGGCACCATTCGCACCGTCACCAATCGATCGGGCGGGGTGCAGGGCGGCATCTCCAACGGCGAGAACATTATCATTCGGGTTGCCTTCAAGCCCACTGCCACCATTCGCAAAGAGCAGCGTACGGTGACGAACGATGGTGAAGCCGTCACGCTGGCAGCCAAAGGTCGTCATGATCCCTGCGTGTTGCCTCGTGCTGTGCCGATGGTTGAAGCAATGATGGCGCTAGTGCTATGCGATCACCTGTTGCGTCAGCAAGGGCAGTGCGGGGTGCTGTAGCAATTTGCGTTAACGCATCCGTTGATTAGGGAACATTGAGTATGGCGCTTACAGCCGCTTTTGTTCTCATACGGAGTGTTTGACGCGAATGCAGTCCACCGAGCTGAACCTGGAGTCAAACGGTGAGGGAACCGATCAAACCGCACTGTTGCGATCGTTTGTTGAGCACAGTCCCGCCGCGATCGCCATGTTCGATCGCAATGTGCACTACCTGCTGGCAAGTCGTCGTTGGCTTGAAGACTACGGTTTGGTCGATCGCGCCATCATTGGGCAGTCTCACTACAACCTTTTTCCCGATCTGCCACAGCATTGGAAAGCCATTCATCAGCGCTGTCTGGCGGGTGCGATCGAGCGTTCTGACGAAGAAGCGGTGACTAACGCCGAGGGCACTATTGACTGGCTCAAGTGGGAAGTACGCCCGTGGCACGATCGCGCTGGGGCAATCGGTGGGATCATCATTTTTGCGGAACTCATTACAGAGCAAAAGCAACGAGCACTGGCATTACAGCAAGCGAACGCTGAACTGGAGGCTCGTATCAAAGCCCGCAATGCTGAACTAGAACAAACCATCGAACAGTTACAGCAAGAAATTTGGGAGCGTCATGCTGCTTTGCGCGATCGTGAACAGGCTGAGCGAGAATTACGGGAGTCCAAACGACTCCTCCAACTGGTCTTTGACTTACTGCCCCAGCGGGTGTTTTGGAAAGATCGGGATTTTCGCTATCTGGGCTGCAATAAACTGTTTGCCCAAGATGCACAGCTAGAGTCACCAGAGCACATTATTGGCAAAGACGACTTTGAGCTTATCTGGAAGGATATCGCTCATCTCTACCGCACCGATGACACGGCTGTGATCCAAAACAATCTTTCTCGCATTAACTATGAAGAATCGCTGATTAAAGAAGACGGTGTGGTGAACTGGGTGAGAACCAGTAAAACTCCCCTACGTGATGAAACAGGCGCGATCGTCGGGGTGTTTGGCACGTATGAAGATATTACTGATTATAAACAAGCACAGATTGCCCTTGCCGAAAGTGAAGCCAAGTTTCGCCGTTTGGTAGAAGATGCCAGCGACTATATTTTTGCGATCTCAACAGAAGGCACCTTTACATACATCTCACCTCAGTTCACACGGTTTTTTGGCTATGAACCAGACGAGTTTCTCGGCAAACCATTTACGCCGCTGGTACATCCCAATGATTTAGCTCTCTGTAGTGCCGCTTACCAACGGCTGATTGAAACTGGACAAAATGAAGCTGGGCTGGAGTTCCGGCATCAATGCAAAGACGGTAGCTGGCGTTGGGTGATCAGCAATTTATCTCCCATTAGAGGTGTTGCAGACGCTATTACAGGCTATCAGGGCATTTTGCGGGACATTAGCGATCGCAAAGAAGCTGAAGCCGCCTTGCAAAAAGAGCAAGTATTCCTTAAAACCGTTCTTGATCATTTAGCTGACGGTATCGTTGCCTGTGATGAAACAGGGCGATTGACCCTCTTCAACCGCGCGACGCGAGAATTTCACGGTGTCTCTGAAGCCGCTCTGCCTGCTGATCAGTGGGCACCTTACTTCAGTCTCTACCACGCCGATGGGAAAACCCCTATGCAAACGCAAGACATTCCTCTGCTGCGGGCGTTTGAAGGCGAAATTGTCCACAACGTTGAGATGGTGATTGCACCCGAATACGGTGAAACGCGCACTCTACTGGCAAGTGGGCAGGCATTTTTTGATCAGAACGGTCATAAACTTGGCGCGGTTGTGGCAATGCACGACATTACAGCCCAACGCGATCGCGAACAAGCCGAGGCACAACTGCAAGAACAAGAGCAGTTTCTCCGCAGCATTTATGACGGCGTTAACTGCTCCATTTTTGTCATCGATCGATGTGAGAACGGCGAATACTATTACGCCAGCCATAATCACATTTCCGAAAACCTTATGGGTCGCTTGAGTGCTGAAGTAGAAGGCAAAACGCCAGCCGACCTGTTTGGTGCTACTGAAGGTGCGCTCGTCTGTCAGGTTTTAGACCGCTGTGTTGCCATCAGAACAGCTCTAACAACAGAAGAAATCTTGACCTTTGGCGGCAAAACAATCTGGGTGATGACCACGTTTAACCCACTGATCGACCAAGACGGTCACGTGCATCGTATTGTTGGCACCAGTTTCAACATCAACGAGCTAAAGCAAGCGGAGGCACAGCTCAAACAACAAGCAGTGGACTTAGAACATGCCCTGCAAGAGCTACAGCGCACCCAAACGCAGATGGTGCAGAGCGAGAAGATGTCGAGTTTGGGACAACTGGTTGCAGGTGTGGCGCACGAAATCAACAATCCCGTCAATTTTATTTACGGCAACTTGCTGCACGCTAATGAATACACCCAAGATTTACTCAGTCTGCTGGCACTCTATCAACAGCACTATCCCAATCCAGACGCTGCTATTCGGGATGAGATTGACGCGATCGACCTCGATTTTTTGATGGCAGATCTTCCCAAACTTTTGACTTCCATGAAAGTCGGTGCCGATCGCATTCAAAAAATTGTGGCATCGCTGCGATCGTTCTCGCGGTTGGATGAGGCAGAAGTTAAAGATGTTGACATCCACGAAGGTATCGACAGTACGCTGATGATTTTGCACAATCGGCTGAAGTCAAAATCAGAGTATCCTGCCATCCAGATTGTGAAGGAGTATGGCATTTTGCCTAAAATTGAGTGCTATGCCGGACAGCTTAACCAGGTTTTCATGAATATTCTCAGCAATGCAATCGATGCGCTAGATGAGCAGAATCAGCAGCGATCGCCAGCCGAGGTTGCCGCGCATCCCAGTGTGATCACCATTCAGACGACGGCGATCGATGACGAGACGGTTGCGATTCACATTACTGACAACGGTCCAGGGATTCCCGAAGCGGTTCAAAAACGTCTCTTCGATCCATTCTTCACCACCAAAGCCGTGGGCAAAGGCACAGGTATGGGTATGTCTATCAGCCACCAAGTTGTCACCGAACGCCATAAGGGACGCTTGAAGTGCCTCTCACGTCCAGAGCAGGGCGCAACCTTTGTGATTGAAATTCCGACGCGGCAGGTTCGTTAAGTGGGTCAGTCTTAGCAGTAGCGGTTGAGTCTTGTTAGAAATCGAAGTAAATGTAAGGCAGGGAGCCTTTGGGAGCCAGAACCCAAACCGCAAACAGGCACAGCGGCACCAGCATTAACTTGATGTGCCAGTTGAGCTGTAGTTTGAACGCGCGATCGCACAGATAAGCAACGCCCATCAAAAGCACGATCGCCCACAGCAGTAGCGCAATTTGGAACGGTGCCAGCCCGATCGCTTCCAAATAAACCTTTTGGGCAAACTGCGCGTCAGCCGGATGCCCCCATAAGCGCTGCACCACCAACCAGGAATCCTTTAGATCGGGTAAGCGAAAGAAAATCCAGGTCGTGAATACTAAACTTTGTGTCAACATCCATGCCAGCACAACGCCCGGTAAACTCTGCCATGCGCTCTTTAACCACGTGACCTGATTGGAGAGTGCATCTGTGAGCCGATGCATCACCAGCGCGATGCCGTGCAGCAATCCCCAAACGATAAAGCCCCACGCGGCACCGTGCCAGATACCCGCGATCGCCATGATGATCATGAGATTCGCACAGGTACGTAGCAACCCTTGACGTGAACCACCGAGCGGGAAGTAAAGATAGTTGCGTAACCAGTCGCCTAGCGTCATGTGCCAGCGTCGCCAAAAGTCTGCAATGTTCGTGCTGAAATAGGGGAAGTCAAAGTTTTGCGGCAGGTCAAAGCCCAGCAGCACGGCACTACCCCGCGCCATGTCCACATAACCGCTGAAGTCAAGGTAAAGCTGTAGCCCGTACGCCACGATCGCCAGCCATAAATCTGCACTGCCTGCCCGCTGTAAGTTTTGAAAGCTCAAATCAACTAACACGCCTAGATTGTCTGCCAGGAGTCCTTTTTTAACTGCACCACAGGCAATGAGCCACAACCCTTCCACAAGGCGATCGATGGTAGGAAAGGTCTGCGCCTGGACTTGCGCCGCGAATGGATGATACCGAGTAATGGGACCACTGATCAGCTTGGCAAAAAACAGCTTGTAAGCAGAGAAGCTAAGAAACCGCTGTGCTGCGGGTGCTCCACGATAAACATCGACCAGATACGCGATGCACTCAAAGCAGAAAAAGCTCAGTCCCAACGGTGCAATGAGATTAGAGCGCGTCCACACTGCTTGTTGTTGCAGTGCCGGGTTTCCTATCAATGCCCCGATCGTGGATAGCAAAAAAGGAATGTACTTAAAGCCCAATAACAGTAAAACATTGACGACAATGCCCAACCATAGCAGCCTTAAGCGCTGTCGATGCCAGTCCTGTTGGGCAAACTGCCAGTCTTCAATGCGCCAATCGGGCGGCACCGCGATCGCCTGCCCCAACTGAAAGGTAACCCACGTACCAGCCAGCAGCAGCGGAATGTACTGCACTTGAAAGGATGAGTAGAAGACAATACTGGCAGCCAACAATGCCCACATGCGGAGCCACTGCTGTTGCACCGACCAGTAAATACCAATCACGCTCAGCAGGAACAGTCCGTAGGTGATGGAGATGAAGGTCATACGATGGCAAAGGGTGATGACAGCGCCGAGCAGCAGAAGGAATGCCGTTCGCGTTGATTATAGTGAAGGTTTGCCCATTCGCACAGATTCTTGATCTGACTGTGCGATCGACCCATCCCTGCTGAAGCTCAGATAGCGAAATACGCCACACGAACAACTGTATGCCAACCGAGCAGAATGGCAGGGAAACACTAAGTGATCGACCGACTAAAATCTAAACGACTTTGAATCTCGTGGACGCTGTTGTGCTAGGATCAATTTCCGTGGGTGAAGTGGGTCGATGCCCGAGTGGTTAATGGGGGCGGACTGTAAATCCGCTGGCTACGCCTACGCTGGTTCAAATCCAGCTCGGCCCATCCACGACAAGAGAAAGGATAAAGTATGAGTGATAAAGGATAAAAGAAAGTATTTTTAAGCCTTCATCCTTAAGTATTTATCCTTTCAAATCAAAACTGCCCGTGTGGCTCAGTGGTAGAGCACACCCTTGGTAAGGGTGAGGTCACGAGTTCAATCCTCGTCACGGGCTCTGCATTTCAAGGTGTACGTTCGCACATTAAATGTCGCGATTCGCAAATTAATGTCGTTTTCGGCGAATTTACTTCTTTTAGTAATGATTTCGCAAATTAACGTCGTTAATGAATACATCCTTGCTTTTCGCGAGTTAATGTCGCTGATTACCAAGGGTGTGCTCCTTTCAGTCCCCCTCAAAATTCAAGCTCTATTCCTTTAAACCAATAGGCAGAGTGCAGTACTTCCCGTTCCATAGTTAGGTAAACCCGACTATCTCTTAGGAGGCGGTGGCGACGATGGAGAGCCGATCCTGGAAGCCTCGAATGTTCGCCTTTTCTTTCAGCCCGCCCATCTCTGGGAGGGCGATGGCGACCTAAATCAACCACGATTAAATCAACCGAGTTCGATCGCTTTCAGCCCGCCCATCTCTGGAAGGGCGATGGCGACTCCCCTCGCAGGTTTCTTTGAAGGAATCTGGTGGTACTTTCAGCCCGCCCATCTCTGGAAGGGCGATGGCGACTCCCAAAGCCAAAACCCTTGTCCTGCAAGCTTTCCAAAGTAGGTTTTGGCAAACCTGCTAACAAACTGTCTTGCTACCTTCCTTTAAGGATCGCTTTGGTGCTTTCAAAGGGATGAAAGTCGCGCCAGCAGAGGGATTTTGGATTCTGGCAAACCTCCAGGGGTTTTTGACCCCGCTTCGGTTTGCCAGAAAAATGATGGAGGACTCCTCCTTGCTCGGAGGCGATTGATACGGAATCCGATTCAGATACCCTCTTTCTTGAGAGATCGCTGTTCACCCGTGAACAGCTTTTCGCCCTGCCAGTGAGAGCAACAAAGCGGGTTCCGTATCAGCAGTAGCTGCCACGGCGTATATTTTAAGGCGGGAAGCCTTCCAGAACGGCACTTCTAGCCCGTAAGGGTTTCAGCCGATCTGGGGGCTAAATTTTCCCCACTTTAAGTTATGCACCGCTGTCACGCCAGTGACACTTCAGTCACACCATTTGCTTCAATAAATTGAAGCGATGATGCTCCCGTACCTTCACACAGTGAAGGCTGAACTCACTTCTGCTGGGTGCGCACCTGCGCTACATTTGAAGAATGAACCAACGAATGCAGCTTCCCATCCCCATACAAGCCTCAAAATGAAGTCTGTGCCAAGATGGCAGTCAGTGAGCGGACAGCTACCAGGGTCGGAAAGCACAGTCGTCTTGCGACGACCAAACTGACCCTCATTTTTCACAGTTCAGCGGCTCAAAAAGCTTGAACTGAGGCGCTATTGTTCCGTATATTAACTTGTCTAGGTTCAAACGTACTAGATCACGCACTTACTTTGTAGCGATCGCACGGGCGTGATAGGCAGCGATCGCCATCTCTTGTGCTTGTGCTTGGAGTTTGCCTTGGAGCGGCTGAAAGCCTGACTCAACGGTGATGCCAAGTTGCTGCGCTTTACTACGGATCGCTTCAATGAGTCGGTTGTAGCTCCAGCGATGGATGTTCTGGCGGTACTCTTTGGCGTACTTGTTTTGAACCTCAACTACGCTCGACTTCTGTTCAGCCCTTGCCGTAATCTCACTGGCTAGTAATTCTTGCAGGTGTGTCAGGTTTGGAATCACGATGCTGCCTGCTTGATAGGTTTGGGCGAGTTGGATGATTGCCTTTGCCAGTAGGCGATCAACGTACTGACCCAGTTCTGCTTCTGAAGGTTGGTACGCCACACCCCGCCGCTGATTTTTGTGACGTTGTAGAGCATGTTGCTGCTGCTGCTGGCGCTGACGGTTGAGCAGGTGGTAGTCATCGCCCAGCAAGGTGCGAGGCATGCAATAGGTCAGTGCATCGCCTGTGCTGGCATTGATAACGGCGGCTGTGACGGGATGAGCCAACCCAAGACTGAGTCCTACCAAAATTTCTGGCTTGCCCCGATAAGGTTGCTGGCTGGGGCGATGGGGCAAATTTGTCAGGCGGCTAAGAGTGGAGGTATTGCGCTGATGGAACTTTTGCTGGTGTTCTGTCAACTCGTGGTCAGAGGTTTCAAGAGTCTGGTTCCTGGTAGCTTTAGCTAGCTTCTCCTGCTGAACTTCCAGAGTGCCCTCTGCGGTCATCAAGCGAGTATCGAACGAGCAGTAAAGGGCGAGATGATTTACATGCCAGGGTTCACCCTTACCCTCGCCTTCTCTCCAAGCCAGCATGGCTGAACTGAGGGTGAGTAAGCCTGCTGGATAGGTAGCTTTATTCGCTTGATAGGCTTGCCAATCGTCCAAAAAGCGTTGGAAGAAGGTCAATTGCCGTTGGTCGCAGTACACCTGGAAAGGAGATGCTTTGGTGGTCTTGAACCATGCTTCAAGGTCAGGATCAGTTGCTTTGAGATACTTATCGATGCCACTAAAGTTGACGGTAATTCTCTTTGCGGTCTTACCCCAGCGGACATCCGTGGAACTGCCGTAGATGATGGGATAGGGCAGAGAGGCGGGTCGGGTAAGCAGTTTGGCTTGCCATTCGCGTGCTTGGGCAACGCTTTCGGAAATCTGCTGTGTGGCGATCGCCAATGTCTCCATAAACTCTTCCCCGGTTAGATCCCGTCCTTTCGGTAGGCGAGCCTGAAGCTGAGCCTCAAGTTGCTCGACCTCTTTCTGCTTGCGGCGAAGGCGGTGGGCAAATTTTTCTGGGTCTTCCTCAGTTTCAGGGATTTTGAAGCCATTTTTGATCAGATAGGCGATCGCGCAACGGTTCAAGGTCTCGTCTGTCGCGTCATAAGCTTCAAACAAACGCGTCATGGGACTTGCTTTGTTGGCAGACTGAGTCTGCTGTTGTGCAGCCTGACGCTTCTTGGGGTTGGAAGCTGCTTGAGTTTCAGGCTCTATATTGAGTTGCTTCAGAACGGTTTGTGCCCTCTCTTTGATCGCTTCGAGAGTGGTGCTGCTGAGTTCAAGTAGTGCCGGATCACTCTTCACTACATTCAGCCACTTTTGTTTGCCATCCAGACGGCGGCGGCGGTTCTGCTGGAGTGCTAACCATGATTCATAAGTATAAGTCACCATCAAGATTGCCGAAGCGTAGCAGCGTGCAGGCTGACCTGGGTAAATGGCTTTGAGTGGTTCACAAAGTTCTCTAACGACTTTTTCTGGGACAGTCCCTCGGCGTTGCCAGGTTTCAAAATCGGGATGTTGGCTGACTTGCGTCAGCAGGTCGTTAACCAGGGGGGTATTGCTCTCGGTCATGAGGTGCCAGAGGTGGCGACGAACAGGCTCAGAGGCGACAAGGCGGCAATGAATGGTAATGATGCTCATACTTAGCAACGACCCAGGGTAGCAAGCTACTTGAACGTTTTAGGCTATCCGCTAGTAGTTCAGATGTACTTTTATTCTGTGAGGTATCATACTCTAAAGCTTGTCGCTGTGACAAGATAGTTGGCAAGACTCTTGCCCCGCGAACTCCGTCTCATACACACTGGTGTGCGTCACGGCTTTATCGGCTCTGGTGTATAGCGAATTGATGGAACTTGAGGCATTTCTACGGCTTTGGGCTGTGTCACGGGAGGAACTTGCGTTCATCTGCGACTGCTCCTTGACAACGGTTAACCACTGGTTTTCACAGGGAGAACACCGTCGGTTTCCCAGTGAGAAGCATCAGCAGAAGTTGGCGCTGGCTCACCATATCTGGACAACGATCGAGACAGAACCAGAGTACTTAAGGGTTTTGCGGGAAATGTATCACAAGAAGCCACGGAGAATTACTCTTTAAGGCTTGTCAGATGGCAAGTATTTTTTGTCATGTTATCGAGGATTCGTTGTTGTTGCCTGAAGCTGTCCGTTTTTCAGTTGTGCCTCTGTAGCGGCATAGCGACATCAACGTTCTGGCGAGTAAGTGAATGCTGGATTTAAGCTCAGTTGGACGAAGCGATCGCCACCCTTAGCCATCCCGCACCAGCCCGTAAAGTGCCCAGTTTTCAGGCGTATCGGTTTTGCGCTCTTTCAACGTCATGCGGTCCAGAAAGAGTGGAAAAGCCACCGGATGAGCGCTTAAATGACCATGCTTTCTTTTGAGCGTGAGTGCTGTAATTGCTGACGCGCAGAGCCTTTTTAAGCGGACTGTAATGACTCTTTAAAGAATGTGTTTGATCCGGCTGTGGCTGTGGCAACACTGTATGGGGAGCTAAGGTAGTAGAACGTGCTCCCATCGTGATGCTGCCCCCTGCAAGCTTAGGAATACCGGATGGACGACTCAGATCGGCAACGAGTCCAGCACTTTCTGAAAACGTGGCAAGGCTCTCAGGGCAATGAGCGAGCCAACTATCAGGGCTTCTTTCGTGATCTGTGTGATGCGTTGGGAGTCGATCGCCCACCGCCAAAGGGCAATATCCCCAGCGATCCGTATGCCTTTGACAAGGATATTCGCGTCATTCATAAAGACGGCTTCAGCACGAACTATGCCGATTTCTACAAGGAAGGGCATTTTCTGATTGAGGCGAAACAGGGCGGGAGTGCTTCTAACAAGGGCACGGCGAAGCGGGGTACGAAGACCTACGACACGGCGATGGAGAAAGCCTTTTATCAGGCACTCAGCTACACGCCGTTTTTGACGCAAAAGCCACCCTTTGTGATGACCTACGATATTGGCTCTCACTTTGAAGTGTGGATGAGTTTTAGCGGCAACTATGGCGGCTATGGGGCACGGGAAACCATTGCGATCGATCGCCTGCTGGATGAGAAGGTCTTCGATCGCTTTGTTGCCATCTTCAACGATCCGCAAAGCCTGAACCCGGAAAAGTATCGGGCAAAAGTGACGCGGGAAGTTGCCGCTACGTTGGCGAAGCTGGCGCGGTGGCTGGAGGAGCAGGGCAATGAGCGGCAGGAGGTTGCCAACTTCTTGATGCGCTGCATCTTCACGATGTTTGCGGAAGATGTGGATCTGCTGCGAGGTGAGGTTTTTACGAAGGCGTTGAAGGATCGGTGGCTGACTGACCCAAAACTGTTTCAGCCAGAGATTGAGAGCCTCTGGCAAACGATGAACACGGGCGGCAGTTTTGGGTTTGAGCGCATTTTGCGGTTCAACGGGAGCTTTTTTGCGGATGCAGCGGCGTTTGACCTGCCAAAAGCACGGCTAGAAACGCTGTATGAGGCAGCGGAGAAGGACTGGGCGGAGGTGGAACCTGCCATTTTTGGGACGCTGCTAGAGCGGGCGCTGGACAAGAAGGAGCGGAGCCGCCTAAGAGCACACTACACGCCGACATCTTACATAAAGTAATGTTCAGATTGTAGAAATATGTTCTTCAAGTGTATGAAGAGTAAAATTGAAGTTTGTAATGGCTATTTATAGTAGACAGGGTTGATTCTAAATGGCAATTATTTCTTCTCAAAGCCGCAACACGTTTTATGAATCAAATCAATTTAAGCCCTTTAAATTACTAGAGGAAATATCTTTAGAAACAGCCTACTCAATTGAAGACTTGAAGAGAATCTGTGATCGTGTCTCAATTCAAATATTCAAACAAAACAGCAAAGATTATATTTTAAGCCATCACTTAAATAAGTTATACCTTGTCATGGAGAAGCCTAAAATCTTGGAAAAGGTTGGTTCTCTTGACGACTTCTACCTGTACGAACACTATCCAAAAATCACAGAGTACTTATTTTTTCATGACACCATTGATATTGTTTGCTGGTTGTTGAAGCTACGATATTCCTCTAAAGATTCCATCAAGAAGAAAAAATATAGAATCGATACTCTTTTAGATAATTTCTTAAAAGAAAATAAAATTTCGACAAACAAAATCCGTAATAGTGTGGGTAAAAATTTTTCTCAAGAGAGATTTATTTTTCACCTAACAAAGGGGTGGTACAACGAGCTAGTAAGACTTGTTCCTGTCCCTTCGGACTTCCTTGAAGTAGGTACTAGACTAAATGCCTCTAGTTATATTGGAAAATCTCCATCATGGAATATTATTCAAACGTATTACTCAATATATGAATATACAAATTCGATAGTTTTTACAAACAATGACAACCTCAACACCGAACAGCATAGAAAGAGCACTAATTTTTTTAATAACAATTTGCTCTCTAAATTGAATGGAACTACTGTCTTTTATCCCTTTAATATTACTATTCCGTGTAAAGATTCAATGCTGAATTTAAGAGGGGTTGATAAAGAGTTCTGGAAATACAAGTACAGCAAGTGTCCTCGTTTCCCCGAAAAAACAATATATGATCTTGAGGATCTGTACATCAAGTTTGTGTCTGAACATGGTAACTTCCTTGATTTCATATATAGATTTCGCGTCTGGGCTAATTATCTTGGAATTAACACAATTATAGAAATAGAAGAGGGGCATTTGCTATATTTTCTATATAAAAATCTGGCTCTTTTGTGCTTTTTCTATGCATCAATGGCTGAGCTTACGGCAATAGCATTCCTTGGAGAGGATAAAACTATTCAGATATTAAGGGACTTCTCTCAAAAGTATATTTTAAAGCAATCTAATTTACGTGAAAACTGGTATTTAGTACCTCCTTTTATTAGATTTAGATTGTACTCAAAACATGGGTTTATTAATCAGCCAATTGATTTTCTTGTCCCACCGAATCCAGATCCTTTATCCATTTGACTACATCCTTTAGCCATTTGAATTTAAGAAAAATGAGCATAAGCAAAGGTTGTAGGCTACTCAAATTAACTTCTTCCAAAAACCTGGATTTGGGTGAACGACTCGTTGCCCTCAACGCCGATCGTGCCGAAGAGGAGCGCAACGGCATCATTCGCTGGCTCCGTCCCGACTACCAGGCACCCAACGAAGTGCAGACCCAACAGGTAATTGCCGGAGTCGTCGAAGCCGAAGAAGCCGTTATCGCCCCGGTCGAGCAAAAGCCCTTCCCCAAACAACCCAAAGAACAACTTGCCACCATCCGTGATCTCCTCCGCACCAGTGGCGGCGAATGGACAGTGGCACAAATCGCTGCTCAGTTCAAAGGGGGTGGACGGTATAAGGGTGCGATCGCCGAAAACCTGGAACGCCTCGAATGGTTTGGCGTCCTCCTCTGCCGTGAAGATGGGCACACTAAACGGTGGCAGTTTGCTGAACTTCAACAGAGTGCCTGACCCTCCCTTCATTTCCAAAAACAGGACATCTTCTCCAATGTTTGGCAGCAAAAAGGTTGAATTCATCCGTCTCTTTCAAGAATTTGCAGACGCTTTTGTATCCACGCCGGAAGGGCAAAAGCACATCAGCCTTTACGACGAAAATCGTCAAACAGGTCGCCAAAACTTTCAGAAGATTCAAGCTGCCGTAGCTCGTGGTGAAGATATCACCGACCTCGTATTGCTGAAGCTACTGCCCCATGCTGAGACAGACAGTAATGAGGCGAGAGGAGCCTGGGCTCACCATGCTCCTTCAATTTCGGGGAACTTGAAGAAGTGGTACGAGAGTGACGGCAAAAGCTACGACTGGACAGCGATCGCCCAAGCGATTTTCAACTTTGTGCAACGCTGTGACACCGACCCCACTGAGCTAAAAGATGCCTGCCTTGAATTCTCCAGCCTCACTTGCAGTAAAGGCTTTCAGGTGGGAATGCTAACCCCTATTCTCAATGCCCTCCGCCCAGACGAGTTTTTGCTGGTCAATAAGAAACCCTGGCGCGTCATTAACTACTTTGAGGACACGTCCTATAACGCGCTTCTGACTGGCTATCCGCAAATCAATACAGGGCTACGACAGATGATTCAGGCGATCGCGCCCGAAATGCGCCAAATCTGCCCTAATGTGGCTTTGCATGATGATGACCTGTTTGATATGTTCTGCCACTGGTTGGTAGCGGTGAAGAAATATACCTTCGATGTGCACTACTGGAAGATTGCACCGGGTGAAAACGCATGGCAGTGGGAAGAATGCCGTGACCAGGGTTTCATTGCGGTCGAGTGGGATGAACTCGGTGATATTTCCAAGTTAGACATCATAGATTTTTATAAGCGTCGCGACCAATTAATTACCCAACATCCAGAGTTGAAATGGAAGAAATCTGGAGTCAACCAAGTTCATACCTTCGCACAGATTAAGCCCGGTGATTATATTGTTGCCAACAAGGGTAAAACAGAAGTGCTTGGGATTGGAACGGTTACAGGGACCTATTACTTCGAGCCAAATGCTCCCAAATACAAACACCGTCTTCCAGTTCATTGGCACGACCTAACACCTAAAAAAGTTAATCAGAAAAATTGGCAAAGAACCTTGCTAGGTCTAACTTCAGAGCAGTTTGATGAATTAGGTGGTAATGCTGTTCCTTCTCACTCACCAGCAAAAACCACTAATTTCTTTACTCCAGCAACGTTCGCTTTGCTCGCGAAATGGCAAGATAATCCAGAACTGACCTTCTATTACCAGCATCAGGACGAGCTTCGCGAGCATGTTCAAGAACCATTTAATAAACTTCTGCGTTTGATTGCAACCCGCCCCTCAGCACAGATAACAACTCAAGCAGGTACAACATGGGGTACAGCATCACTGGAAGGACGCTTTGGTTTTCTTGGCTTTCTGTTTATCCGAATTACTAGCACTGGGTTGCAGTTTGGTTTTCAGATTTCTAGCCCTTATTTCCAAGCTTTAGACGAATACAATCAACGATTTCAACGAAATTATCAGAAGTATCAGGAAATACTCTTATGGGATCTCTGCGACAGTTCACCCACCTCAGTTATTCCAGCAGAATTAGTTTTACAAAGCTCAGATGAACAATTAAGTGATCATATTGTAAAAACATTTAAGCAAGCTTTTCCACTGGTTTTGCTTGCCACTTTAGATGACCCAGCTCAAGCAATACGTGAGTACATCAATTCTCTAAAAGATGATCCAACTGTCTTGCCTATAACAGTCGCTCCAACATTCACATTATCTGATTGCGCGGAGGCAACCCAACTGGATGAGAGTTTATTGCACGATTGGGTAAAGGCGCTCGATCGTAAGCGACAAGCGGTTCTGTATGGACCGCCTGGTACTGGAAAAACCTTCCTGGCTCGTCACCTTGCTCAACATTTAATCGGTGGGGGGAATGGTTTTGTCGATATGGTTCAGTTTCATCCTGCTTACACCTACGAAGATTTTATTCAGGGTATTCGTCCTAAGCGAACTGAAGGAGGATTAGATTATCCGATCGTTCCAGGTCGTTTTCTAGAGTTCTGTAAAAAGGCTCAACTTTGCGGTGAGCATAGTTGCGTCCTCATCATCGATGAATTCAACCGTGCTAACATCTCTCAAGTTTTTGGGGAGTTAATGTATCTCCTGGAATACCGGGATGAAAAAGCGTACTTGGCAAGTGGTGAAACATTTAGTATTCCTAAAAACGTTCGGATCATTTGTACGATGAATACTGCCGATCGCTCCATTGCCCTGGTTGATCACGCGCTACGTCGCCGTTTTGCCTTTCTCTACGTCCCGCCCAACTACGAAGGTCTGCGAAAGTACCACCAAGCCACTGGTTATGCCACGGAAAACCTCGTCAATGTATTGCAGCACATCAACGCTCAAATTGGTGATCCGCACTATCAGCTTGGCACCAGCTTCTTTCTGCGAGAAAACCTCGACACAGAACTCAAAAGCATCTGGCAACTGGAAATTGAGCCGTATCTGGAAGAATTCTTTTTTGACCAGTCCGACAAGATGAAAAACTTGAGATGGGCACAGGTTGAGGGGCAATTACGCCCATGAATGCTACCCATCCCATCGTTTACGAACTGACTGAGTACGCCTCAAAGCTTTTCGCCGAAGACCTCATCTCTTTAGAACTGGGAACGCTGCTCTGGCAGTCGTATGGTGCAAACGGTGCCCTGCGAAAAGGGGTGGTTGAAGTGGAATTCCCTACGCCCATCACAGGCAGACAGTGGCGACTAACGTCTCACGGATGGGTTGGCTATATTCCGCTGTCAGACGCAATAGGCTTTCGGCTTCAGCCCAAAGTAGGACTGGCAAACATCTTTGGCATGTTGGAATACGCCTACCAACTCAAGAGCTTTCATTTTCTCGATGGCTTAAGCAATTTCGACAAACTGGAAGACTTCTACAATTACTTGGCAAACATCCTGGCACGGCGTATCCGCGATCGCGCTAAGCAAGGTCTGTATCGTACTTACATCCCCAAGAGCGATCGGATGACCTTCGTGCGAGGACGCATGGACGCGCGGCAATTGGTACAACGACCGTGGGAAGTCAAAATCAAGTGCCACTACAAAGAGCACACACCTGACATTGAGGACAACCAAATTCTGCTTTGGACACTCCGCAAAATTGCCGCTTGCGGAGCCTGTAGCCCAGAAGTCCTCCCGAACGTGAGGCAGGCTTACCACGCTCTTCAGGGCACCGTCTCACTCGAATCCCATACGGCTCAAGCCTGCATTAAGCGCCTCTATCATCGTCTCAATGAAGACTATCAACCGCTTCACGCTCTCTGTCACTTTTTTCTAGAGCAGAGTGGTCCCAGCCATACCGAGGGCGATCGCAAAATGTTGCCGTTCCTCGTCAGCATGGCTCGACTCTACGAACTGTTTGTTGCAGAGTGGCTCAAAGCCCACCGGGCGACAAAACTGCTGCCTCAGAACCTGGATGTTAAAGCCCAGCATCAGGTTCACATCAACCAGGAGGGTTCGCTGTCTTTCAGCATCGATCTTGTGCTTGTTGATATCACTACGGGACAAACCCGCTATGTGCTGGATACTAAATACAAAACTCCGACCGCCCCTGGAACAGATGATGTGGCGCAAATCATCGCCTATGCAACCACTCAAGGCTGTTCCGAAGCAATTCTCATCTATCCGCAACTGCTAGAAAAGCCTCTGTATACCAGAGTGCAGCAGATTCGCGTCCGCACTCTGACCTTCGCTGTTGATGGAGACTTGCAGCAGGCAGGAGAGACATTTTTAGAGAGCTTGTTTGCTTGAGAGAAAGCGATTGCTCCCAGTCATCAAGGAATCATTTCTAGCGAGCCCATTGCCGTTAGGTGAAAATTGCTGTTGGAAGGATTTCCTAGCCGATCTCATCTAACTGATCGAGGTTAAACTTCTCCACAATTTCCTTTTGCTCTGCCTCCTCCAACCAATGCTCGATCGCTTCATTCACTAGAGCATTGACAGATGACTCCTTCACCGCTGCCAAAATTTTGAGAATCTTGTCGGTATCAGTCGGCAAGTAAACGCGGATTTGAGCTTTTTTCTCTGCCATTACGGAGTCAGGGCTAAACATCTCCTCTAGGGCTATTCTCCCTTATCGCAAGATGTATAAAGGGCAATTGTCACTATGCCCTATTGCCCTATCGTCTTAAAGCTTCTAAACTAACGTCAAAGGCCAGACCCACAGCTTTGGTCGGCACGGGGTCTGGCACTCACTCCCACTTCACTAGGAGCAGTTTCAATCCTATGCCAAATCGTTCCAAGGCAACTCGACTGTGGTGTCGTCAAACACCACCTTGCCGCACTCCTAACCCTGCCATCGTATCTACAGGGGCTTACCAGACAGGCTATCAGCAAGCATTAGCTGACTTTGCCATTGCTGATTTACTTTGCCGCCTCAAAACTTACTCCGATGCCAGCTTCGACACCACTTGGGTCGCGCTCAAATCACAGGAAGCCGAACCCCTCGCTGCCATCCTCATCCAAACCCTGACCGCCAATCTCAACGGTAGACTTCTCGCTGCCTATTTAGATGCCTTACGGAGCAGCACCCTCGACACATCGAACGCTCTGTCCAACCTGCAACTCCCACCCCCAGCAACTGACCTACCGACCACTTTCCCCGATGTCGAAATGCCTCGGTTCCTCTACGGCGATCGCCTCCGTTGGCTTTCCAATGGTGAACCCACTGACTGGGGCATCGCGATCGGCAGATTCTACAGTTTTGCGCCCCATTGCTGCTGTTGGGACTGGTGCTACCTCATCTGGCTGGATGCCAACTCACCCAGCGCCGCATGGGTGCAAGCGGACATTGCCTGGGAAGGCGACCTCGAACCAATGACAGCAGAGGAGTCCCTGTGAATCCCCGCTCTCTGACTGACCGCGAACACCACCTGATTGACCGCTACAGCTACTGTCAGCTTGGCATGACACCGCAGACCTTCTACGCCAAGTGGCACGTCAGTCAGGAAGCGATCGCGGCGATCTGTTCGCGCTCTACTTCTACCGTGCGCTGCTGGTTCCGTCGCGGTCGCAGCTATCGGCGTCCCACCGCGATCGACCTGCGTCATCTCGCCCTCATGGACTTCCTGCTGGAACACTTTGAGCAAATGCCTCCAGACCTCGTAATGGCACTCTGTCCACCCCAGCAGGACAAAACAGATGCCTAAATGGTCTGAAAGTCAATACCACCCTGACCTGTTTTACACAACTCACTCTTTATAAGGTGGTTGGAGTGTTTTGAAAGCTTGGAAAGCCGATGAGTCAGACCAGTGTGAACTATCAGCAGCAGTTACATCCGTGGTGCATTGTCCGACTCCTGCCAAATTTGAAACGGCTCACAGTCGCTCGTTGCCGTCGTCGAGGCGATGCGGAAGCCCATCTCAAACTGCTGCATCAGCAAACCGCCGCTGATTTCACCATCATCTTTGATCCATCGCCTCACTTAGACGAATCATGAACGAACCAACTGAAATAAGTACGCTGACCCCGTTCCAGAAAGCAGAGTTTGCGGCTCGTCGCTTTGCCGCCTTGCAATATAGAGACTGTAGTGCCTGGAGTGTCACCCTGCGGAAAACCTATGGCGTGAGATCGCTCTTCAAGGATCTCAAAAGCGATCTTGCCCAAGCCATTGCGCTAGAGAAAACCGATGAGCAAATCCGGGAGTCCATTCACGTTAGTCCGGATGGTGGGATGACTCAGTTCACTGCCGAGGAAGCTTACTTGATTGCCCAATCTTTGCAGTTAGACGCTCCTCTTCCAGAGTAGTACCAGGAAGCCGTTATGCCACTTTTTCCGATTACCAATTTGTATGACGAAGGCATCTCCTCGAATGTTTTCCGTGTCGTGGAAGCAGAATCTAAGTTGGCGATCGCGCTAGTTGGCAGGAGCAACTATCACCATTAACCTGACCGATTACCTGCTGTTTCCGCTAGCAAGCCTTCTTTGTTGGTGCCACCGATTGGGATGCAGGGATAACGGCGCTGGCAGCAGGAACACTCATTTTACTGATGCAGAGTACCGTCCATACTCTGCATCAAAAGACTCAATGGGGTAAATTGTTACTACATGTACACTTTCTATAATCACTTTTTAGTGAGTGATTCAAAGGCTTTCTTGGCAACCGTTTCGGCTCGCTGTGATGTTACCTTTTGGTAACGCAAAGTTGTCTGAATGTTCTGATGTCCCATTAACGCTCGCAGTTCCTCAATGCCCATCAAGCCCACCCGTTCGGTCGCGAAGGTGTGGCGCAGGTCGTGAATCCGAATGCTTTTCAGGGTTGCTTCTTGGGCAATGAAGTCAGTCCAGTCTTGATGTGCCATACGGTAGCTCAGACGACTGACTTCCAAAGTAAAGGGTTGCTGTGCTGTAAATAATGCCACACTGCTGGAATGCCTTTGATAGCGACAGTAGCGTTCTAATGCTTTTGCGGCATCTTCACTGTAGAAACACCAGCGTTGCTTGTTGCCTTTGCCCAAGACCTGAAACTTCCGTTGCTCCAGATTCAGGTCTTGCAAGTCGAGCGCTAGGATTTCGGCAATTCTTGCGCCTGTATGATGCAGGAGATGCACGAGCGCATTCAGGCGCAGATCAGAGGCGATCGTACGATACAACACTGCAAGCTGCTCTGGTGTCAGATAACGAATGACGGCATCGCTCCGATGTTCACCTTTCGCCTGGTCTGGTTTTCGCCGTTTCAGCTGAGCGATCGGGTTGGCTTTCAGATAGCCTTGCTCTACGGCGAAGTTGAACAATGCCTGGATAATCGCTTGATGACGGTGATGAGTGGTGTAGGAAATCTCAGTCAGGTTGTTGAGATAGTCCTGTAACGTTTGGCGAGTCAAGATTTCGATCGGTAATCGCCCGTATTCTTGCAGCAGGGGCATCAGCGTCGATTCATAGGAACGCAAGGTCGTATGAGCCAAACCGGGGCGTTGCAAAAAGGCGATGGTGACTGTAGCGAGTGAAGTAGTCATTTACCTTAATGAGGGTAGTCGAAATGACAGCGAAACTGAACAAATAATATAGTCTTAAGAGAAATAGATTTACGTACACTTTAATGCCACTTTTACAGCAAGAACTGGCTCCAAACCCTGAAGAAACCCTGGCAAATTACGTCAGGCGGGTGCGGATGAGCCTGGGGCTGAGCCAGAAAGAACTGGCAGGACGCGCAGGGGTTCACCTACAAAGTGTAGGCAAAATCGAGCGTGGGCAGACGACTCGATTGAAGCAAGCACCTAAAAGCGGCTTGGCTTATGCATTGGGTGTCCCTGTGGAGTATTTGGATGCGGTCTGTAAGGGAGTAGCAGTAGAGGCGATCGCCTCACTCAAGTTCTGCCCCCGCTGCTGGGTACCTGGAACCCCACCCGACCCCATGTGGACGACAACTCGTTCTAAATATTGCTTTGCCTGTAGCAGTGCATTGTGTGATCGCTGTCCAGATTGCCACAAGCCCGTTGAATCCCTCAAATTTCGATTCTGTCCATACTGTGGTCAGAGTTACAAGAAGTGAAAAGTAGGTTCAAGCACATCTCGTAATTTCTTGGATCAGGAAATGCCACTCAAGAGATCTATTCGTTTTTCCAGGGAACGTGTGGATATTACAAGGAAGCTTGCTGCGCTGCTTGCTTAGCTTTGCCCAACTTCAATGCTGAATTATAGGGCTGACTATCGCAGCTTGACCTTCTGCGGAGCAGTGCGGCGAACAGATGAATTGAGCGTGACCAAGAAGATAGTGATTAGAGAGTGTACAAGCGGCTCTGGAGCAGGCTTGGACTCATTCGCGCTGAGAAAGGGGCAAGAGACCAACACAATCTCCGCTCAGCTTGCTCCGGTTGTTACCATTGGGTGCTGCTGACGAAGCTAGCTGAATGTATGCTCATAGATAGTAAAGAGGCGAGAAAGCTATGCGTTCTATGCGTCAAGCTCTAGCAGTCTTCGGCATCAGTACAGTACTTAGTGGGTCAGCATTGCTTGTCCAAGCTCAAAGCGTGCCATCCTTCTCGGTTCAAGCGAGCGCTGCGGACTTGCTCAACCAGGGACAAGCAAAGGCGAAGCGAGGCGACTATCAGGGCGCGATCGCTGCTTACACCCAAGCTCTTCAAGTCAGCGAGAGTAGCATCAAGTCGCTAGATGATTCGATTACTCGTCATCAACTTTTCCTGCAAGAAACTCAAGCACTGAAGCAATTAGAAACTGATTTAGCTGATGCAACAGCGGGTGACTTGTAAGCTCCTGAGCTTTCAAGCTACATAGTTTTATAACCTCACGACTGAACCTTACGACTGACTGCTACTATGATGACCTTTGATCATCCACCCCGCATTCTGTTCCTCTACGGCTCTCTACGAGAGCGTTCCTACAGTCGCTTGGTGGCAGAAGAAGCGGCACGTATCATGCAGGAGTTTGGGGCAGAGGTGAAGTTTTTCGATCCGCGTGAGTTGCCAATTTACGGCAGCGTCCCTGATACCCATCCCAAAGTGCAAGAACTGCGCGAGTTGAGTCTGTGGTCTGAGGGACAAGTCTGGTCCAGCCCAGAGATGCACGGTCAAATTACAGGCATCATCAAGAACCAGCTTGATTGGATTCCCCTCAGCCTTGGCGCAGTCAGACCGACACAAGGCAGAACATTAGCGGTCATGCAAGTCTCTGGTGGCTCTCAATCCTTCAATGCTGTTAATACTCTCCGTCTTCTCGGTCGCTGGATGCGGATGTTCACTATTCCCAATCAATCCTCAGTGGCGAAGCCTATCAGGAATTCCATGAAGACGGCACGATGAAGGACTCGCCCTACCGCGATCGCGTGGTTGATGTGATGGAAGAACTCTACAAATTCACCCTGCTGCTACGAGAGCAGATGGATTATCTGACCGATCGCTACAGCGAACTGAAGGAGAAGGCAGCTAAGGGAGCGGCTTCAGCCGACACTCCCCATAGTGTTGAGCTAAAAAAGATGTAACGTATAACAGTCCTCATTTCATTCCCTAAATTAAGGGCAAGCGTACAGTGAATGTGCTGCCCCTGCTCAACTCACTCTCGACTGTAATGCTGCCATGATGCGATTGGGCGGTCGCCTTTGCAATTGCCAGTCCCAACCCTACTCCTCCAGTTTGGCGAGAGCGATCAGAACTCACTCGGTAAAAGCGATCGAAAATACGGGATTGGTCTACTGAGGCGATGCCAATGCCATTGTCTTGAACCTGGATCAACGCGTGGGATTCATCTCGCTCTAAAATCACTGTTACGATTCCACCAGGGGGAGTGTATTGCAGGGCGTTGACGATGAGGTTAGAAAATAAGCGTCCCAGTTGATTTTCATCACCCATGACATACAGCGGCTCCTTGACTCGAAACTGCGTTAATAGCTTGATGGAAGCGGCAATTTCTAACACTAATAAGCTTTCTACTAAATCAGAAAGCAAGTCGTTGAGGCAACAGGTTTGACGTTTTTCTGCCAAAACCTTTTGATCTATCCGAGACAGCAACAAGAGATCTTGTACTAGGCTTGCTAGGCGATTGTTTTGGCGATCGACTACCGCTAATGTTTCCTGCATTTCTTCAGTTGACAGATCATCCTCATCCTGAACCGACTCAACAGTGGCACGGATGGCAGCTATGGGAGTGCGGAGTTCGTGGGCAGCGTCAGCGGTGAACTGTTGCATTTGTTGATAGGACTGGTAGACGGGTCGCATCGCCAGCCCAGCCAGCCACCACCCTGCGCCTGCAACCGCCAGCATGGAGAGCGGTAGCCCAACTGCCAGTAATAGTCGCAGCGTGGTGAGATAGTCGTCATACTCTTTTAGTGATCGCCCGATTTGCATGTAGCCCCAAGCAGACCCAGTGGCAGTTTTTAGCAACAGCGTCGTTTGGTGATAGCGCGTGCCGCTCTGGTTGCGTAACGTGTTCCAGCCCTCTTTGGTGGCTGGTGGTGGCAACCCATCTGGCTGACTGCCCAAACTCGCCAACAGTTGTCCAGACTGCGTAAAGAAGCGGATGTAGTAGCTGCCTTGTTGCACAATGCCGAGGATATGCCGATTTTGAGCGTCATTGGAGCAATCCGTTTCGGCAAGACACAATCCTGGTAAGGCTTGCGTGCTCGCAGGCTCAAGGTGATCGGGTTGTTTGAGCTTTGGTTCCAGAGTGTCGTGCAGCGTCCCCGAAATCGATTCCAGTTCTTGTTCAACCGCTTGCCAATGAGCAACGGCTAACATTTGGTGGGTGCACAGTCCGCTCAAGCTTAAGATTAAGCCCATGACTCCGGCATAACAGCCTGCAAGTTGAGCACGAGTGCGGTTGAACAGCTTATTTTGGCGCATAAGGAACGTTGAATCGGTAGCCAATGCCATGCATCGTTTCAATGAGCCCGTCACATCCGACTTCCGCAAGCTTACGTCGCAGTAGCCGAATTTGAGCAGCTACCGCGTTGTTGGTTGGCTCTGCGCCGACTTCCCAGAGTTGATTCATGATTTGCTGGCTCGTTACCACCTGGCTGGGATGTTTCATAAAGTATTCCAGTGTCTGAAACTCTTTTGCGGTTAGAGCAATCGGGGCTTGTTGACCCTTAGAATCTTGCCAGGAAACCGTGTGTGCGCCGTAGTCGAGCATCAGCTTACCGACTTGAAGTTGTTGGGGGTGAAGTTCGGGCGATCGCCTTTGCAGCGCCCGCAGGCGTGCCAAAAGTTCTGCCATACCAAACGGCTTGACCAGATAATCATCGGCTCCGGCATCGAGTCCAGCGACTTTATCTTCCATGCGATCTCTCGCAGTCAGCAGCAGAATGGGGAGTGGGTTATGCTGACGGCGGAGCCGTTGGCACAACTCTACACCAGTCAGTCCGGGTAGCATCCAGTCTAAAATGGCTAAAGTATAGTGAACGCTGGAGTTATCAAGGTAAGCCCAAGCTTCGCTGCCATCTTGAACCCAGTCCACCACGTACCTTTCTCGATGCAGGACACGATGAATTGCGGTACCTAAATCGGGTTCATCTTCCACCAGTAACACTCGCATACGATCGCTTGATAAACAGCCGTACCTGTCTGGCAACGCTGTGCTCTGAACCAGAGGTGTTCATTGAAACACCTCCGATGGTTAGGAAAAGCTCAATCAATCAGTCCAAGGAGACTAACGACACCTACTTTCCTGATGGCGCTGGGGGATTCATTCCAGGCATTTTGTTCTCACTGTCGTTCATCTTTTTCTCCATCATTTTTTTGCAGCACTCACAACCGCTCATTTGCTCAGTCTGAGCGGCAGGTTTCTGATTCTCTGGAGCAACAGGTTTCTGATTCTCTTGAGCCAAACCACTACCAACCGCGATCGTTGCAATGGACAGTAGGGCGATCACGCCAGCAGCAGCAACCTTAATTCCGTGTAATTTGTTCATGTTTGCTCCTAACTGAATCATTAAACAGACTATCAAAGGCTCTTTCAGAGCAGCCCTATTTCCAGCTTAAGGCTGAGAAATGAAATCAGCATGAAATGAAACTCAGTCTTATTGCTTAAAGCTGAAGCGCCCATTCACCTTCTCGCCGTTGATGTCTGACAGAATGGCAACTTTGTACTCTCCTGCAGCAGCACTGGGCAGGATTGCCGTGTAATGCTTATCGCCAGCGTCATACTTCATGGGTAACGCTTTCTGACTGCCGTCGGGTAATTGTAGTTGAGCCGTGACCTTTGCATTGGGAATCGGTTCGTGGTTGTCGCCTTTTTGCAAGAAGAAGTCGATGTGAGTCGCTGTTGCTTCTTTTGCAGTTACGAGCTCTAGATGATAGACACCTGACTCAATGACTTGTCCGCCCTGCCCACCGTGATTCTCACCAGTCTCAGCTTTAGCAGCAGGAGCAGCGGCAGTAGAAGGTTGAGTTGCTACAGGCGCAGAAGCCGCAGGGCTACTGGTAGGAGCGGTTGATTGGTTGCCACTGCTGCAAGCGCCCAAGAAGAGCAGTCCGATCGCCGTCATTGTCATCACATTCATTTTCAATTGCATGATGTTTCTCCTGATTGAATGAACAAAACTGTTTGACTCAAACGGTTAAGCCTTTCCTGACAAACGTTCCATCTCTGATTGGGAGACTTTGCCGTTCTCAACGATTGACCGTTTGGGAAAGAGATACTTGCCGAACTTGGCGTAGAGCGCAGGTAAGATCAGCAGCGTCAGGGCGGTAGAGGTGAAGAGTCCACCTAGAACAACGATCGACAACGGCTGTAGTAACTCTTTCCCAGGTCCACCAGCCACAACCAGAGGCGCTAATCCTAAGGCTGAGGTAAACGCTGTCATCAGGATCGCGTTAAGTCGTTCCATCGACCCTTGGATGAGCAAATCTTTCAACGGTATGCCAGCGGCAAATTTGGTGTTGTAGTTGTCTACCAGCAGCAAACCATTGCGGGTGGCAACCCCAAACAGCGTGACAAAGCCCACGAGTGAGGCGATAGACAAAATGCCGCCCGTCATTGCCACTGCAATTACGCCACCGACCAACGCTAGAGGCAGATTGATCATAATCATGACGGTGGACGCAACCGATTTCACCGAGAGATACATGATGATCGTGATGACAACGAAGGCGATCGCACTAAAGAGCACAATGTTTTGGCTGGCGCGTTCCTCCGCTTCAAATTGCCCCGCGTACTGGATGTAGTAACCAGCAGGAAGCTGCACCTGTTGTTTGACGTTGGCTTGAATATTATTCACGACCGAGCGCAAGTCTCGCCCCTGGGCGTTAGCAGCGACTACCAGCAAGCGAGAGACATTTTCCCGGTTAATCGTGTTTGGTCCCGTGCCGTCCTTAACCGTTGCCACCTGTGCCAGTGGAATCTTATTGCCACTGGGCGTATCAACCCTTAAGTTGCCAATGGTGTCTAAGCTTTGACGGGCTTCTGGTTCTAGCCACACCACCAGGTCGAAGGTTTGCTGTTGCTCCAACACTTGCGACACCACTCGTCCATTCAGCGCGGTTTCAATCGTTTCTGACAGTTGCCCGATCGTTAAACCATAGCGAGCAGCGGCAACGCGATCGAACTGAAGCTGAATCTGCTCGACTGGAATTTGCGGTTCCAACTGGAGATCGACAATGCCTTCAACTGACTGCATGGCATCATTCACCTGCTGTCCCAGAGTGCGGAGTTGTTCCAGTTCAGGACCGAAGATTTTGACGGCGATCGCGCTTCGCACCCCGGACAGCACTTCATCCATCCGGTGCGAAATGAAGCCACCGACATTTGGTGCGGCTCCTGGCACTTTGCTAAACTCCTCGCGTAACAGTTCCACGCTGGCTTTGCGGTCTTTCATGCCCGTCTCGCTCAACTCCACATCCAGGTGAGCCAGATTCACACCTGCGGCATCCGCATCACCTGCTGCTCGTCCCGATCGCACTTGAATGCTTTGAAAGCGGGGATTGTCTTTCAGCTTGTGTTCCAGCACGGAAGCAGCGCTATTTGTTGCTTCCAGCGATGAGCCAGGGTAGAGCAGCAGCGTGTTAACCAGCGATTGCTCCTGAAACTCTGGGAGAAAGGTGCGCCCAAACGACGGCACCACGATTACCGCCGCTACTAAACTTGCTGCCGCGATGCCGAAAATAACAGTCGATCGTCGCATCGCAAACGTGAGCAGCGGTAGATACAGTCTTTTGAAAAACCGGGCAACCCACGGTTCTCGTTCGGGCAAGCGACCATAGGGCAGCAAAAGCGCGCACAGAGCAGGCGTGACGGTCAAGGCGACGACGCTAGACGCTAACACTGCCGCCAGGTAGCCCAAGCCCATTGGGATGAAAATACTGCCTTCGACACCCGTGAGCGCAAAGATGGGCGAGAAGACAACGACGGTAATAATCGTGGCTCCAAACACCGAATCGCGCACTTCCTGACACCCTTCAAAAACGACTTCTAAAACAGGGCGGGGCTTGGGAGCATATTTGTTTTCTCGCAGACAGCGGTAGACGTTTTCAGCATCGACGATCGCATCATCCACCGCAGAGCCGATCGCCACTGCCAAACCTCCCAGCGTCATGGTGTTCAAGCCTTGTCCGAGCCAGTTGAGCGCCAACACACCGATCAACAAGGACAGGGGCAAAGCCGCCAAACACACCGCTAAGTTGCGCCAGTTCATCAAGAACGGAATCAGGATCAAGGCAACGATAATGCTGCCTTCGACTAAGGCTTCCCGCACATTCTCAATCGACGCATCAATATAAGTTTCCTGGCGAAAGGTTGTTGCCACCTGAATCCCTTCTGGCAAGCCTGCTTTCACCTCTGCCATTGCAGCTTCCACAGCGCGGGTGACAGTGGGTGTATCGGCTTGTGGCTGTTTATTGACGATCGCAACGACCGCTTTTTGGGCGTTGACACTGGCATCCCCACGCTTCACGGCGGCCCCGATTTTGACCTCAGCAACGTCTGTAATGCTGACGGGTGTACCATTACGAGCCGTAATCACGGATTGCTTCAAGGCTTCAATGTCTTCAATCCGCCCGATGCCTCGGATCAGCTTCTCGCGATCGGGTGTGATCAAATAGCCGCCTGGCGCATTCACGTTTGCTGCTGCCACGGCTTCTGATACATCTTGGAGGGAGACGTTGAACGCCTGCAATTTCTCAGGCGCAACCAGCACTTGATACTGCCGCACATCGCCACCAAAGACGATCACTTGCGTGACTCCTGGCACTGCCAGCAAGCGGTTTGTCACCTGCCAATCGACAATGCGCCGCACGTCCATCAAGTCAGTGGTTTGAGAGGTGAAGGCGTAGGTGACGATCGTGCCAATCGGTGAACTGATGGGCGCAATTTGTGGAGTCTCAATGCCTTCTGGCAGTTTACTTTGAGCGGACTGTAACCGTTCCGTCACAAGCTGTCGAGCTTGATAAATGTCGGTGCCCCAGTTAAACACCACGCGCACCACCGAGATACTGGCGGCACTGGAAGACCGCACGGCTGAAACTCCTGGTGTACCATTGATGGCACTCTCGATCGGCAGCGTCACCAGCGATTCCACCTCTTCAGGCGCGAGTCCGGGTGCTTCCGTCTGAATTTCCACTTGCGGTGGTGCAAAGGTGGGAAAGACATCCAGCGGCATTTGGCTGATGGTGCGAACAATCCAGATGGTCAGGATCATGGCACCCAAAATCACCAACCAGCGGCGGGCGATCGCCCACTTAATAATGGCACTCAGCATAAGCGAATTAAAAAATTAAGTGGTTCTATTACTGCCAGACAGAGAAGGGGCACAGGGTTGCCCATGACACGGGTTGACCTCCACAACAACGTGAGCAAGATGCTCGATGTTAGTCAGCAATTTTTTGTAATGCTCTGGGGCTTTGGGGTAATGCGTTACCAGTGAGACGATCGCTGCCAAGTGATCTTGACCAACAGACCACAGATGAAGGTCAACAACGCGGCTATCAGAGTCCTCTTCAATTGCGGATGTAACGGCTGCTCTTGTTTTTCGATCAGAGGCTCCGTCCAGTAATACTGAACTGGTATCTTGGAGCAAGCCGAACGCCCATCGGGTGATCAATGCTGCGCCGACCAAACCCATCGCCGGGTCTAACCAATTCCAGGCAAGGAGTTTTCCTGCCAGCAACGCAACGATGGCAAAAACAGAGGTAAGCGCATCCGCCAAGACATGAATGTAAGCCGCCCGCAGATTGTAATCATGAGGGTGGTCGTGACCATGAGAATGATCATGGTGTTCCTGAAGTAGAAAACCACTGATTAGATTGATCACCAGTCCAAAGATCGCGACCCCGATCGCTTCATTAAACTGGATGACCTGAGGTTGAAAGAAGCGGGAGATCGACTCCAGCGCCATCACCAGCGCAATTACGGCAAGCGCGGTCGCACTCGCAAAACCACCAAGAGCGCTGACTTTTCCAGTGCCAAAGGTATATTTTGGACTGCTTGAGTAGCGACGAGCATATCGATAAGCAAAGATAGCGATCCCAAAAGCGGCTGTATGAGTTGCCATGTGCCAGCCATCGGCTAACAAAGCCATTGAACCAAAGAGAGTGCCAGCGATAATTTCAACAATCATCGTGGTGGCTGTCAGCAGCATGACCTTCTGGGTGCTTTTTTCTGCTTCATACTGGTTGGCGGAGAAATCGTGAGTGTGCTCCCACTGTTCGAGATTATGGATGTGCATGGAGTCCTCTACAAAAATCTTGTCCTATTGCCGCGATTCAGCATCGAGAGATCGCCCATTGAATGATGGAACTGAGCATGACGCTTTACCTCGATTGATGAGGATAGCGATCGGATGCTGACTTTAATGAGGGCAGCGTTGGTGGAGTGTGAGCATCATAATCAGTCGGACTCAAGCCATCAAGAGATTCGTGAGTCGTATGACCATTGGATGGTGAAACGAATGTTTTGCGGTGGCGCTTTGCCCACACCATTCCAGCGGCAAATGCACCTGCCATCATTGCTCCTCCCACAGGAATTCCCACCCACCAGGGAATTGCAGGTTGTGAGTTAGAAACGGGTGTAGACTCCGTTTCCTCCCCGTGATCAGCGGCTGACTTGCTCCCACCGCGTAGCGATTGAGCATACAACTGATTGGCGCGTTGAGTCACAATCCGATCGCCATCAAACAACCCGTTTTTAACCTCGACAAACTCGCCTGCTTCTCTGCCTAAGGTGGCTTCTGTGGGCTGAAACGCAGTGCCGTTTTGGACAAAGACGATTGTCTTTTTATCGTTTGTTGTCACCAGTGCAGACTTAGGCACTGCCAATAGTGCAGCGGGAGTGCGATCGGTGAGCACTTCCAACTCCGCAAACATCCCTGGTTTTAGCACCCCATTCGGATTGTCCAGTTGGGCTTTCACAGGGACGACACGGGTTTCTCCCTGCACAGTAGAACCGATAACGCTGATACGTCCTTGAAACGTGCGCTTGGGCAAGCTGGCAACGGTCATCTGGATTCGTTGCCCGGTCTGAATCAGATCGATGTCCTTCTCATAGATGTTGGCGTTCACCTGAACGCTGCTACCGTTGATGATCGTCATCACCTTTTTGCCAGCATCCTCGCCCGATTCGCCTGTGGTAGTTTCACGATCAGCAACGATGCCTGCAATGGGAGCCGTGATCGTGATGGTGCCATCCTGGGTTGCACTCGCGCCCAGTTGTCGCAGGCGAGCTTGATAGGTTTCTGCACTTAAGCTCACGCGCGATCGCGCCACCTGTACAGCAGATTCAGCCCGTCGCAATTGTGCTGCTGCTGCCGAAACCTCTAAACGACTGGCAGCTTTGGTGAGCGCCGCTTTGGCCTCCGCCAGTTTGGTTTCCGATTCTAGAAAGGTGCGGCGGGGAATAGCACCATTGGCAGCCAGTTCCCGGTCTTTGTCAAAGCGCTCCTGAGCAAAGCTGAGTTGGGTACGGGCTTGAGCCACGTCTGTTGCGGCAATTTTCTGTTGTTGAGCAAAGTTTTGCTGTGCCAGCCGCAAATCGGCTTGTGCCTGTTGGGTGGAGCCGATCGCCTCCGTCCGACGATCTAAGGCAGTGGTTCGCAGTTCTGCCAATTCTGGACTGGTCATGATGGCAACCGCTTGCCCTGCACTCACCTGGTCTCCTGGCTGCACCAGTAGCCGCGTTACAGTCCCTCTCACTGGCGTGGTCACTTCCACCTGCTGGTTGGGCAGTGCTTCAATTTGTCCAGTGGTTTTGATGCCAAACGCCAAGCGTTGACGCGAGACAGGTTCAACTTTTAAGCCCAATCGTTTTGTCGTTTCCGCATCGACCTGGATCGCATCTGCGGACTGAGCCGCTTGGCTCCCGCCCTGAAATTCGTTGCCGTGTCCCGCATGAGCCAAAACGCGCAGCGGCGTTGATAGTAACAGCCATGTCAGCAGAGTGACAGAGAGGCGGGCAGTAGAGTGTTTTGGAGAGCGAGTCATTTACAGGTTCCTTGGCACAGCACTTAATCACCAGTGTTTCAGGCAGGCATGAAAGCAGCATGAAATCATGCAACCAGAACTATTGTTTGTACCAGGCTTGCTTCCACTGCTGCATTTGCTTGATTTCAGCGTTCTGCGAGGCAATAATTTCTTGAGCCAGTCTCTTGATTTCAGGGCGCTTTGACTTCGCCAATGCATCCTTTGCCATCACCACAGCGCCTTCATGGTGGGGAATCATGCCGTTGAGAAACCGCAGGTCGAATTGGTCATCGGCTGCACCCAGATCCATGCTCATCATCATGCCTTGCCTCTGATCTTGCGACATGGGCATGGAGTGTTTCATCTGAGCGTTGTAGGCGATCGGTTCAGCACTGGCTTTGGGATACCAGGCTTGCCGCCACTGCTTCATCTGGTTCAGTTCTTTGTCTTGTGCCTGGATGATGTTAGCCGCCAGTTTTTTGATCTCAGGACGCTTGGATTTCTGCTGTGCTTCCTTTGCCATGACTACGGCTCCCTGATGGTGTGGAGTCATCGCATCGACAAAGCGCAGGTCGAATTCAGCATCGGCGGGACCAAGATCCATCGACATATTGCTGCCGTGGTTCATGCCGCCCATATTGCTGTGATCCATGCCCTGCATGGCTCCGGCATTAGTGGCAGCAGGGCTGGGGGCTTGTGCCTGGTTTTGAGCCGCAGTGGAGCAGGCGCTAAGGACGCTGCTAGTGGCGATCGCTCCTAACACCAGAGTCAGAGAACCCGTTTTTGTGAAGAAATTGCGCGACATACGTTCGTTGTGCCTGAAATAAAGGGTTAGAAAGAGTAGTGTTATGATTCTGGATGCTCCAGTTGGCTGGAGGGTCAAGTAGTCAAAGTCTCCAAGTCTAGAGACCGTTTGCAAGCGTGAGCCAAAGTTAAAGAGGCACACCCTTTTACCGTGGCACGCAGTTATGAAATCAGCATGAAATCGCTCTCGCTCTAAAGTACGAGAGCATCTTCCTTTCGGAAGGGGGAGGTAATGGCTTGCCTACCTCTCTAGGGTGAAGCAGAACCTCCAGCAGAAAGCGCAACAGACTACCGAACAGATTGAATCATTACAACTCTTGCGCTCTGAACTGCAAGGGTTGTTGTCAGGCTGGCAGGATCAGCCTCCAGCCGAGCTTGCAGCCCGAACAATTTGTCCCAACTTGGAAACTGGGGCAGAGACTGAACGATTCAATTTCGCCCGTAAACGAGCCGCAGTCAGTGTGTGATGCAAGCAGGTTTCTACCGCATCGTTGAGCTATGCACCTGACGCTCTTGTTCAGTGGAAACTCCATGATTGATGTAGTGATTCAAGGATTGACATGATGACACTCGAATTCAACGTTCCGAATATGGCGTGTTCTGCTTGTGCTACCACGATTACGAATGCAGTAACGGCGATCGACCCAACTGCAAAAGTCGAAGCCGATCCTCAAACAAAGCAGGTCAAAATCGAGACTCAACAGCCTGAAACGATTGTCAAGCAAGCGATCGTTGCTGCAGGGTACACAGTGGATTAGTAATCTTATGTCAAAGCATCAGAACATCATTGGCTCTCGGCACTGGCTGAATCTACCCGAATGGAATGTGGCTATGTTCTCCTTTCTGTTGTCTTTCGTTTGGGAAGTTCAGCAAATGCCGTTTTACCAGGTTTCAAATGAGTTCTCATGCCTCGACAGAACTAGAAACTGCACCCTCGCCACAGTGGGAGATATTGGCATTTCGCTGATCTCTTTTTGGATCGTTGCAGCAATAGCAAAGTCGCGTCAATGGATGCAGCGACCCAGCCGCAAGCAAATCAGCCTTTTTATACTTGTGGGAGTGGTGATCACAGTTATTTTTGAAGCCTTGGCGACTGGACCACTCGATCGGTGGACGTATGCCGAGTCTATGCCAACCATGCCTTTCTTGGGCACTGGGCTAGTGCCGTTGTCGATGTGGTTGCTGATGCCGCCCTTAACGATTTGGCTTGTCAAACGTCAGCTTTCTCATGTCAGCGATCAAAACTCAGAGCAAAGGTAACTGAGTTCAAAAACGTTTGCAGGCTTGATGCGTGAACTCCTCTTCAAACCCTTGAAATTTCTGGCGGCGATCGCTGCCTCAAAACATACCTTTACTCGGCTTTTACCACTATGGACACTACAACCCTGAAACTGCGAGGCATGAGCTGTGCCTCTTGTGCCAGCAGCATCGAGCAAGCTATTCAGACTGTGTCAGGAGTCACTCAAGCAAGTGTGAACTTTGGTGCCGCACAAGCAACCGTCACTTATGACGCGCAGCTCACAGACTTAGAGGCAATTCAAGACGCAGTGGAGGAAGCAGGTTACTCAGCCTTCTCACTACAAGAGTCAGCGATGGTGACGGGTGAAGACGATGCCGAAAAAGTAGTCCGGCTGGCAGAATCGCGCGACTTAAACCGCAAGGTTTGGGTAGGGGCAGGCATCAGTACAGTGTTGCTACTGGGGTCGCTGCCCATGATGACCGGGCTGAACTTACCCTTGATTCCAGCCTGGCTGCACAACTTCTGGTTTCAAGCCATACTGACGGCTCCGGTGCAGTTCTGGTGCGGTCGATCGTTCTACACCAACGGCTGGAAAGCATTGAAGCGCCACACTGCCACAATGGATACGTTGATTGCCTTAGGCACCAGTGCCGCTTATTTTTACTCGCTGTTGATCACTATCAATCCAGGCTTTCTCACGGCTCAGGGGTTGATGCCCAGCGTGTATTACGAGACAGCAGCGATCGTCATCACGCTGATTCTACTCGGACGCTTATTTGAGAACCGTGCTAGAGGACAAACCTCAGATGCCATTCGCAAGTTGGTGGGGCTGCAAGCGAGAGATGCTCGTGTCATTCGCAACGGGCAAGAAATGGCAGTCCTGATCGCGGAAGTGCAGTTAGGCGATGTTGTGGTCGTGCGTCCCGGTGAAAAGATTCCGGTGGATGGGGAGGTGATTGAAGGGAGTTCAACGATCGATGAGGCAATGGTGACGGGAGAAAGCGTTGCGGTCAAGAAGCAAGCAGGCGATGAAGTGATTGGAGCCACTATCAACAAAACGGGTAGCTTCAAGTTTCGGACAACCCGTGTCGGTCGCGATACCTTTCTGGCACAAATCGTCACGCTGGTGCAGCAGGCGCAAGGCTCCAAAGCCCCGATTCAACGACTGGCAGACCAGGTGACAGGTTGGTTCGTGCCTGCTGTCATTGCCATTGCAATCGCCACCTTCGTCATCTGGTTCATGGTCATGGGCAACTTCACCCTGGCGCTGATCACGATGGTGGAAGTGCTGATTATTGCTTGCCCCTGCGCGTTGGGACTGGCAACGCCAACGTCCGTTATGGTTGGCACAGGCAAAGGGGCAGAGCATGGCATTTTGATCAAAGGAGCCGAAAGTTTGGAGATGGCACACAAGCTTCAGACGATCGTGCTCGACAAGACGGGTACTCTCACGCAAGGACAGCCCACCGTCACAGACTCCATGACGACTGTAGGCACCGCCAATGGCAATGAACTCAAACTCCTGCAACTGGCAGCATCGGTTGAACGCAGTTCTGAGCACCCTTTGGCTGAAGCAGTCGTTCGTTATGCCGAGTCCCAAGAAGTGACGCTAGTAAATGTTCAGGACTTCGAGGCGCACGCCGGTAGCGGCGTGCAGGGCAAGGTGTCAGACCAATTGATTCAAATCGGCACCCAACGCTGGATGCAGGAATTAGGCATTGACACTCAAGCGCTGCAACGAGACAAAGAGCGGCTGGAAGCTTTAGGCAAGACTGTCATTCTGCTTGCGGTTGATGGTGAACTCCAAGGCTTGATGGGCATTGCCGATGCTCTTAAACCCACCTCGGCTCAAGCAGTGCGAGCCTTGCAGCGCCTGGGCTTAGAAGTGGTGATGATGACTGGCGATAATCGTCAGACCGCTGAAACGATCGCCCGTGAAGTAGGCATCCAGCGCGTCTTTGCCGAGGTGCGCCCCGATCAGAAAGCGGCGCAGGTGTACAAGCTTCAGTCGGAAGGCAAGATTGTGGCAATGGTGGGGGATGGCATCAACGACGCGCCAGCATTGGCTCAAGCGCAAGTGGGTATTGCCATTGGCACCGGAACGGATGTGGCGATCGCGGCTAGCGACATCACACTCATTTCTGGCGACTTGCAGGGCATCATCACTGCGATTCAACTCTCCCGCGCCACGATGCGGAACATTCGCCAAAACCTCTTCTTTGCTTTCATCTACAACGTGGCAGGCATTCCGATCGCGGCAGGCATTCTGTATCCCGTGTTTGGCTGGTTGCTCAGTCCGATTATTGCTGGAGCCGCGATGGCATTCAGTTCCGTTTCAGTTGTAACCAATGCATTGCGGTTACGCAACTTTCAACCCAAGACACTGACATAGCTTGTTTCAAACTAAAGGAGTGCTTCAATGCTGCATAAACGCAGAATCATAGGCGGTTTAGCTAGCGTAGGGCTACTTTTAGGAACGACATCTGGCATAGGAGCGGCTGAGATGTCAGGGTCACATTCAGCACCTCAAGGGCAATTTGAACGGATCGAGCAACCGTTGGGAGTGAAGCTTGGTGTTGCAGCGGGAGGTGCGTTCCTGATTGGGTTGGAGCTTTGGTGGTTTCTTTTAAGCAAACCGAAAGCCAAACAGTCCACCCTAGATCAAGGAGTGCAAAAGCTAACCATTCAAGTCGATGGCGGCTATGAACCCAGTCAAGTGGTGGTGAAAGCTGGACAGCCTGTGCAACTCAACTTCTTCCGCAAAGATCCCAGCAGTTGCTTGGAGAGAGTCCTGCTACCTGATTTTCGGATTGCGGCTGATCTTGCTTTGAATCAGGTAACGGCGATCGAATTCACACCCGACAAACCAGGCGAATACATTTTTACCTGCGGTATGAATATGTTTCGCGGTGTCGTTAAAGTAGAGTAGCTTCACCTGAACCTGGCGAAGCTACATTTTGGGGCAATTTAGTGCTGTATTGGTATTGATGTAGCGGTAGTAAGTCGGACGACTAATACCTAAATGTGCACAAATTGAGGTCACACTTCGTTTTGGGTCTATAGCCAGCGATCGCCCCATTATCATCTGATACCCTATTTCAATTTGCTGAGTCGTTCATCCCTACAAGAAGTGGCTCAACCATTATCTTGGCAATGTTACTGCATTACATCGGAAGGGAATTTCATCCTGGCCAACTCTGCTTTCCGGCTACTGCGTTCAGCCCGTTGGTTAGCACTCGCTTGAGTCAGTGTGTCAGCCACTGAAGACAGCAACAGTAGGTAATAATCCCCGTCAAAATAAAAATCGGCTCCAGTCAGTTCTATTGCTGTCCTTAGCGCCAGTGTGTCATGGACCGGCGATAACCTAATCATGGTGCATCCGTCGTACTCGCACCGCAGCATAAAGGCAACCTCACGGGCTGCCTCTGAGGTTTCAAAGAGTAATCGCATAGGGGGTGTCAAAAAACGGGTATGACATGGAGGCAGTTTGAAAGTGGCTTACAGCAGCAGTTGCTGGTGTGAATGGAAGGGGTATCAAAAAAGGGCCGTTTTTTATAGGCTTCTAGTATGAGGATACTTACCCCACCTTTGCCGTCCTACCTCTTCGCGTCTCTGCTACCGGTAAGGTATAGGACGCTGCCAACCATGTCTTGTGTTAATGCAGCCTATTCAGACACATAACCCCTCACATTCCCTTTTGATGCTGTTTCATTGTTACAAACATCATCTGGCAGTTATAGTCTTGGCAAAAGGCAGAGAGCAGCTCTTACACGTTCCCTTAGCCCCCAAAGACGGCATTAGAAAAGTTGCCTTACATTGAAGGCATTTAGAGAGAAGACAGAGTGGGGGGCGATCGCCCGTCTCAGCTAGTTTTCTTGCTTCTCTCTTGATACTTCACCATCGACGTGAACCGCATCTCACAGTGATAACATTTCCCATCCGTCCACAACGCCGGAATCTGAAAAGGCTTCTTGCAACTAGGGCAGCGCTCCAGCAGACGCAGCGGATGATGGGGACAAACCGCAGCAATATCCTTGTGCTGCCACGCCATCCGATGACAGGGCACCTCGGCATAACAAGCACCGCAGAGCCGAATGGGGCGAGGCTGCAATGTCATCCCTCGGTTCGGCAACATCTCTTGCAGTCGTCCCGTATCCAGTCCAATTAAGCGGGAGATCGCCCCCAACTCCGCCTCCGTCGGAAACGGATTGAAGTAGAGCTTCTCCCATCGAGCCGTGATGCCACCAATCCCCGCCGCTTGCCCTAGCGCATGAGCCGAGGGCAGACTATTCGCCTTCAACCGTCTTAACCGCCCCAGGTAATGGCTAAGACTCTCATGCTCCAACGGTTCCACAGACCCTAGTCGGAGCAACGTTTCATCAAGCTGACTCATCGCAGACTCTCCTCTCAAAACGATCGGTGCTCAGCCTTCACCCAACTCTGGCTTCTTTCTGGCTTCTGGAGGGACATAGCGCTGGCCATAACGACTGGCAAGGTTGTGCAAAATCACCTCATCAACCTTCCCATGCCCCTTTTTCAGCGAGTGCAAGACCGCCTTGGTCAAAAGCTTAATCAACCTACCCATATGGGCTTGAGTGCTGACTGCCAGCATCTCAAAGAGAGTCCCTTCTGCCAAATTGGAGGCTTGAGGCAGTGCCAAAAGATCGAATTCGATCGTCCTCAGCGTCTTCTGGAAGTCTTCGTACTCCAGTCTGTCAAACTCAAACAGCGTCGGAAAGCAGGTCAGTAAATCGAAGTTTTGCAGACTGCTATCGAGATCCTGCCCACCGATGAGGATGATGGATACTCCCGACTCTTCATGTAGCTGCTTCAGGTCAACCAACGCCTCCCGTTGCAGATTATCGGCATTGTCCACGAGCAGAAGTTCAATGCCAAACGGCTCCAAACAGCCAGCCAAGCGAGCGCGTAAATCGTGCCGTCTGCCCCTTGGAGCTGCATGGTTGATGTCTTTGAGGATTTGGGAAAATAGCCGCTTAGAACTTGAATTTGACCATGCTTTGACACAGGAAACCCGTTTACGATCCTCTTCTCGGTAATGTACCGACGAGCGGCTCTTGCCCACATCTCTCGGTCCAATGACTCGACCACACTGCTTCAGCAAGCGTAATTCATCCAACCATCGGAAATACTGCAAGGCGCGATCGGTTGGGATAAAGGCAGTCTTGAATAGTTCCTCGATCGCAGCCGTTTTGGCGAGCACATCGGTTAAGTCGAGTTGAGGAGCCAAGACCTCTACCGGAACCGGAATTGCTAGTTGTGATTGTGCCATGCTTTACCAAAGCCTCTTCAACGTCTGATTTTTGGGAACTACAAGCTTGTGTCGCTCTTCGGGTGGAGGAGCAGACGCGGCAGGTTCAAGGATCTGTGGAGTCGCTACGGGGAGAGGTAAAGGAGCTTGAGGCTTCCTTTGTTCGGGTGTAACCCTTTCAGGCAGGAGTTCCATTGGTTTGCTACTGCCAGCAGCATTGCCTGCCCGCTCTTGCCGCAAGGCCACCACATTCGAGTTCTGCTTACTGTTGCCTCGCAGCTTTCGCTGCTCTGAGCGCTGCCGTTCTTTCTTCTCCTGTTTCCGTGCCTCTACAAGCTTTTGGCGCTTATCCAAAGCCAGGAGCGCATCATAGTTTGAATGGGCACGCTTAGCCGTGCTCCGGACTTTGTTCAGTTGCTTCAGCTCCTCCAGGCTCAGGTCTTGAGTATCCATATTGATCGCATGAGCAAAGCCAATAAACTCCCCGACATCATCACCTGTCGCTTGGCTGTAGATATACAACGTCAGAATGTGGTCGGGGTCATAGCTCAACGTCACATACTGACCTTGCCGCGATCGCAGTTCTTCACAACGGTAGGTCAGGGTTTCAAAGTAAACCGACCCGTGTGCCTGCACAACCCGTTGCTCCTCCTTCATCAGGCAAATGTCCAACTCACGCTCATTCAGTGGTTTAGGTAGTTTGTTACCCATGCCTTTAAACCAGCGCTCAAAGCGGCTATCACGCGGGTCTTTGGGATAAGACCCGTGATTGTAGTCGTCACAGAAGTAACTCGCGAGAATCTTATCGACATCCTCAATCGTCAGACAAGCTTCTTTCTCTGCCCGTTCTGCCCCACCGTCTTCCTTTGATATGTATCCGGGAAGTGGTTTCAAAACCTCGGTGTTAACGGTGTTGAAGAGCCGCTCGACAATGCCCCCTTGAGGAGGACGATCGCGCAGTTCACACGCAAAGCCCAACTTTTTACCCATTGCTTTGATGAGCTTTGCTTTACTCAAATCTTTGCCACCATCGGTGAAGAAGTACTGTAGCGGCATTCCACAAATATCCCAGAGCTTTTCAAGCTCATACTCTGGTGGATAATGCTTGGGTAAGGCGGCATGTCTGAGAGTCAGAGCGACTTCATGCGCCCCCGGTTGTTTGTGCCAGAGGTGATAGCCAATGAGGCAGCTTGAGAAGGTATCCACAACGGTGGTCAGCCAGGGTCTCCAACTCAGAAGCTTGCCTTCTTGATCAACAATCCGGATATCCAACTTCGTATGATCGCACTGAATAATCTGATTACTAAATTCAGCTTTCAGTGATTTTCCATCCCGTGTCTCAACCGTCATCCAAGAACCTGACCCCGGATTGCGGATTTTTTGCCTCCGTTTCTGCCGCTCAATCAGGGGTTTCAAAAGCCGATAAATCGTTGCTGGATGTGGATAATCACCGTCTTCATGCCGCAAGTCAATCACAGCATGACGCTTCACCTCACGCACTACGTCAGCGGGCTTGAGAGGATGCTTATGCTTCAGGCTTTGCTCGTAAACCGTTCGGACATAGTCTTGCCAGTAGTTATCAATCCGGTGTTGTCCTTTGTCAGCACGCTCACTACCTGTTGTTTCGCGTAACCGATCCTCTTGATACTGACTGAGCATCCGCTCAACCTGACGCGTTGAGATAGCAAGCGTTTGGGCGATCGCCTGCTTCCGCTCAGATTTCACCTTTCGATTGGGCGACCCAGCCAACCACTCAACGAGGCGAAAGCGTAGTTTTTGCGAATCTGATGCTTCAAGCAGGATTTGGGATGGGTCAGCATCGCAAGCGCGATCGCTTAATACCAACTCATCCAGGGCTTGGGGGTCGGCATCTAAACAAGCAGCTTGGCTTTCATCCATAGTAGATTGCCGTATTTCTGGCGTGAATAGTAAAAATGTATCACTATCCTCCTGATACGGCTAGAAGATGCGACATGAAATTTGCGAGGCAAGTTGGTTCAGAAAAACGACGCCCAATTTGCGAATCTGACTTTGCGACTCTTAACTTGCGAATTCGCTAAAATGTCGCTTTCCTGGTGAGAATCCTCCAGAGTCTTGGTGAATCGTTGTTTTCGCTACTTGTACCGAGCGAAAATGATTTGCGAACTGCGACATTTAATGTGCGAACGTACACATTTTAAGGGCTTTTAGCCTCTAAGCATAGCTTTACTGACATAAACCTGACACAGAGTTTAGGGCAACTTGTAGCAGTGAGACGAACAACACTGTTTCTACACTGACTTTACGTCAGCGTAGAAACAGTTCGCCCTTATTAACCCACGTATTGAGGCGTTAAAGGATCGCTGACGGGAAAGTTCCACTTTCCCCGATCGCTCTTGAAACTTCAACACCATTTTCTTCAAAAATGACAACGGGTTCAGTGCGAGCGTTTAGCTCAATGCGCTTGACCAATACCTGTCCATCCGAAAGGCGTTGTCCCACCCGAATATGGCGACTATTTGCTTCATTTGGGGCTTTAACGATCGCGTGAACCACGCTTCCTACCACTACAACACCACTGACTTCCACCGCATTCGCTAAATTTGCCGATGGTAATGGCGGCAATGTGCGAACAAAAGGAGTGCTTTGGTTTGGCAGCAAGGGTGTGGTTCTCTTGGGTTTCACAGCAGTAATGCGCGTTCGGGGAGTCAATGGGGGCACAGTTACATCAGGTTTAACTGGAAACTGCCTGCTAAAGGGGAAATTCGGTCTGTAGGCAATAGTCGGTCGCTGTTGTATCAAGCGTGGGATGCGCTTGGTTTGCGTTGGCGATCGCCTGATGGGAGGGGCACTTGGACGATAGGTGTCAGTACTTGGTTGTTGTCGCTCTAGTGGCAAGCTTGCAAACGGATCACTTCTTTTTTGACTGTCAATGCCTCTCTGTACTTGCCTTGCCCGCTCGTCACCGTTGGTCGCTTGGATAAGACCTGGAATGTATTCAGGGGCTGCCACTTGAGGCACCAACGGCGCTGTCTTTGCATCAAAAGGTTGTTCTGTAGCAGGCGCTTCTGCTGTGCTAAAGGGTTCTGGAGGAAGCGTGATTACTACATTCTTATCAGCATTGGATGAGCAACTACCCACTGTCAAAGCGATCGACCCAGCCAGCCCAGCAGACACAAACTTATGCATGTTTCTCTTCTCGATTACTCGGCATTCTCGTGGCGTTAGCAAGAGTAAGGGTGCAGTGCTATGTAGCTCAAAGCAAAACTCTCGTGATCACACCAGGGACGTTCTGTTTAAGAAGTTCTCAGTCTTCAGAGAAAATCCGTAAGCCCATCATGAAGTTCCTGTGAGCGATCGTGAGCTAAACAAAAAGGTTGCATCACTCGATCACCACTGTCTCTGTTGAGAGTTTCCCCACTTGGATATTCTAAAAATGCCAGCAAGTACGCAAAGTGTGCCGATCCGATGGAATTCGGCTGGGATTCACATCGGTTTGACGGAAGAGGTGGTGGCATTACTTGCTAGAGCAAGCAGCGCACCTAAATGAATGTCAATGTTGGTTGCGCCCTCCATCACCCGTCCGGTCGTATATCGGTAAAGAGCACCTCGTTCCCAAATGTCTCCCGATAAAATGCCTCTCGCTCCAATCGAATCAGATCGTCGGTAAGCTTAACCGCACCATTGTCCGGCGATCGTTGCTCACGTCCAGCTTCTGTTTGCAGCAACAGACGCAAAGCATTACGGGCATATTGAGCAGAAGCTAGCTTCGCCCGATTACGTCTGGAGAGGGATAAAGAGACATCAGGCGATCGATAGAATCTGTGTTCAGAGCAGCTTGCCGATATTTGGTTGCATCAAGAAACAAGTTGAAGCAGGTGAGCTTTATTTGAGTCATCGAGCGTATCAAATCCCCGTGTCTGAAACGACTGCTGCTCAAACGCGCGGCGAGATAGGGCATTGAGTTACCGAAGTTGTGATTACACCAGTAAAGGAATGGGGTGTTATCAAAAGACAGGAAATTAAGCAGTCGAATGAGCGTAAGCAGTTAAGGGAGACCGACAAAATGGCTACAGCAACAACAAATGATGCCCAATTAGCGAAATTGCGAGAGCTGATCAAGGAGATTGACTTTTGTATGCTCACCACTCTTACAGCAGATGGCAGCTTGCATAGCCGTCCCATGTCAACCAACGGGCAAATTGAGCCGAACGGGGATCTCTGGTTCTTCACCTATGCGAATACTCCTAAAATAGTGGAGGTCGATCGCGTTGAGCAGGTGAACGTCAGCTTCTCTGAGCCAAGCCAACAGCGCTATGTTTCCCTCGCTGGAACGGCTCAACTGGTGCGCGATCGTGCCAAAATGCAAGACCTGTGGAAGCCGGAACTCAAAGCCTGGTTTCCTCAAGCGCTCGACGAGCCAGAAATCGCGTTGCTCAAAGTGACCGTCGAAACCGCAGAGTATTGGGATGCGCCAGCAGGTTGGGTAGCCAAAACCGTTGGGTTTGTCAAAGCAGTTACGACTGGCGAGAAGGCAAACGGCGGCGAGAACGAAAAGCTCAACTTGAAGTAGACATTTGCCAGCAGCGGCTTTACTGCGAGAGACGATGGAGTCCGTTTTGACAAAATCGGTGCCGCTACCTTAGTGCCTCTAGCTGTGGTAAGTCAGTAAATCCTCAATCGCTCTCGCTGTAGTGAACTGCTCCCAAGTTGTGGCGATAAAAGCGATTCGGCGCAGGCGTTGACTGACGATCGGCTGCGGTAACGTTTCTAACGGCGATAGCTCTAGCTTGCAGTAGCGTTGTTCACTCTTGGCATCTCTGGGTTGATCAGGAAAGAGTTCCCAGCGGTAAACCTCGTAAACCTGGTTGACTTGAGCGTAAGCATTGACGGCATAGGCTTCGGCACCAAACACTTTGGTTTGGTAGAACGCTAGCCACTGAGGCGACCAGTAGCCCTGCTGTTTTAACTTTGCAACTTGCACAGTAGGAATGCGATACCAGCACTGTGTGCGGACAATATCCCAATCTGCCCAACTGTTCATCACGGCAATTAGCACTTCACCACGGCGAGTCATTCGTTAGGATGAGGAGACGCAAGGACACTAACAGGATCTAGTCATCCCTGTTTTCGCATCATGGAGACAGGCAGTGCGCTAAAACTTACTGCCCGACCCGCGATCCGCTATTCCTGAGAGTACGTTAATATTAGTTAACATCGATTGCATAGTGAAAGACTCCGCACCCCTATAAAAGGAGGACAAATCCCGGTGAATAAGCGGTGGAGAAATGTTGGACTGTATACGTTGCTGGCGATCGTTGTCGTTTCTTTAGCGACAGCGTTTTTTGATAAGCAACCCCCAAGCAGAGAAACCTGGCGCTATAGCCAGTTTATTGAGAAGGTTCAAGAAGGCAAGATTGAGAAAGTGAGAATTAGTGCCGATCGCAGCATTGCGGTTGTGCAGGATGGTAATAACCGCATCGTGGTTAACTTGCCCAACGATCCTGAGCTGATCAACATCTTGACCTCTAACAAAGTCGATATTGCTGTCTTGCCACAAACAGACGATGGCTTCTGGTTGAAGGCACTGAGCAGCCTCTTCTTCCCAGTTCTGTTGCTGGTTGGCTTGTTCTTTCTACTGCGCCGCGCTCAGAGCGGTCCGGGTAGTCAGGCAATGAACTTTGGCAAATCGAAAGCTAGAGTACAAATGGAGCCGCAGACTCAAGTGACCTTTGGCGATGTCGCAGGCATTGATCAGGCAAAGCTTGAACTGAGTGAAGTGGTGGACTTTCTGAAGAACGCCGATCGCTTTACGGCTGTCGGTGCCAAGATTCCTAAAGGCGTACTGCTGGTGGGTCCTCCTGGAACGGGTAAGACGTTGCTGGCTCGTGCGGTTGCAGGTGAAGCGGGTGTACCCTTCTTCTCGATCTCCGGCTCTGAGTTTGTAGAAATGTTTGTGGGTGTCGGTGCGTCCCGTGTCCGTGACCTGTTTGAGCAAGCGAAGACCAATGCGCCGTGTATTGTCTTCATTGATGAAATTGACGCAGTGGGTCGTCAACGGGGTGCGGGTCTGGGTGGCGGTAACGATGAGCGGGAACAAACCCTCAACCAGTTGCTGACTGAGATGGATGGCTTTGAGGACAATACAGGCATTATCATCATCGCGGCAACCAACCGTCCTGATGTTCTGGATGCGGCACTGTTGCGCCCTGGTCGCTTTGACCGCCAAGTAGTGGTCGATCGTCCCGATTATGCGGGTCGTCTCGAAATCCTCAATGTCCACGCGCGCGGCAAAACGCTGTCGAAAGATGTGGATTTGGAGAAAATTGCGCGTCGGACACCGGGCTTTACAGGTGCCGACCTGTCTAACCTGCTGAACGAAGCGGCAATCTTGGCAGCGCGTCGCAACTTGACCGAGATTGCGATGGATGAAGTGAACGATGCGATCGATCGCGTTCTCGCTGGACCAGAGAAGAAAGATCGAGTCATGAGCGAAAAGCGTAAAGAGTTGGTCGCCTACCACGAAGCGGGTCATGCGTTGGTCGGTGCACTGATGCCTGATTACGATCCGGTGCAGAAAATCAGCATTATTCCACGCGGTCGTGCGGGTGGTCTGACCTGGTTTACTCCCAGCGAAGATCGGATGGATTCAGGTTTATACTCGCGTTCCTACCTGCAAAACCAAATGGCAGTTGCTCTGGGTGGTCGCATCTCGGAAGAGATCATTTTTGGTGAAGAAGAAGTAACCACAGGTGCATCGAATGACCTTCAGCAAGTGGCTCGTGTTGCCCGTCAAATGGTGACGCGGTTCGGCATGAGCGATCGCCTGGGTCCCGTTGCACTCGGTCGTCAGCAGGGCAATATGTTCCTCGGACGTGACATCGCTGCTGAGCGTGACTTCTCGGAAGAGACAGCAGCCGCGATCGACGACGAAGTACGCAATCTGGTTGAACAGGCATACCGTCGGGCAAAGGCAGTTCTGATTGGCAACCGCCACGTACTGGATCAGTTAGCAGCAATGCTCATTGAGAAAGAGACAGTGGATTCTGATGAACTTCAGGAACTGCTGGCAAATAGTGATGTGAAAATGGCTTCGATCGCGTAACATTAGTCGCATTCGACGCTTACTCAACGGGTTTAGGGTGGTTCTAGTGCGCTAGAGCCACCTTAATTTTTGCTTGTACTTGTCTGCGTTTGAGGGTCAGATGTTTGAGAGTGAGCCGATCGGGGCATAGCGTCAACGGCATCTGCGAGTACTTTCGGTCGTTCAGGAACATCCCATAACGGCTTCGCATTTCCAGGCGTTGGAGTCGCGCTCTGAGCGATCGCCTGACCTAGAAAAGTCATTGTTCCATTTGCAGGCTTTAAACGATGGCGGCGATCGGTGAGCAAAGAGGCAGGCAACTGATGAACGGGTGCCTTAAAGTCAGTCTGTGCGCTGGTCTCGTCGCTAAGATGAGCAGAATGCTGAGTGGCTTGATGTTCTGGTAGGTAGCTCATGTCTGCCTGAGTGGTTTGTACCAAAACGACGCGATCGCGCAGACTGATCTGTTGCACCAAGCGGCTACTCAGCAGTACAAAATGCCAATATCGGTGGATATCAGGTCGCACAATCAACAGCGATAGCTGCCGCTGGTTAAGAAGCAAATTTCTCACCTCACCAACAGGTTTGCCATTGATATCAACCACAGTAAAGTTGTCTAGCTTCTCTTTCAGCACCTCAATTCTGTTTCGCAGCAGGCGTTTCAGTCGCTGCTTGCTGTCTGCCAATTGAGCGAGTTTTTCTGGTGACGCATAGTTCATTGGCTAGTGCTAACCTCTTGAGCAACGACTGAGATGAAACTTGGCAACGCGGCGGCGACAGGACGCAATCACATCATAGAACAGCGCGATTCCTTCGTTTGTAGCGCGTTCAGCAAACGTATCGTTAGCGGTTGCTTTTAGTTTAGTAATTTTCGCTCATTAAGCGACGCTTCCATGCATTGACGATCGCACTTAGGCATAAGAATTCAATCACACCGAATTTTATAGGATGCGTATAGCCTACTCTTCGAGAAGCAAGCTACGGCATGGCTTCGCTAAAGACGCTAGCCGTAACGCATCAAAGCCCCGGAAGCGATGCGTTACGCTACGCTGACGGCATCCTACACAGAATTACAGGTCATTTAATCCACAATCCTTAGTACGTGCGTTATCTCCATCATGACCCCTCAAGACTGGTACACCCTCTTACAACAGTTTCGCGCGATCGCGGTCATTCGTGCGCCACACTTTGAAAGCGGCTACCAGATGGCAAAGGCAGCAGCGGCTGGAGGCATCCGGCTCATCGAAATTGCCTGGAACAGCGATCGTGCTCCTGCGTTAATCCAAAAACTGCGTCTACACTTGCCCCACTGTACGATCGGCGCAGGTACGCTGTTGCAGGAAGCACACTTGCAGGAGGCGATCGCGGCAGGTGCCCAATTCCTTTTCACGCCTCATGTTGCTACTAACCTGATCGAGTTTGCTACCGCACAAAACGTGCCCATCACCCCTGGTGCGCTTTCTCCTACAGAAATCGTCAGCGCGTGGCAGGCAGGGGCAAGCAGCGTCAAAGTTTTCCCGGTACAGGCATTAGGCGGCGCAGCCTACATTCAAAGTCTGCAAGCACCGTTGGGTCATATTCCGCTCATTCCAACAGGTGGTGTGACGCTGGATAATGCTGCTGAACTTTTGACCGCTGGGGCGATCGCGGTTGGGCTTTCGGGCAATCTATTTCCAAAGCAGGCAGTGGTTGAAGGCAATTGGGACGCGATCGCCCAGCAAGCAAAAACGCTGGTGCAGCGCCTTGCGATCCCCTCTGCCAGAAGATGATGAAGCTTAGAACCTGGAGGGACAGTCAACTGTAAAGCCGCTTTGAACGTTGGCTTAATGATCAGCTTTGAGGCGGGAAAAATCGTAGAGAGGAGTGTAGAAAACAATAAAAGGAGTAAACGACGATGTTGCTGCTTCGCGGTTTCAAGCAAAGCCTGGGTTTGTTAATTTTAGCGGGTGCTGTCGGTCTATTGCCGTCGCAGGCGATCGCGCAATTCTCTGTCACAGCACCAACGGTCGTGGCACGAACTGACACTACTGCAACTGCAATTCGTCGCTTGGAACAATCAAAACAGCGCTGGATTGAGATCAAGCTGTCCAGCCAGCGACTCATTGCCTGGGAAGGCAAAGCGCCTGTCTACGCGATTCTGATCTCTACAGGCAAAGCTTCAACGCCCACCCGAACCGGAGTCTTTGCCATTCAAACGCGCGATCGCTATGCCCGTATGAGAGGCGATGATTATGACATTGCCGATGTGCCCTACACGATGTACTACAGCGGTAGCTATGCCATTCATGGAGCCTATTGGCATCGTCGCTTTGGTACGCCAGTCAGTCATGGGTGCGTTAATCTTGCAGTTGACCATGCTCGCTGGTTGTTTAACTGGGCGAGAATTGGTACGTCAGTCGTTGTACGCAGATAAACCACACTGCTACAGCGTTCTATGCCGCTCACTCTGTCCTACTCTCACCAAAGCGCATGTTTCTCCCACCTGGTTTTGATCAACACTCTACCGTTACGTCACTCGGCAAAATGGTCTACTACACGGCTGACGCACCGCCCTGGGTAGCCAACGATCGCGATCTGCCCACGCTCGTGTTTCTTCACGGGTTTGGGGGTGGTTCCTCGGCATATGAATGGTCGAAGGTCTATCCTGCGTTTGCGTCAGAGTATCGCATCCTGGCACCCGACTTGATTGGATGGGGGCGATCGGAACACCCAGAACGGCAATATCAAGTAGAGGACTACATCACGACGATCATTGAGTTCCTGGAACAGACGTGTGAAGGCGCTGTGACTGTGGTGGCATCATCGCTAACCGCCGCGATCGTCATTCGCGCCGCGATCGTCCGTCCAGAGTTGTTCCACTCTCTGATTTTGACCGCACCAGCGGGGCTTTCTGATTTTGGCGAAGACTACACGCGCAGTTTCTTTGCCCAACTGGTCAGTACGCCAGTGCTCGATCGCGTCCTCTACAGCACAGGCATTGCCGCCAGTTGGGGCATCCGCAACTTTCTCGAACAGCGACAGTTTGCACAGGCAGACCGCATCTTTCCCGAAATCGTCGAAGCGTACCTGGAATCTGCCCAACAGCCAAACGCTGAATATGCGGCGCTTTCGTTCGTGCGGGGAGATTTGTCCTTCGATCTTGCGCTCTTCATTGCTCAGTTGACGGTACCGACGGCAATGCTATGGGGCAAGCGATCGCAATTCACAGAACCCGACATTGGCTATCGGCTGGCAGCACTTAACCCGCAAGCGATTCGGGCACTGGAGGTGATTGATGACGTTGGTTTGACCCCTCAGTTGGAGTTGCCAGCGGTGTCGATCGCCCTGATCCGCAGATTTCTCGCACTGCTGAAGTAGCGCTTGCCATCTAGGCACCAACGCGAACATCAATCACATATAGATCTGAAAAATCGTAAGTAAAGCCTTCAAGCTCAATCTTGGTGCCCGTTTTGATCTTGTTGTTGCCCAGCAGAGGACCATTCTTGGTCATGTTGGCATCGCCCGCAACCGTCACGAGAAAATCCTTCGTGAGGGCTGCTTCAGGTCGAGGATCAGGCAGGGCTTTAAGAGAGCCATTGGGCTGAGGGACTGCGACATTGCGGGGCAGTTCTCTCACCGCTTTAATTTTGATATCGCCAAAGGGCTGATTCCGAATGATCAGGCTGGTTTTATCCCCTTCTTTCAGCAGGGTCTTAGGGTCTTGAGAGCCAACGCTGCGAATGACCACATCCACCTCAACGGGTTTGACGTTGGAGCTAAGTTGGGCACCCGTAAAGCTAGGCAGCAGGACACCCACAATGACCAACAAAACCACCAGGGCAGCGCCAAGATCTAAAATGCTGACTTTGCCAAACAAGCGACCTTTAGAGTCTACGATAGCCATGAAGTTCTGCCTCGACGATCTGTGCTGCGAAAGTTTTTGGGTTTAGGCGGGTTGCCAGTGCATTGCTAGTTTACACGAGGAACCTACGCTAAACGAACTTTCAGAGTCGGAGCCAAAACCCCTACACCAAATTATCATGACCGCAGTGACCACCGAGTGAGTCAATCGCGCAGAGGGATGATGGCAGTGTCCACCGTCCAAGATGTGCAGTTCAGCGTGAGGTAAATCTCTGAGATATGCTTGCGCCGCGCCTTCAGGCATATAACCATCTTGAGAACCCCAGACAATCAGTGTCGGTGGCTGGTGTTCGCGTAGATAGCCTTGGCACTTGGGGAACCAATTAAGATTTTCCCGTAAGCCCTCCATTAGACCAATCATGATCTTTCATAGCAAGGCGAAGCCCGATCTGGGAGCCGTAGTCATGCAGGTAGAGCGCATATCGCGTTAGGTTCATCGCCACAGTAAACCGCTCAAGAAAGTCAGCATAGCCCTCGAAAGTGTAATTGAAGTGTGTCTGATCGGGTGTGTCGCTATAGCCAAAACCCGGATAATCCGGTGCAATCAAGTGCCAGCGGTCAGCCAACACAGGTATAAAATTGCGAAACTGGAACGATGAGGAAGGATAACCATGCGGTAGTAGCAGCACGGGCGCATCCGATGAGCCAGCTTCCCGATAAAAGATCTCTGTGCCGTCAATTTCAGTCGTACAATGCTTGACACTCAGTCGTGATGAAGTGTTTTGTGTGGACTTTGCTTCTGCCATAATGGAACTCCACTGTTTCAATAAGTGCTTTAGCTAGCAAACTCCCTATCTGTTCGATCGCTACACGATAGCCGCCCAACAACCCCAATACACCCGACCATTGGGAGATTCTCCGTCAAGTTCGAGGTTACTTGTGACGGGTGATTGAGAACGCTACTCATGCGATGCCATAGCCGCCTTTCTCAGGTTGCCTTGATAATCCGCCAAAAGCCGATCGCCCTCTTCTTTCCCTAATCCCGTCCAATGCATCAAGAGCGCGAGTTTGACACTGCGATCGCTCTGTTCCAAGAGATAATCAGCAGCCTCACGGTTCAAGTCAGTCAGGTCTTGCAGAATGCGGAGGGCGCGATCGTGCAGCTTTTTGTTCGTAACCGCCACATCTACCATGCGATTGCCGTAGACCTTGCCCAACTGCACCATCACACCTGTAGAGAGAATATTGAGTGCCAGTTTTGTTACGGTGCCAGCTTTGAGACGCGTTGAACCCGCCAGCACTTCAGCACCCACCAGTAAGCGAATGTCCACATCGACCTGAGCGCTCACCTGATCGGCAGGAACGCAGGCGATCAAGATGGTGGTGGCTCCTCGCTGACGCGCTGCCTGTAACGCCCCGTGAACGTAGGGGGTCGTGCCACCCGCGGTGATGCCAACAACGACATCGATAGCGGTGATGTGTCGATCGGCGATCGCCGCTGCCCCATCATCTACTCGATCCTCCAACCCTTCCGAACTGCGGACTAATGCTTCGGCTCCCCCGGCAATGATGCCCTGTACTTGTTCTGGATCAGAGCAAAATGTAGGCGGACATTCCGCCGCATCCAACACGCCCAGTCGTCCACTTGTCCCGGCTCCGATGTAGAATAGCCGTCCACCTTGCCGTAGTGAGGTTGCGGTGAGGTCGATCGCTGTTGCCAGTTGCTCTCGTGCCTCCGCGATCGCCACGATCGTTCGAGCATCTTCCTGGTTAAACAGATCCACCAGTTCCAGCGTCGTCAACTGATCCAGATGTTCGCTCTTTGGATTTGCCTGCTCCGTCAGTAGATGTCCACGTTCGTCTAGATTGGGCATGGGGAGAAAAAGAAGGTCTAAAGGATAAAGGATAAAGGATAAAAGGGCATTCGAGTCTAGCCTTCTGCCCTCTGCCCTCTGCCTTCTACAGCAGCCCCTCCAGTTGGCGGCGAAGGCGCTCCAACTCTGCATCGGCGATCGCGTCCCCTTTGGATTCTGGCTCTAATTCTGATATTTCTGTCTTCTGGTCTTCCTGCCAGTCGGTTTCAACCAAATTAGTTTCAGGGGGAGCCAAGAGCAGCCGATCGGCATCGGTTTGAGGCACAAAACCAGCAGGCACAAACTGACCCTCATAGCCAGCACTTGCACAGAACCCCTCAATGTCAGCCTGCTCCATTACTTCAACCGTTGGCACCGGAAAATCTTGCGCCTCTAGCAATAGTGCGTAGCGGGTCGCATCGTCTTCCTGCTCAAAGATCAGCACCAGATTGCGATCGCCAATCCGAATCGTGTGGATGCCTTCATTTTCCGTGTCAGCATTAAACAGTAAAACAAACACCTGCATAGCTACAGACTTCTACTTGCGATTATTCTTCAATCTTAAGGTTAGTCCCTACTGGTCAACTGTTAGAGAGACAACACGAAAAGGGAATTAAGAAGGCAAAGAGCAGAAGACAGAAACTGCTGCTGACCGCTGACCGCTGATTGCCCTCAAAACTCCCCTCACCCCTTCACACCCTCACTGCTCACTCCCGTCACTCCGCACCAACTTCATTCACCGTAACCATTCAGTGGTAAGCTAAGCGTGGCAATTTAATAGTGACAATTTAAATTCAAGACTGCATTCCGGTAGGAAATCGTTCCCGGTATGCGATCGCTGAGTCACGCTATCTTAAGTTACTGAGGCTAAACCACGGAGTAAGGCGCGAGCATGGTCACCACCACAGAAAAAACTCACATCGGCTATATCACGCAGGTTATCGGTCCCGTTTTGGATGTTAAATTCTCCAGCGGCGATATGCCAGCGATTTACAATGCGTTGACCATTAAAGGCACCAATGCGGCTGGTCAAGCGGTCGCTGTCACGTGTGAAGTGCAGCAGCTACTCGGCGACAACCAGGTGCGGGCAGTGGCGATGAGTACCACTGATGGTCTGGTGCGCGGGATGGAAGTGATGGATACGGGCGCACCCATTAATGTCCCGGTTGGTCCCGCAACATTAGGTCGCATCTTCAACGTCCTCGGCGAACCCGTTGACAACAAAGGACCCGTTGATACCAGCGAAACGTCCCCCATTCACCGATCGGCACCAAAATTTACCGACCTGGAAACCACGCCTTCTGTGTTTGAAACAGGCATCAAGGTGATTGATCTGCTGACCCCCTATCGTCGAGGCGGCAAAATTGGTTTGTTTGGTGGTGCAGGTGTGGGTAAAACCGTCATTATGATGGAATTGATCAACAACATTGCGACCAATCACGGTGGTGTGTCTGTGTTTGGCGGTGTAGGCGAACGCACCCGTGAGGGCAATGACCTCTACAACGAAATGATGGAATCGGGTGTCATCAACAAAGACAACCTGAGCGAGTCGAAGATTGCTCTGGTCTACGGTCAGATGAACGAGCCGCCGGGAGCCAGAATGCGCGTCGGTCTGTCTGCGCTCACGATGGCAGAATACTTCCGCGATGTGAACAAGCAAGATGTGCTGCTGTTTATCGACAACATCTTCCGCTTTGTGCAAGCGGGTTCTGAAGTATCGGCGCTGCTCGGTCGGATGCCATCTGCGGTCGGCTATCAGCCAACGTTGGGTACAGACGTAGGCGATCTACAAGAGCGGATTACCTCTACAACGGAAGGTTCCATTACGTCTGTGCAAGCGGTCTACGTCCCTGCGGATGATTTGACTGACCCCGCCCCAGCGACGACCTTTGCTCACCTGGATGGTACGACGGTGCTATCACGCGGCTTGGCATCGAAGGGCATTTATCCAGCAGTCGATCCGCTGGATTCGACTTCAACGATGCTGCAACCCGCGATCGTCGGCGGCGATCACTACGACACAGCACGAGCGGTACAATCCACGCTCCAGCGGTACAAAGAACTCCAGGATATTATTGCGATTCTGGGTTTGGATGAACTCTCGGAAGACGATCGCCTGATCGTTGCCCGTGCGCGGAAGGTCGAGCGCTTCCTGTCGCAACCCTTCTTTGTCGCGGAGGTATTCACCGGATCTCCTGGCAAGTACGTCACACTTGAAAAGACGATCGACGGCTTCAAAAAGATCCTTGCGGGTGAACTGGACGATCTGCCTGAGCAGGCATTCTACCTGGTGGGTGACATTGATGAAGCGATCGCCAAAGGCGAGAAGCTGAAATCAGAAAGCAAGTAGGTAAAGCGATTAGTTGTTAGTTGTTAGTAACGGTCTAACAACTAACAACCAATGACTAAAAACTCTCTCAGTTAACCGTCCTGCCTTTAGGAAAAATTATCTATGCTAACTGTTCGTGTCATTGCACCCGATAAAACCATCTGGGATGCAGAAGCAGAAGAAGTGATTCTGCCCAGCACCACCGGGCAACTAGGCATCTTGACAGGGCACGCACCTTTGTTGACCGCTCTGGATACTGGAGTGATGCGAGTTCGGTCAGACAAAACTTGGGTACCGATCGCCCTCTCAGGCGGGTTTGCCGAAGTGGATAGTAACGAAGTCACGGTGCTGGTCAATGCAGCCGAACGTGGCGACACGATCGACAAAGAAAAAGCACGTGCTGCGTTTACAGAAGCAGAAGCGAAGTATAACCAGTCGCTGCAAAACGACGATCGCTCGGCAAGCATTCAGGCAACACAGGCGTTTAAGCGTGCCCGTGCTCGTCTGCAAGCTGCTGGTGGTACAGTTTGATCGCGTGAACCATTGAGAGACAAAAAACCTGACTCTGTATCTGTCAAAAACAGCGATCGTCTCATTAGAAAGGCGATCGCTGTTTGCTTTCTGAGCTGAGCGATCGCCTCTCCAATGGCGATCGCCTAAACTGGTAAACACTGATAGAACAAGATCATGGCTCAATCGAATGACTTACCCAATCGAGTCGATCGCCTTGAAAACGACTCGATCGACATCAAAATGGCAGTCAGCGTTCTACTCAGCACCGTTGAAATTCACCAGCGCGACATGGAAGCCTTTCGCATTAATGCCGATCGCACGAATCAGAATGTTGAAGCGATCGTGCAGATTATGCAGCAAAGCCTTCAACGCATGGAAATCATGGAATCCGACATCCGAGGACTGCAAACTGAAAACCGTCGCATTCTGGATATACTGCAACGCAATGCAGGCGAGCCATAAACGTTGGAGCCTTTAATCAAGGCGCGATCGTTTTGACAATTGCAGGATTATTCTCACTCTGCTTAAGAATTTCTTCCAGGTTAAGTGCGCGGCAAGCGTAAGATAGGGGAGGCGTGACTGGACTTCGGCGATCGTGAAAGCAATTTCTCTCCTCGGCTCAACTGGCTCCATTGGCACTCAAACGCTTGATATTGTTGCCCAGCACCCAGACGAATTTCGCATTGTTGGGTTAGCCGCAGGACGCAATGTAGCGCTTCTGGCACAGCAAATTCGCCAATTTCGTCCCGCGATCGTGGCGCTGTGTGAATCAGAACTGTTGCCCGATCTTCAGGCTGCGATCGCCGATATCGATCCACAACCCACTCTTTTAGCCGATGAAGCTGGAGTTATTGAAGTGGCTCGTTGGAGTACAGCCGACGTGGTCGTGACAGGCATCGTCGGTTGTGCAGGACTGTTGCCAACGATCGCGGCGATCGAAGCGGGCAAAGATATTGCTCTGGCAAACAAAGAAACGCTGATAGCGGGTGCGCCAGTTGTGCTACCGCTCGTGCAAAAGCATGGTGTGAAACTGCTGCCTGCCGATTCAGAGCATTCGGCAATTTTCCAGTGTCTCCAGGGCGTACCGGATGGTGGCTTGCGCCGCATTCTGCTCACCGCTTCGGGTGGGGCTTTCCGCGATCTGCCCGTCGATAAACTAGCGCACGTCACCGTGGCTGATGCCCTTAAGCATCCCAACTGGTCGATGGGTCGAAAAATTACGATCGACTCTGCCACTTTGATGAACAAAGGGTTAGAAGTCATCGAAGCGCATTATTTGTTTGGGGCAGACTACGACCAGATCGCGATCGTCATCCATCCCCAAAGTATCATTCATTCGCTCATTGAGTTGCAGGATACCTCTGTGTTAGCGCAATTAGGTTGGGCAGATATGCGCCTGCCGTTACTTTACGCGCTGTCTTATCCAGAGCGCCTTGCTACCAGGTGGGAACCGCTCGATCTGGTCAAGGCTGGCACGCTCACATTCCGGGAACCCGATCATCAAAAATACCCCTGTATGCAGTTAGCCTATGCAGCAGGGCGGGCTGGAGGCTGTATGCCTGCGGTCTTAAATGCAGCAAATGAACAGGCAGTTGCACTGTTTCTAGACGAAAAAATTCAATTTCTAGACATTCCTCGCTTGATTGAGCAAGTCTGCGATCGCTACCAGAGCCACAACCGTTCCAACCCCAGTCTGGAAGACATCCTTGCGGCAGATCGCTGGGCACGACAAGAAATCCTGACGGTGAGCCAAATGCCAGTCCCGGTCATCTCTATCCGATAGCTGTAACGCTCCTCAACGTGCCGATAGCTTGACTAATGCCTCTTTGACGACAGGAGGTAACTGTCGCATCACTTTACCTTTGTCGCGATCGACCGCTACTAATGCCACACGAGCCGTAGCAAACAATTCCTGCCCATCGGTTGACTGGATTTGATAATCCCAATTGATGCGAACCCCCTCCGTATCTGCCATCCGACTTCGCACAACGGCTGCCATACCCATCTGAACAGGCTGATGGTAGCGAATCGACAGTTCTACGACAGGCAAATCACAACCCAGCGCCACGAGATCAGCAAATTCAATACCGATCGAGCGCAAACACTCAACTCTGGCTTCCTCCATCCAGGCAACATAAGAGCCGTGCCAGACGATGCCTGCATAGTCGGTATGGTGCGGTTGTGCTCTGACTAAATAATCAAACCAGTTTCCAGGAGAAACGTGCAGCGGATTTTGGATGGCTCCAGTGGGAGGTAATTGACGTTGATCAGGTTGGTCGTTCGTCATACAGTCAGATGCTTCAGCGATCGATGTTTTTGTTTTATTTTATCTCAATCATTCTGCCACTTGTTTACGTTAGTTAACTCAATCAACGGTTGCTTGTGTCACATTCGCAATTAGTTTCTTTACAGCAGATTTAATCGTATAGGGATCAATACTATAAAAGTAAGCCAGCTAAGGCTGTCAGGCGCTAAACGCTTCATAAAGCATTAAAAAACATATCCTTAAAATGACTGTTTAAACTTTAGGGATTTTGTCCGCTTTACTTAATAGCTCTTCACGATTACAAACACAACAATGAGTAACAGAGAGCATCAGTTTGGCGAATGTTAAAGGTAGAATTCTGATTATCAAGAGTTGACCAAGCACCGCTTTGATTGCTTAACCTTCAGTCGGTCAATCAAGCGCGAGGGCGATCGCAGCCTTGCATCTTGCCAGCGACCCAACCCTGAGGGTCAGAAACTCTGTGCTGTTTAAAACGGAAAGCGTGAGACAAATTCATGATCGAAAAAATTCTTTTAGCTGATTCTGGAACCGGACAGTCCGAGGAAATGTTCAAAGCTCTGGCAAGTATTCCTTCTATGCAAAGAGCCTCTGTTACGGTTCTACATGTCGTTCCGCCTCAGATTACTGCGGCTGAAATGGTTGAGCAGCGAGAAAAAGGGAGCGAAATTTTAGCTCATGCCATTCAAGCCTTGAATCTTGATCCAGCGCGTGTCTCTAGGCTGCTCCGCGAAGGCGATCCCAAAGATGTGGTTTGTAAAGTCGCCGACGAGATTGACGCAGATCTAATCATCATGGGTTCTAGAGGCTTAAAGCGTCTAGTCTCCATTCTGGAAAATTCGGTTAGTCAGTACGTCTTCCAGCTCTCATCGCACCCCATGTTGTTGGTAAGAGACGACATCTACATCAAGAAAATCAACCGCGTCATGGTAGCGCTAGACCGATCGGAAGCGGCGAGTCAAAGCCTCAAGCTAGCGCTGTTTCTACTACGCGATTTTAAGGATGGAGAACTCATCCTGACGCACATTAATCCAGATCTGAGCGGCAAATCTTACTGTGCCAGCGGTGAAGCGTCTGAACAAGACCCTGTTTTTGCCACAGCAGTGGCAGAGGCAAAACGACTGGGCATCGCCTACCGTTGCCTGTCATGTGTTGGCAAACCTGCCGAAGAGCTATGCCGCCTAGCCGATGAGTTGAACGTCGGCTTGCTGCTGGTGGGTTCGCCCGATCGCCGTCCAACCATCGCTAAAGGGCTACCTGACCTCGATCGGTTACTTGGTTCATCCCTCTCCGACTATGTGAGGGTTTACGCTAATTGCCCCGTTTTGTTAGCGCGCACCAGCTAACCGTCCATCTACCAGCAGCCTGCACGAACTTAGCCGAATCTTCATGCCCTTCCGTAACCTTTCTTTGCAGTTATGGAGTTATGCTTTCTGTAACACGGAACGCTTGGCTCCTGCCGCTGCCTTAAGGGTGCCAAACAAGGTTTCGACACGTTCTTATCGCTTAGGAGTTGCTGGACTGGAATGATGACCTCTACTGCACCAACGCTCACCCGTACAACGACGCTTTCAACAACTGTCACTGACCTTTTAGCGAAACAGTGCCACGAACCACGCGCTAAACAGCTTTTGAGCGGTGAAATTTTGTTGAAGACCCGAACCTATTCTGCGTGGGGTGGTGCAGTAACGGCTCAGATGTACCTGCCGTTAGAACGGGCGATCGCATGGCAACAGTTGACAGACTATCCCCGGTGGGTGCATTACTTTCCTGCGTTGACCCGGAGCGAAATCCTTCAGCGCAATGACTCCAGGCTAAGCAACCAAAAATCTCTGGATGGCTACAAGCGACTGTACCAGGTGGCAAGTAAAGCCTTTTTGTTTCTCACAGCGCAAGTTGATATCTACTTAAAGGTGATCGAAATCGCACAGCAGCAGATTCAATTTCGGTTGGAGTCAGGCAATTTTCATGACTTTGCGGCTGATTTGACGCTGCAAGACTACAACAACGGCACATTACTAACCTATTCTGTACAGGCAACGCCTACCATTCCAGTCCCTTCAATGTTAATCCAGCAAGCGATTCAAATGGATCTGCCAGACAATATGCAAACCATGCGTCGGGTGCTTTGCCGTTAGCGCTGAGCTTGGTCGGCTGGCACACAGCATAACGCTTCGATCGTTTCCACTCGCTAAACCACGCAGTTTTTTGACCGCTGTAGCAGTCCAGCAGCCGTTGACCGGGTATCGATCACAGCTACTTTCGCCAGCAGGCATGATTCGTTGAGACCGTAGGGTTCTGCAAAAGGAGATGTAATCCTGATTACTTAACCTCTTCTTTACTGATGCACGGTAGCGTTAGTGCAGATGTGTTAAGTTGCAGAATTTATGATCTCCTCTCTAAAAGCAGCCCGTTGGGCGTTCTCGGCTTCAGCGATCGCCCTAGCGGCGAGTCTGGCAGCCTGTGCTCCTCAAACGACGACGAATACTCCTCCAAGTGAGAACACCAGTGCCAGTCCTGCTGCCTCCTCGGCTGCTGGCGGCACGGTTTCCATTAGTGGTGCTGGTGCAACTGCTCCTAACCCGCTGTATCAGCGCTGGTTCCAGGAATACAACAAAACTAATCCAAACATTCAAATCAGCTATGACTCCGTTGGTAGCGGTGCAGGTGTCAAGCGCTTTCTGGATCAGACAGTTGACTTTGCTGCAAGCGATGATCCGCTTAAAGACGCTGATAAGGCAAAAGTTCCGGCTGATCGCGGCAAGGCGGTTCAGATTCCTTCAACCGGGCTTTTCGTGGTCATGGCATACAACCTGGACGGTGTAGACCAGCTCAAGCTGTCGCGTTCCGCCATCTGTGGGATTGTAGATGGGTCGATCAAGACCTGGAACGACCCTAAAATTGCGAAAGACAACGCAGGGACGAACCTGCCAAGTACTCCGATTACTTTTGTTCACCGCTCGGACGGTAGCGGTACAACTGCCATCTTCACCAACCATATTGTGAAGGCGTGCCCGACCTGGAAAGCGGGTGCTGGCAAGACCATTGAGTGGCCCGTTGGTACAGGTGGTAAAGGTAGCGAAGGTGTAACTGCCCAGGTTCAACAAACTAAAGGCGCGATCGGCTATACCGAGTACTCTTACGCCAATGAAAACAAACTGAAGGTCGCTGCTCTGCAAAACAAAGCAGGTGAATTTATTGTCCCTGCGCCAGACGCGGCTGCAAAAGCGCTTGACGGTGCTACTGTGCCTACTGACTTTGCAGTGAAGGTTCCTGATCCCGCTCAAAAAGGTGCCTATCCGATCGTGAGCCTGACCTATCTGCTGCTGTACGAAACCCCCAAAGATCCGGCAAAAGCAAAAGCAATTAACGATTTTGTGAAGTGGGCGCTGAAGGATGGCAAGCAGTACGCTAGCGAACTAGGCTACATCCCCTTACCTGATCCAATCTCCACCAAAGTCACGACGGCAGTTGACACTATCAAAGTTAGCTCTGCCAAGTAGCTGACCTGTTGATGAATTCAACTAAGTCTGACTGGTTTGGATCGTTTGTTGCGCGTATGTGGAAGTGCTGATGTCTAGCTTCAGAGAAATTTGTGGTTATAGACATCAGCCTCTCCTTTTTTGAGCATTGAAGGGTCTATTCTAAATTTTCATTTGCGGGTTGTTTAGCTTACTACTTCAGTTGACTACCTATGACTCCAACCAATCAGCCTTTGCCCATGTCGTGGCAGCGTTCTCAAACCTCACGCTGGATTGATCAGGGTTTTGTCTGGCTTACAGCCGCCTTTGGTATTGGGGTTGCGTTGGTACTGGTAGCGATCGCCACCAGAGTTGGAACCGATGCACTCCCAGCGATTCAAAAGTTTGGTGCTGGCTTTTTAGTTACCAGCCGTTGGAGCGTTAACGATGAGATTTTTGGCGCGCTAACTCAGATTTACGGCACGCTGGTCACGTCATTTATCGCCTTGCTGATTGCGGTGCCGATCGGGATTGGTGTTGCTCTCTTTCTAAGCGAAGACTTTTTGCCGCCGCATGTTCAACAGCCGATCGTGTTTCTCGTTGAGCTTCTGGCTGCAATTCCTAGCGTGGTCTACGGGCTGTGGGCAATTTTTGTGTTGATTCCAATTTTGACGCCGATCGGCGGTTTTCTGAATAGCAATTTAGGATGGATTCCTATCTTCAGCACGACACCCTCCGGTCCGGGCATTTATGTTGCTGGCATCATCCTTTCAATCATGATCCTGCCCATTATTGCCGCCATCTCTCGGGATGCTTTAACAGCAGTACCTGCGGAACTGCGGCAAGCTGCTTACGGGCTGGGTGCAACCCGTTGGGAAACAATCTTTCAAATCATGCTGCCTGCTGCGTTCTCTGGTATTGTCGGCGGTATCATGCTGGCGCTAGGGCGGGCTATGGGTGAGACGATGGCGGTCACGATGGTGATTGGTAACTCGGACACGATTAAGTCAGCTTCGATTTTGTCTCAAGGCTCGACGGTTGCCTCATTGCTGGCAAATCAATTTGCTGAAGCGGGCGGACTACAAGTGGCTTCACTGATGTATGCGGCGCTGGTGCTGTTTGCCTTGACGCTTGTGGTGAATGTCTTGGCTGAGATTATCGTGCGTCGCTTTAGCTTGAAGCTTTAAGGTGCGATCGTACGCTTAAACGCGGTGGCATCAAGCCTGCCTCAATCTGCCATGACGTGACTGGACTAACGAATCAATCAGTTGATAGAAGTTAAGAAAAGGTTGAGATGACGAATCCAGACTTGGCGAATACCCCTCTAGTAGAGCGCAATATGAGACGCGTTCCAACGTCACCCCGGACGTTGTTTTCGTCAGCGATGACCGTTGTCGCCTATATCTGCGCTGCGATCGCCCTCGTTCCACTGGTTGCGGTGCTTTCTTACGTGCTGATCAACGGCTTCGCCCGGTTAAGTCCGGCTCTTTTTGTCCAACTGCCGCCCGCTCCCGGTCTCACAGGCGGCGGTTTTGGCAATGCTTTTGTTGGGACTCTGACCACCGTTGGTATTTCTGCGGCTCTGAGTATTCCTTTTGGTGTGCTGGCAGCCATCTACCTGTCTGAATTTGCCAGAGGAACGAAGCTGGCAGACGTGATCGATTTTTTCACGAATGTTCTCAGCGGTGTGCCTTCGATCGTCGTGGGAGCCTTTGCTTATTCTCTGGTGGTTTTAGCGACTGGTCGGTTTTCAGCGGTAGCTGGCGGCATAGCGCTCTCGGTGTTGATGCTACCGACGATCGTACGTACGTCAGCAGAAGCGCTAGAGGCAGTATCCAATGACTACCGACAGGCAGCAGTGGGGTTGGGAGCCACACGCATTCAAACAACGTTGAAGATTGTTCTACCAGCGGCAGTACCGTCAATTTTGACTGGGGTCATGTTGGCTGTGGCTCGTGCTGCTGGAGAGACAGCGCCTGTTCTCTTTACAGCCTCTTTCAGTCGTTACTGGAATTCAGGGTTGAGTTTGAGTCCGGTCAACGTGAATCCCGCTACTTACCTCACTAACGGCATCTGGGAGCCGACCGCTACAATGTCGAGATTGGTGTTTGACTTTGCGACAGCGCCTTACAAGAACCAGCAAGAGCTTGCTTGGGCTGGTTCACTAGTGCTTGTGGCATTGGTTCTAGTGACCAGCATCCTCTCGCGCTGGATTACGAGGCGGCGTAAATAATGTTTAAGGCGGTGTGTTGAGTTTGTGAGCGATCGCTGGCTCATACAGTCCTAACTTTTTGTGATCGGCGATCGTCATGCTTTAGCAGTCTTGGTCGTTTGCTGCCGCCGCGCCGCTTTTAATCTTAGTAACTTCAAGTCTTATTGAAATAGTAACCACTCACCCCCTTTAGATTTATGACGACGGACATCCAGAGCACCGCCCGCCAAACTGAAACGATCTTTCGTACTCAGGATCTCAATATTTACTACGGTAGTTTTCTGGCAGTAAAGAATGTCTCGATCGAGATCCCCAAAAACAGCATTACCGCTTTCATCGGTCCATCCGGTTGCGGTAAGAGTACCGTGCTCCGGTGCTTTAACCGATTGAATGATTTGATTAAGATCTTTCATCTTGATGGCAAAATCTTTTACCGCGACCAAGATCTTTATGCGCCAGAGATTGACCCTGTAGAAGTGCGGCGGCAGATTGGGATGGTGTTTCAGAAGCCAAATCCCTTTCCAAAATCTATCTACGAGAACATTGCGTTCGGTCCTCGGCTAGTTGGCTATAAGGGTGACATGGATGAACTGGTAGAACGGGCACTCAAGCAAGCAGCCCTTTGGGATGACGTGAAGGACAAGCTCAACGCTATGGGCACTGATCTTTCCGGTGGTCAGCAGCAGCGACTTTGTATTGCCCGTGCAGTAGCGGTGCAGCCCGATGTGATTTTGATGGATGAACCCTGTGCGGCACTTGACCCTATTTCGACGCTGAAAGTTGAGGATCTGCTGCAACAGTTGAAAGAGCGCTACACGATCGTCATCGTGACCCACAACATGCAACAGGCATCGCGCGCCTCTGATTTCACTGCCTTCTATAACGTGGAGGCAAATGCGAAGGGTCAGCGCACAGGCTACATCGTCGAATACGATCGCACTGAAGTGATCTTCCAAACCCCTCAGCATCAAGCAACGCAAGAGTATGTCAGCGGTCGCTTCGGCTAGGGTCTTGTCGAGGAAGAACCTTGTTTCACGGAGAGACCAGCAGCCATTAGCGATGCTTGCTCAGCCCTACTCAAATCGCTGATTGCCAGCCTAAGGGTTTGAGCGAAGGCTTTAATCGACCCAGCCAAGGGTTGAGCGACTTGCAATTGCTAGTGTCCCCTTCGGAAGACGCATGATCCCTACGCTTGATCGCGGTAGGATGATTCTTGTCTGCACTTTCGAGAGCAGGCTAGAAGGTTATTTACTCCTCTTCGTTAATGCTTATGAAGCGCTATCTATCAAGCTTTTTTTCTCTAATCCTAGTCGTTTTGATCGGTCTGACGGGTGCTGTCCCAGCCGCAAGAGCAGCGACAGTTTTAACTGGAGACTATCGCCAGGACACGGCGGCAGTGGTTAACAATTTGAGAGAATCCATTCAGCTACCCGACGATTCTCCTGCGCGAAGTGCTGCTCAGGCAGAAGCACGTCAGCTGATCGGTGATTTTACGGCTCGCTATCGGCGTGACGGTTCTGTGGCAAAGTTAAATTCTTATACCACTATGCGAACGGCGTTGAATTCGCTAGCGGGTCACTACAGCTCGTATCAAAATCGCCCTGTGCCTCAGAAGCTACGCGATCGGCTGGAGCAAGAGTTTAAGCAGATCGAGCTTTCCCTCAGTCGAGGTTCCTAGTCAAAGCGGTCTGAGTACTAGAGCGCCTGTAGGAACACGCGGCAAGCACGACCTACAGGCATTTTTGTGTCTAACGCTGAGCAATCTCGTAAGCACTGCTACTGTCTCGATCGGGTTCAACCTTTAGCAAACCATTGAGCAGTGAGGTTGGTTGTTGACTATGAGGCCAGGCAAAGGCATGACGGAATGCTGCCTCCTGACAGGCTTGCAGTTCCTCGAACCCAATGATGTCGTGCGTGAGTAGATTTTCGTACTCAAACGGCAGACGAACGTTGTGTAAGCCAGCGTTATCAGTACAGATGGCAATGTCAACACCTGCATCAAAGCAGCGATCGAACACTGCCTTCAATTGCGAAATATCGTCCAATGTCCCGGTTTGCAGGTACGTTGTGGGGCAAACTTCGAGGCATTGTCCACGCTCGGCAACCTCTTTTAGCAGATGCGGATAGTGCAGGGGGATCTGGATACCGTGCCCAATGCGCATCAAGTACGGTAGCAGTTCCGGGTAGCAACCCTCTCTAGTTTCATAAAGGTGCCCTGTCGTATTGATCCCCAGCGATCGCGCGTACGCGTAGAGTTCAACAAACTCGTCCAGCCGCTCACCGTAGTGATTATCACCACCCGCTACATCGATCGCACAGACATAGTCCCGCGATTGTGCCGCCAAATCAACGATCGCTCGGTTCACTGCATACGGCAACCGCGTGTGCATACATAAGATTTGACTGGTTACGATCGGGTACTCGTTGAGTCGACTCGCTTTGCCCACGATCGACACAATCTCTGCCATCAAATCAATCCGCTGCGCTTGCGTGAGGTGGTCGGGCGTACGGAGATACGGCGTATAGCGCAGCTCCAGGTAAGCCAGATTCTCAAAAATGTAAGCGCCTCGCATTAAGCGGTAAATAAAGTAAGGCAGCGCCTCTGCTGTTTGCACCGATTCCACCAACGTATGCAGCTCCAAATATTCATCTAGAGTGCTGCGGGGACGCGTGTAGAAATCCTCAAACTCAGGATAGGCGGGAAACCGTTGTGCCAGATCAGCATCATTCCGTTGTAAGTACCGCCATAGAACCCGAGGAACGACCGATCCTCCAAGGTGACGGTGTAGTTCAGCATATAAAGTCACAAGCACCTCTTTAGGGTAAAAATTAAAGGGTTTCAGTCTAAAAGCAGGCGCAAGTCACAAAGACTAGGCAGCATGTCGATCGCTCATTTGTGATATCCTAGCGAATCTACTGAAGTCGTACGGTAATCAGAAAGTGCGACCGGGTTGAATTCAGCCATACGGCTGAGTGTTGTAGCGAACTATCTTTCGTACTAAAGCATTGACACGAGTGTCTCTTTCTGGTGATAATCAACGTTTGTGCAAACTCTAGTACTGATCAAAACTCTTGGCTAACGTCGTTGTCATCGGTGCCCAGTGGGGCGATGAAGGTAAAGGAAAAATCACGGATCTGCTCAGCAAGTCGGCAGATGTCGTTGTTCGCTACCAGGGTGGCGTGAACGCAGGGCACACTGTAGTAGTGGATGAGCAGACTTTCAAGCTCCATCTGATCCCATCGGGTATTCTCTATCCCGACACAGAGTGCATTATTGGGTCAGGTACTGTGATTGACCCAAAGGTACTGATTGGAGAATTGGATCAGCTAGAGACGCTCAACGTTTCTACCCGCAATCTATTGATTTCAGAAACGGCTCATGTGACGATGCCATACCATCGGCTCATTGACCAGGCATCGGAAGAGCGTCGTGGTGAGCATAAGATCGGTACGACAGGACGCGGGATTGGTCCTACCTATGCTGACAAGTCTGAACGTACAGGCATCCGGGTCATCGACCTGATGGACTCTGACTCGCTGCGGAAGAAGCTGCGCTGGACGGTGGAATATAAGAATGTTCTTTTAGAAAAACTGTATGCCTTGCCGCCGCTGGATGCAGACGCTGTGATCGCCGAATATCTGGGCTATGCCGATCGCCTGCGTCCTCATGTCATCGATAGCTCACTCCGCATTTATGAGGCGTTCCGGCGCAAGCGCAACATCTTGTTTGAAGGGGCACAGGGCACCTTGCTCGATTTGGATCATGGCACCTATCCCTACGTTACGTCCTCCAACCCGGTAGCAGGTGGCGCTTGTGTGGGTACGGGTGTCGGTCCCACGATGATCGATCGAGTGATTGGCGTGGCAAAGGCATACACTACCCGCGTTGGCGAAGGACCCTTTCCAACCGAACTTCATGGCACAATGGGAGAGTTGTTGTGCGATCGTGGTGCAGAGTTCGGTACCACTACTGGACGCAAGCGCCGCTGTGGCTGGTTTGATGCAGTGATTGGTCGTTATGCTGTTCGCATTAACGGACTTGATTGCTTAGCCATTACTAAGCTTGATGTGTTAGATGAGCTGGAGGAAATTAAGATCTGCGTCGCCTACGAAGTGGATGGCGCGACCTGCAACGACTTTCCCAGTAACTCGCGTAAGTTTGCCCGCTGTCAGCCGATTTACAAGACGGTTCCTGGTTGGAAGCAGTCTACCGAACACTGTCGATCGCTGCATGACTTACCCCAGCCAGCGCTGGATTACCTCAAAATGCTGGCAGAGCTGATGGAAGTGCCGATTGCGATCGTCTCGCTCGGTGCCAGTCGTGACCAGACCATCATTGTTGAAGATCCCATTCACGGTCCTAAACGCGCACTTCTGTACTCCAACGGCACAACGCCGACTGACGCTCACACGCTAGAAGTCTGAATTTGAAAGGCTAAAAGATAAAGGCTAAGGGGTAAAACCCGTTATTTAGTTTTTATCCTTTAGCCGTTAGCCTTTCCCCTTACTCCCCTTGACTCACTATGGAACTCACGCTCGAATGTCAAACACGCCCTGCTGGCAGCAAGGCAAATGCACTCCGTCGCGCTGGCTTGATCCCCGCCGTGCTATACGGTCATAAAGGTGCAGAATCGGTTTCGCTAACCGTCAAAGCAAAAACGGCTGAACTGCTGATCCGCGACGCTTCAGTGAACAACACGCTGATTCAGGTGAATGTGCCAGAACTGCCGTGGAAGGGCAAAGCGCTTTTGCGAGAGGTTCATTCTCATCCCTGGCGTGGGTATGTCTATCACCTAAGCTTCTTTTCAGTCGGCTCCCAAGAGTCGTTGGATGTAGACGTGCCGATTCATCTAGTGGGCGAAGCCACGGGTGTGAAAAACAGCGGCGGCTCGCTCGACCAGGGGTTGAACGAACTACAGGTTCGCTGTGCGCCCGATCGGATTCCAGAATCCATTGAAATTGATGTGACTGGGCTGGATGTTGGCGCAGCACTCCATGTCCATGAGCTTGTTTTACCAGATGGGGTTGTGGCATTAGGTGAACCCGATCGCGTGGTTGTCACAGTTCTAGCACCGTCGAGTTCTGTGGCAGCCGAGGCGGCAGCAGAAGAAGCCGCCGCTGCCGCTGCTTCGACTTCAGGGGCTTAACCCTAACCAGCCTTGTTCAGTGATCAAAAGGCATCCACTAGGGGTGCCTTTTAGGTTGTTAAAGGCACTAAACCTTACTTCTTTTGAATACATATCCCCACGATTTCTCGAAGCCAACTGATTTAACTAATTGGTTACACAGTCATCGACCGTAACGCGCGATCGTCGTAGCTAGGTCAAATCCAAAACCTTCGCAACGGTTTGCACATCTTTGTCGCCGCGTCCAGAGCAGTTGATGACAATGCGAGGACTGCCAGGGAGCTGAGGGCAGAGTGTTTCAAGGTAGGCGATCGCGTGTGCCGTTTCTAACGCCGGAATGATGCCTTCTAGCTGCGATAGTCGTTGAAAGGCTCCAAGAGCTTCTGCATCGGTAATGCTGTAGTATTCTGCCCGCCCCCAATCTTTGAGGTAGCTATGTTCTGGTCCAACGCCGGGATAATCTAGCCCAGCGCTGATGGAATGTGCTTCTGTCACCTGCCCATCTGCATCTTGTAGCAGGTAACTCATGGCACCATGCAAAACGCCAACGCGTCCTTGTGTCAGGGTAGCTGCATGTTTTTCTGTGTTTACGCCTTCGCCCGCTGCTTCAACGCCAATCATGCGTATCGTTGGCTCATCAATAAATTCGTGGAATAGCCCGATCGCGTTTGAGCCACCGCCCACACATGCCAGCAAAAGGTCTGGCAAACCGCCCCATTTTTCCTGGCACTGCACGCGAGTTTCTTGCCCAATGACGGCATGGAAATCTCGCACGATCATGGGATAGGGGTGCGGTCCAGCAACAGAACCTAAGATATAGTGGGTGTCCTCTACATTTGTCACCCAGTCTCGAATGGCTTCTGAGGTCGCATCCTTCAGTGTTCCAGTTCCGGCTTCTACAGGCGATACTTCCGCGCCCATGAGCCGCATCCGAAAGACGTTGAGCGCCTGCCGCTCCATATCCTGCACGCCCATGTAGATGACACATTTCAAGCCAAAGCGGGCACAGACGGTTGCAGTCGCCACGCCATGCTGACCTGCACCTGTCTCAGCAATCACGCGCTGTTTGCCCATACGCTTTGCCAACAGCACCTGCGCCAGCGCGTTGTTGATCTTGTGAGCGCCCGTGTGGTTTAGATCTTCGCGTTTCAGGTAAATTTGCGCACCCGAACCGTCTGGTCGAGCATAGTGAGTCGTCAAGCGCTCAGCAAAGTAAAGCGGACTGGGTCGTCCGACATAATCGCGTAACAGCCCTTGGAGTTCCTGCTGAAAGTCTGAATCAGCGCGGTACTGATAAAATGCTGTTTCCAATTCACTCAAGGCAGGCATCAAGGTTTCGGGCACATACTTGCCACCGAATTTGCCAAACCGCCCGAGCACATCAGGACGATCGTGAGGTAGAGCATTTGCCGTTTGCAGAAGACTAGCGGGGCGGGGCGTTGTAGTCACAAGCCTGTAGAAATAGGGGATCGCTTCTATTATACGTCTGGGGCTGTCAGGCGTTCAGCCAATGGGTAGATTATGGACAACGAAAGCAAAGAGCCGGGTAGCGTTAGCTACCCGGCTCTTTCACGCAACGATCGCGCTAGAGGAAGAGGCTAAACACCAACAGCCTTCTTTGTGATGGCTGCAAGTTCGCCTTTGGCATATTTAGCAGCGTACTCATCCAAGCCAATTTGCTTGATCTTGCTGGCATTGCCTGCGCTGCCGAATTGCTGGTAGCGATCGCCACAAACCTTCTGCATGTACTTGATCGACGGTTTCAGGAAGTGACGGGGATCAAATTCCTTAGGGTTCGATGCCAATGCTTCACGCACAGCAGCGGTAATTGCCAAACGGTTGTCGGTGTCAATGTTCACCTTCCGCACACCGCTCTTGATGCCTTTCTGAATTTCTTCGACCGGTACACCGTAGGTTTCAGGAATGGCACCACCATACTGGTTGATGATGGCAATCAAGTCTTCAGGCACAGAGGAAGAACCATGCATGACCAAATGGGTGTTGGGCAGACGACGGTGGATTTCTTCAATGCGGCTGATTGCCAAAATTTCGCCCGTGGGTTTGCGGGTGAATTTATAAGCACCGTGACTGGTGCCGATCGCCACTGCAAGAGCGTCAACCTGCGTCTGTTCCACAAACTCAACCGCTTCATCAGGATCGGTTAACAGTTGATCGTGCGATAAAACGCCTTCAGCACCGTGACCATCCTCGGCTTCACCTTGACCCGTTTCGAGAGAACCTAAGCAGCCCAGCTCGCCTTCAACACTCACGCCGATCGAGTGAGCCACTTTAACCACTTCGCGGGTGGTGCTGACGTTATACTCAAAGCTGGCGGGAGTTTTGGCATCGGCTTCTAATGAGCCATCCATCATCACGCTGCTAAACCCGTTCTTCATGGCGGAATAGCAGGTGGATGGGGCATTACCGTGATCCTGGTGCATCACAATGGGAATGTGCGGATAGGTTTCGATCGCAGCCAGAATTAAATGACGGAGGAAGTTTTCGCCTGCGTAGGTGCGCGCACCACGAGACGCTTGCAAAATAACAGGGCTATCGGTTTCGTCAGCAGCGTTCATGATTGCACGAATCTGCTCCATGTTATTGACGTTGTAGGCAGGGATGCCGTAACCATTCTCTGCTGCGTGGTCGAGCAGCAACCGCAGTGGTACGAGCGCCATAGACAGTCCTCCTGGTGATTGGTGATTAGCTTTTGCAATTCAGCTTAATTCTTACGATAATCTTAAGATACTTTCTGCTCCACATTGATCAAGATCTAGACGCTTAAGCCTCATAATAAGTAAAAATTACTATTTAATCTACTTATGGCTTTATGGTCTTCTAAGGGGAAGGCACTCGATTTCTGATGCGAGTGATCACGCAATGTGAAGCAAAAAGCCATGCTCCTAACTCACGTTTTCTCTCCAGATCTGAAAGAGAAACATAGACCAACCACTTAAACAAGCCCTGAAACAACTGAACGATGGATCAAAATCGCACTGTGGCTCCAATTGCATCACCACCGATCGCCGACAAACAGCCAGAAATCCTCTCACTGCATGGAGACGATCGCGTCGATGACTATTTCTGGCTGTGTCACCGCGACGAACCAAGCACGATCGCCTATCTCGAAGCGGAGAATGCCTACACCGCAGCCATGATGGCGCATACAGAAGCGCTGCAAACCGCGCTGTATGACGAGATGCTCGCTCGTATCCAAGAAACGGATCTCTCAGTGCCGTATCGCAAAGGTCAGTTTTATTATTACTCACGTACAGAAACAGGCAAGGCTTATCCCATCTACTGCCGCAAAGAAGGCAGTTTAGACGCGCCGGAGGCATTGCTCCTCGACCAGAACGACTTAGCGAACGGACACGATTTCTTTGGGCTAGGGCTGTTTTCGGTCAGCCCGAACCATCAAATTTTGGCGTACTCAGTCGATACAACTGGCTCAGAACGACATACCCTACTGTTTCTGAACCTGGTCACAGGGCAGCTTTATCCTGAAAAAATTCTTGAAACTGGCTATGGGTTCGCCTGGGGTAACGATAACCAAACCGTGTTTTACACGCTGGTAGATGATGCGAATCGTCCGTTTAGGCTTCTGCGGCATCAGTTGGGAAGTGCCGTGAGCGATGATGAATTGGTCTATCACGAAACAGATGAGTCCTATTATCTGACCGTAGGCAAAACGCGTAGCGATGCCTACATTCTCCTGGAACTTCAAAGCAAGATTACCTCCGAAATTCACTATCTAGATGCCAACCAGCCGGAGGGCAAATTTCAGGTCATTCAGCCGCGATCGTCCGGCATTGAGTACCAGGTTGAACATCACAGCGATTCGTTCTACATCACGACCAACGATGAGGCGCTCAATTTTAAGCTGATGCAAACGCCCGTTGCGGCTCCTGCAAAGGACAACTGGCGTTTGGTGATTCCCCACCGTGAGTCGGTGTTGCTAGAGGGTGTCAGTGCCTTTGCCAAGCATCTGGTGCTTTACGAACGTGAGGCAGGGCTACCGACGATTCGCGTGCGTCAGCTTGACAATGGTGAGGAGCACTACATCCAGTTTCCAGACCCAACCTACAGCGTGGATGAGGGTAGCAACCCAGAGTTTGAGACCGATACACTGCGATTCAATTACACGTCTTTAGTAACGCCTCGATCGGTCTTCGATTACAACCTGGAGACGCGAACACGGGAACTGAAGAAAGAAACGCCCGTGCTGGGTGGGTACGATCGCAGCCAGTACGTGAGCGAACGGCTGATGGCAACGGCAACCGACGGGACTCAGGTGCCGATTTCGATTGTCTATAAAAAAGGGATGGCGAAAAACGGTGCTAATCCCCTTCTCCTCACGGGCTACGGCTCCTACGGCTTCAGCTATCCAGCGACGTTTTCGTCTGCGCGCCTGTCACTGTTAGAACGAGGCGTTGTGGTGGCGATCGCCCATATTCGTGGTGGTTCTGAAATGGGTCGCCAGTGGTACGAAGACGGCAAATTTCTACATAAGAAAAACACGTTCACTGACTTCATCACCTGTAGTGAACAGCTCATCACTCAGGGTTGGACATCACCCGACCATCTGGCGATTTTGGGCGGCAGCGCTGGTGGGTTGCTAATGGGTGCAGTGATTAACCTGCGTCCTGATTTGTTCAAAGCCGTCGTCGCGCACGTACCGTTTGTCGATGTCGTGACCACTATTTTGGACGATCATCTACCGCTTTCTGTAATTGAGCGGGAAGAATGGGGCGACCCGAATGACAAGATGTTCTACGACTATATGAAGTCTTATTCGCCCTACGACAACATTGAGGCGAAAGCGTACCCTAATCTGTTGATCACAGCAGGCTTAAACGACTCTCGCGTCGCCTACTGGGAGCCAGCGAAGTGGACAGCAAAGCTGCGATCGCTCAAAACTGACCACAACTGCCTGCTGCTCAAGACCAACATGGGTGCTGGGCATGGTGGCGCGTCGGGACGGTACGATAGCTTGAAAGAAACTGCCTTTGAGTATGCGTTTCTCTTTGACCAATGGGGATTAGCTTAAGCCCACAGGTTTACACTCGGAGCGGGTTCATTCTAAGCTGTGACTCACTGACTAGAGTCTATGGTCTCGGTTTGAGGTAAACGATCGCCTGTCGCCACACAATCGTGCTCTGGTCGTATTGGTCTACCATCGCCAAACAATCGCTATCCTGCCAGCGTACCTTACCAGCCAAAAGATCACCCGTCACAAGCTTTAGCTCTACTTCTGTCTCCTCCCGAATTAGATTCTGGATTTGACGTACGCTCGGTAGCCCGGTCTCTAGTTCGATCGCCATTGTGTTCGTCCCTCTTGAAGGCTAAGGGCTAAAGGCTAAAGTTGAAACAGGCAGCAGAACACTCACCATTCCTGCCTTTTTCATCCTTTATCCTTTATCCTTTTCTTTTCCCTTCTATCATTCCTCACCTGAGCCTTTTTCACACCACACATTTGCAGAATCTATGGCAGTTGCATTCACCAAGTATCACGGTTTGGGTAACGATTTCATTCTGATCGACAATCGCGCCTCAGCAGAGCCACGTTTGACCCCAGAGGACGCTGTGCAGTGGTGCGATCGACATTTTGGCATCGGTGCTGATGGTGTCATTTTCGCCCTGCCGGGACAGAATGGCACCGACTACACCATGCGAATCTTCAACAACGACGGCTCGGAGCCAGAAATGTGTGGCAACGGCATTCGCTGTCTTGCTAAATTCATTGCGGAACTAGAAAGCGTAACTGAACCCCGATCGTACAAAATCCACACGTTAGGTGGGTTGATTACACCCAGGCTTGAAGCAGACGGGTTGATTACCGTTGATATGGGCAAACCCCGTCTGCTGGCAGCCGAAATTCCTACAACACTTGTGGCAGCCGATCAGAAAGTAGTGAATCAACCATTACAGGTTGCCGGAGAAACCTGGCAGGTCACCTGTGTCAACATGGGCAACCCGCATTGCATCGCCTTTGTTGACGATGTAGCAGCCGTTGCACTAGAAACACTCGGTTCCCAGTTTGAGACGCATCCCGCGTTTCCCCAGAAGATCAACACCGAGTTTATTCAAGTAGTGCGATCGGACTACTTGAAAATGCGTGTCTGGGAACGAGCTGCTGGGATTACTCTGGCGTGTGGTACAGGTGCTTGCGCGTCTTTGGTAGCAGGCGTGTTGAATGGCAAGTGCGATCGACGTGCAACGGTTGAACTTCCGGGTGGTTCTCTTCAAATCGAATGGTCTGAAGCGGACGATCGCCTCTACATGACAGGACCCGCAGAAAAAGCGTTTGTTGGAACGCGGTAGGCGGAGTGATTCTCTATAGGCAGAAGGCAGAAGGCAGAAGGCAGAAGGCAGAGGGCAGAAGCAGAAGTTAAAGAGCACGGCGGCTTTCCTTCTGCCTCCTATCTTAAAACTTCAGCCCTTGTACCGCACTCTCATGGGAACCGCTATACCGCTGTAGCCAATTTTGAATTTGTCGTTCAGGGATACGCTGAAAATGCTTGAGATTAAACGTTCTCTTGTCCTCTATCGGACTACAAGCCGCTGTAAGTTTAATTCAAACTTACGCTCTCTAGACCAGTCCTTAAATTCTCTGTCTACTGTTTCATCATCCATTTCCTACGTTCTTTCAACTTGCGTCTTTCTAACGTGAATTAAGAATCTGTAGGTGGTGCCGATTCTTCCTTAGATCGCTGAAGCAAGAGTTGGATGCCCAAAGCGAAAAGCCCGAAGGCTGCTAAGGCAAAGATGCCCGTTCCTAGCGAACTTAAACCGACAATTAAGGTGCGGACGGCGGCAGAAATGCGCTGCGTAGTGAAATTATCGGTTTGAAGGGGTTTGGTGGCAAAGGCGATCGCGATCGAGCTGGTCAGTCTGTAAAGCACGATTGCAATACCACCAGCGACGATCGAACCACCAATACAGCGTAGTGGACTGGGTGCGGGTGCGCCTTCTTTAGAGACTTGTACAACCGGATCAGAGATTGGCTCACTCATAGGATTAATGGCTGGTTGGCTTGGTGAAGTTGAGTTAATTAGAGGTAGGGATGCTTAATCTGCAAGCCAAAATCCCTTGATTTCCTTACTTTACTATCCGAATGCCAGATGGGTTGAAGGTGGCGATCCAAAATTCTAGATCGGGGTTGGCGATCGTCCCTTTCACTCGTTCTTGAATTGCTTCTGCCTGTGCCTGCGATGCTGTCAGCGCAAAAACGGTAGGACCAGAACCAGACATCATTGTGCCCAGTGGGTTTGCCTGCTGAAACGCTTCCCGTAGCTGTAAGACCTGAGGATGTGCTGGCAACACGACTTTTTCCAAATCGTTTCGCAGCAGTTGACCAATTTTGGTGCCATCTCGTTGCCCGATCGCCGCCATCATGTCACCCGAATGGATTTGCTGACGGCGTTGCTCTAGGTCTTGACCCCGACGCAAATACGATGAGCCAAACTGGTGTCGATAGGTTTGATACGCCCAGGCAGTCGAAACCGACAAACTGCGATATTTTGCCAGCACGACATAGCGACCGGTCAACGCAGGTAGTACGTCAAGCTGTTCACCACGACCTGTTGCAAGGGCAGTGCCTCCCGCAATGCAAAACGGCACGTCGGAACCAAGTACTGCCCCTAATTGCTGTAGTTCGTCCCGCGTCAAGCCTAGCTCCCATAGCAAGCCCAGCCCCACCAATACTGCCGCGGCATTGCTTGATCCACCTGCTAACCCTGCCCCCACTGGAATCTGCTTGTGAATCGTGATATCTACGCCACCGTAACGGGCAAACCGATCAGGAAACTGCTTGCTCATCAGCGCGGCTGCCCTATACGCCAGGTTACTAGCGTCATTCGGCACTTGTGGATGGGTGCAGTAGACACGGATGGCATCGGTTCCATTAGCGCGTAAATCAATCTGATCAGTCAAACTGATACTCTGAAGCACCATCACCATTTCGTGAAAGCCAGACGGTCGAGAGTCTTCGCCACCCGTTACATGGTCGCCCAGAATTTCGAGGTAGAGATTGATTTTGGCGGGAGCAAGAAGGGAGTAGGAGCGCATGAGGAAGGGAGTGGGGAGTGGGGAGTGGGGAGTGGGGAGTAGGGGTGAGGCAGGGGAAGTTTTGAGTTTGGAATAGCACCTTGCGCCGCTACGCTAGAGAGCTTTGAGTACAGTTTTTAAGCTTTTAGCTTTTAGCCTTTAGCCTTCTGACTTCTGACTCCTGACTTCTGACTTCTGCTAACAACCAACAACTAACAACTTTCTTGCAGTTCGTTGCTCAGCGAAATCCACTGTTCGACGCTCAGGTCTTCGGCACGAACTTGGGGGTTTACGTTTAATTGTTCCAGTAAGTGGGTGAGCCGATCGCCATCCACCAGACTTTTCAGATTGTTGCGGAGCATTTTGCGTTTGCTGGCAAAGCCCGCCTTGATAATAGTTTCCAAATGGCGAGGATTTTGGGCAGGTGTAACAACAGGGCGAGGGCGCAGGCGAATCACGGCAGAATCAACTTTGGGTGGTGGCTGAAATGCCTTTGCGGGAACATCACAAATAAACTGGCACTCGGCGAGATATTGCACTCGCACGGACAGTGCGCCGAAATGGGTGGAGCCGGGTTTGCTGCAAAGGCGAAGGGCGACTTCTTTTTGTACCAGGAGGACGATCGCATCAAACGGGTGTGGATTGGGAGCGGCGATCGTGCCCAGCAGTTTTTCGATAATGGGTCCGGTAATGTTGTACGGAATATTTGCCACAACTTTGTTGGGCATTTGAAACTCTGGAGATAGGATCAGTAAGCGATCGAGATCGGCAACGAGAAAGTCGTCTTGCAGCAGCAGAAAATGCTCGACTTTGCCAAACTTTTTTACTAATAGCTCACATAAATCTCGATCGATTTCAACGGCAACGACGACTTGAGCCAGTGCCAATAACTGTCGGGTGAGGATGCCTGTACCGGGACCAATTTCGAGGACGCGATCGCTCTCCATCAACTCGGCGGCGTTCACAATGCTGTTGAGTGCTTTTTCGCTGCGGAGCCAGTGTTGGGCAAACTTTTTACGGGGGTGGGGCACAGAGTTACTCCGGTAAACCCACAACGCCAGCGCCGGGAATCACTTCACCGATCGCAGACGCTGCCAGATCCTGAGCAGCAAAATACTGGAGCGTTAGAGCAACCTGATCGGCTGGTACGATCACGACAAAGCCAATGCCCATATTAAACGTTTGGAACATTGCTGCTGGAGAGACATCGCCTGCGGCGGCTAACCACTGAAAAATAGGCGGCACTGTCCAGGCAGTTGGATCAACTTTAACAGCCTGTCCTGTGCCTAAACAGCGCGGTAAATTTTCCGGTAGTCCGCCGCCCGTAATATGCGCCATGCCGTGAATTGGCAATCCCTGCTTTAGCGCCCCCAGAATGGGTTTCACGTAGATTTGGGTGGATGTCAGCAGCACATCACCTAGCCGTTTGCCGTTGAATAGACCTGGACGATCGCCCCAGTCATAGCCGCGATCGCTCACAATCTTGCGTACCAGACTAAAGCCGTTGCTGTGGACTCCCTGACTAGCAAGCCCGATCGCCACATCGCCAAGCTGCACCTGCGACCCATCCAGAATCGCGCTCTTCTCCACAATGCCAACGCAGAAACCCGCCAGATCGTATTCTCCTGCCTGGTAAAACCCTGGCATTTCTGCCGTTTCGCCACCCAACAAGGCACAGCCTGCCTGCCGACAACCGGTTGTAATGCCCTCTACAACCGCTGCCAGTTGCTCCGAATTGAGTTTGCCCGTTGCCAAATAATCCAGAAAAAAGAGCGGTTCTGCGCCACAGGTCAGAACATCGTTCACACACATGGCGACTAAATCAATGCCAACCGTATCGTGGCGATCGAGACTCTGCGCCAGCTTAAGTTTCGTCCCTACCCCGTCAGTGCCCGACACCAGCACAGGCTCCCGATAGCCAGCAGGAAGTTGAAATAGTCCACTAAACCCGCCAAAGTTGCCCAAAACCTCTGGTCGCGTTGTGCTGTTCACCATGCCGCGGATACGTTGCACAAACGCCCGCCCCGCCTCCACGTCTACACCCGCCTCTCGATAATCCATATCAGTTGCCCGTGGGCGATCGTCGCAGGTTGTATTTTACTTGGCTTGGTAGCGAAACGCCAGGAACATGACCGATAAGACGTGAAGTGAATCAGTTAGGCAGCGACAGGAATCGCTCTTACGGTGAAACAAATCGCAATGTAAGGGTGATCAGCGTGAGAAAGAGAATAAACCCGATCGTGTCTAGCATGGTCGTTACCAACGGACCACTGACCAGCGCTGGATCAAGCTTGAGACGCTTCAAACCCATTGGCAGCAAGGTGCCTAAAGTCACCGCAACGAGTGTATTGGTTGCCATCACTACACCTGCTACCAGAGCAACCCAGCGTTCCTGTGGTGGTGTCCAAATCAGCGCCAGCAGAACCATTGTGGCTCCCAATGCCAAAGCTGCGCCCACGCCTGCCAGCAGCTCTTTTCGCAGAATTTTGAGCGTATCATACGGAGTGACTTCGCCTACACCCAGCGATCGAATCGTCACGGTCAATGCCTGAATGCCAACCGTCCCACCTGTGTTGGAAAACAACGGCATAATCACCGCCAGGACGGGAACCGCAGCGATCGTCGTCTGAAAAGGCGCGATCGCGCTGGAGGCACCAATATAAAGCGCCATAATGCCCAGCAACCAAGGCAACCGATTCCGCAGCTTGTCCAGGGGGCGAGAGAGAGAGGATTCATCGCCGTTGCCGACCCCTGCCAGACGCTGAATGTCTTCGGTGGCTTCCTCTTCTAAAATGTCGATCACGTCATCGATCGTGATGATGCCAACCAGACGATCTTCGCGATCGACGACAGGCAATGCCAGCAGGTCGTAGCGCTTCATCAATTGCGCCACTTCTTCTTGAGACGTATCGGTACGCACTTTAAGGACACGATCGCTCGCAAGATCTTTAATGAGCGCATCCGGCAGCGAAAACACCAATTGCCGCAGTGAAACCACCTGCACCAGCTTGCGGTTATCGTCGGTCACGTAGGCATAGTAAACCGTCTCCTTATCCTGGTCGTCCAGGCGGATTTTGCTGAGAGCTTCTGCCACGGTCAAGCCTTGACGCAGCCGCACATACTCCGTCGTCATCACCCGTCCAGCTGTACCATCGGGGTAGCCTAGAATGGTAGCGGTCGCCTGTCGCTCTACAGGGCTAAGCTGTTGAATCAGCCGTCTGACCACGCCAGCAGGCAGCTCATCAAACAGTTCAGCGCGATCGTCGGGGCGCATTGCCTCTACAAGCTGACAAACCTGAGCATCGTGCAGGTACCCAATCAGCTCTTCGCGCACGTCTTGATCCAAATACTCAAAGACTTCCGTTGCTTGACCCTTATTCAACAAGCGAAAGGCGATTGCTCGTTCTTCGGGTGGCAAGTCGGCGACGTAATCACCAATATCAACAGGCTGAAGCTGATTCAGCTCTAACTTCAAACGATTTAAGTCGGCAATACCCGACAGCGAAGCACGACCTTCCTGGGTTAGCATAGCGTCTCCTAAATCTCCCCCACGCTGGAAGATTTAGGCTGCCTGGCTAGGGGAGGATATTACTGTAAGGTGATGGACTGGGGTCCATGAAATCCACACAATGCGACATCGGTACCAGTTATAAGTACCGCTGAGCCTATGCTAACGTCTATCAGCCCAGTACACAATGTAAAGAAGGGCACTTCATTAAAAATCCACCCATAGAATTACAGCCATCTAGCTATGAATGTCGCCACTACGTCTTTAACGACGTGCTTAATGAGCCTAACGGTGTTGAGTTTGAGCAGTTGCAGCACTCCACCATCGCCTGTGAGTGAGCGCCCTGCGTCTATTAATCCCCTCACGCCATCCCCTAGCACACCTGCACCAATCGCCCGCCAACCAGTAGCATCTCCGAGCGCTTCGGTCGATCGCCTGACCACAGCCACCAAAGCAACCCCACAGACAACGATCAATGTCTATAAAGTTGATGGTCTCTGCAAAGATTTGGTGCCCCAAAAAATCACGATCGCGGCGAAACAATCACTCGAAGGCGCGATCGCCAAAGTGTTAGAAGAAACCGATAGCGGCGACTTCAGCATTGCGGGCTATCGAGTTAGTAAAGAAGGGCAGCAGGCGATCGTCGATCTCCGCCTGCCTGCCAACGCCAAACGGAGCTTCTACTCTCTCTCAAGCTGCGAACAACTCGCCCTCTTCGGCGGCATCCGCAAGACGCTGGTTAATAACTCTCAGTGGCAGATCAAATCAGTGCAGTTTACTGAGAAAGGACAGGAAATTGTGCTGTGAGGAATAAGAGCATTGCCGGATTCACTTCAGGAAACGTGTGCTTTACAGATGATCAAGAGGGATGCAGCGTGTTGCCCGTCTGCTGATCGAAGATAAAGAGCTGCTTCAAATCTAGCGTGAGAGACAGACGATCGCCCACACGAGGACATTGATCGGGGCGGCACTGGAAAGCAACTTCTGGCGATCGAGACGACGATGTTGGCAATACAGCACGCACCAACACTTCTCGACCGAGTGGCTCGACTACACTGATTTCTACCTTGAGATGGTCAACATCAGCACTGATTTGAAGATGCTCTGAACGGATGCCCAAGTCATAATGTTGTCCTTGAAGCGGCTGAAGTTTGGCTTGCACTGATTCTGGGCAAGGTAGCGTTTGTCCACCGATCTGAAACGCGGTGCCATCGTAAGTAGCCGCCAGGATATTCATGGGTGGACTGCCTAAAAACGTAGCGATCAATCGATTTGCAGGACTGCCGTAGATCGTCTGAGGGTCGGCAATTTGCTGAATTCGCCCTTGATCCAACACCACAATTTGATCTGCCAAAGTCATTGCCTCTACTTGATCGTGGGTGACGTAAATGGTAGTGATGCCTACCTGCTGATGAAGGCGTTTCAGCTCAGCACGAGTCTCATCGCGCAACTGGGCATCCAGATTAGACAGTGGTTCGTCGAGCAAAAAGACCTGCGGCTGTCGGGCGATCGCCCGCCCCAATGCCACCCGTTGCTGCTGTCCGCCCGACAGTTGACCCGGTTTGCGATCGAGCAAATGGTCGATCGCCAGCATTTCTGCCACCGTTTCGATCCGCTCCTGCGTGGTCTTCGCATCTACCCGCCGCATTTGCAGCCCAAACGCAAGGTTCTCTGCCACGCTCATGTGTGGGTAGAGCGCATAGTTTTGGAACACCATTGCCACATCGCGTTGACGTGCTGGGATCTGATTGACAAGGCAATCGCCAATGTAGAGATCGCCAGAGGTTGCCGTTTCTAAGCCTGCGATCGTGCGGAGAATCGTGGACTTCCCACAACCAGAGGGACCAATCAGCACCCAAAACTGACCATCAGGCACTTCAAAGGTGATGTCTGTAATGCCTGCGGCTACAGTTGCGCGAGGTGCCACACCACCAAACTGCCGCGTAATGCCCTCTAGTCGAACCTTTGCCATATATTCAGTAGAAAAACAAAAACTACGATCGAAGATGTCATCTTAAACTGCCGTTGCAAACCAGCATCGCAGTCAATAAGCTTCGTCATGCGTACCGACATCAAGCAGAACAATCACTTCGCTATTCGTTTCCATATCGTATTCGATGGAGAAACCAATACGGCAGTCATAGCCACAAGAGCACGACTGAAGACCGTCTAGCTTGCCGCTCAGCTTATGGGGGTCGCACAAGGCTGGTGGGAGTCCTTACCGTCGGTCAACCGCCAGTCACAACCGCCAGTCAATGCCTGAATCTTGACCAATGGCATACTGACTGTCTGGATGCTGTCGATCTAAAACGGGTTTAATGGAATCCGTCAGCAAGGCACTGTGAGGATGCTCCTGAAAATTTTCCACAAACGTACCGTCTGACCTGGCAACTGCGTGTGGTCAGGTCAGGTGAGGGTTGATCCAGTGGCGCTAGTGAAAGCGGTCATAGGCTCAAACGTCAAGAGTATATCTACTGTAGGTGGATTACTCGGCAATCAACTCTCTGTAGATTGCCCAGATTGCTGTTGCCCGCAAGTAATGACAGGCACGAAACGTACCGCTAGCCGTAATCGCCTCTGGTGTACGGAACTGTAGCCCATTCTCGTAAATCTGCTTCACTACTGCTTCGGTAAGCTGCATTGCTTCAGCCGTCATGCCCATCTGCGCGAGAAACGCCGCTAGCCCAAAGTTGATGCCTGTCCAAACTTCTAGCGGATGGGTCGCGTTTGGATTTTCAGGGGCACCGTTGGGACGAACACCATTGGCAGCGCCGATCGGGTGGGGTGTGGGGTGTGGGGTGTGGGGTGTGGGGTGTGGGGAGGAACTGGATTCAGAACTTTCGTCTCCGCGTCTCTGCGCCTCTGCGGTTGCTCCCTCCGCCTCCCCTGCTCCGTCTGCCCCCCTGCTCCCCTCCTCAGCCGCCCTCGCCTCCTGCACCGAAGTAAACGTTTGAGCACTGAGCGCACCCGATGCCAGGTATTGATTGAACTTGACAAAACAAGCTTCGTAGACCGTCTCTAGTGCCGTCCTTGCACACTCATCGGGCACCACATCGGGCAATCCCAACAGTCGGGCATAGAACTGACCGCAGAGTTGGTCTGCCATCACTACATCCGAGCCACTGTTGCTGTCAATGCGATAGTAATGACCGTTCCAGAGCTTTGCTTGATAGATAGGACGCGATTGGTCGAGCCAGGACTGACATTGAAGGATAAAGGATAAAGGATAAAGGATAAAGGATGAAAGATTAACCTCCCCCTGCCCCCCTTGCTCCCCTTGCTCCCTTTCTGCCTTCTGCCTTCTGCTTTCTGCCTCCAGAATCTTCCCGATCGCGATCGCCGCCTCCAACGCCGCAATCCACAGCCCACCACAGTAAGCACTCACCCCTTGCAACTTCCAATCATCAAAGGTCTGGTCAGGCGCACCGGAGTTCTCAGGAATGCCGTCGCCATCAAGGTCAAAGGTTTTGAGGTAGGTGAGAGTTTGAACGATCGCCTCCCAGCACTCGGTAAGAAATTCCACATCGGTTGCACCTGTGAGGAGGTAATTCCGATAGACTTGCAGGACAAAATCGCTGGGCAGGTCTTTCCAGAGGTTGCAGTCTTGATAACTGGTGTAGTTGGTTTGCTCCCAGACGTGTTCGTTCGGTGCGCCGAGGTCGTGGGGTGTTGCGCCTGCGATTTTACGAATGGCTGCGGGACTTTCGGAGCCGATCGTGGTGTAGTAGCCGATGATGCGTGTGCGATCGTCGCTGGCAGGAATGGCTCTCGCAAACGCACGAATGACCGCTTTTTCGAGTTTGGGAAACAGCATCAACAGCGCAAAAGATCCGTAGAGCCGCACATCCAAACTCTCGTACCAGCGGTAGTCAAGACATTCCAGTACGGCAAATTGCCCGACCGGATCGCGTTCATCGGCAGCGCTCCACAGCGTCCCACCATCCGTCAGGTTATACAGCTCATTGAACAGCGCCAGTTTGAACCAGTCGGGTAAGTCCTCTCGTTCTAAGATGGGTTGCTGCCACTCTTGAATCTTCTCTCGCCAGGTTTGGTGATGTTTCAGGGCATTGCGCGCGATCGCCCACGCATTCTGTCCATTCCGCCCAAAAAAGTCTGTATAGCGCCGAAAGTATTCGATGCCCTGTGCAAACTCCGTCACCGGGCAATCCCACGTCAACACAACGGGAATCTGGCGTGTTTGCCCCGGTTGCAAAGTAAAGCGGACGGCGATCGCTGCCCCAATCTGTTCTCCCTCTGTTGCTGGCATCTCATCATCCAAATCCACCAGCGACCCATCTTGCTCAAAGGTATCCCACACATCTGCGCCATCGCCAGCAGGATTCCAGCGCGTATGGTAGAAGACTTCTTGCAGGTTGGGATCGAGGTACGTGGCGATCGACCATTGTCCAGAGCCTTCGGCGGGGTGTGGGGTGTGGGGTGTAGGGTGTGGGGTGAGTTTTGAGTTCTGACTAGAAGAATCGGACTCAGAATCACTCACCCCTCCGTATCTCTGCGTCTCTGCGGTTGCTTCCCCTGCTCCCTCTGCCTCCCCTGCTCCCTGCCCTTCTGCCCTCTGCCCTCTGCCTTCTGCCTCTCTCCCCATCACCACCCCCAACCGCTGCTCGTCCCCCATCAGCCGATTGAAGTTCCCAACGCTTTCCCCCAATCGTGGCTGATAGTCGTAAAACGGGCTGCCATCATCGCGCAACTGCACCTCTGGCGACTTCAGGGCATTGGTAAACCAACCCACCATATTCTGCCAGGTCAGCATGATGCTCAAAGTGATCGGCTTGTCAGTGGGATTATGCGCCGTCCAGCGAAACACCGCAACCGGATAGCTGCTTTCCTGGTAGTTGTGCGCCCAGATCGGCGAAAACTGTTCACAGGTCAGCTCTGCCTGAAAGACGTTTTCGTAGACAAACCAACTGCGGGGATAAAGCGCATGGTAGGTGCCTGTAGAGGGTGTGGGGTGTGGGGTGTGGGGTGTAGGGGAGAAGTTTTGATTTTCCCTTTCTCCGCGCCTCTGCGTCTCTGCGGTTCCCCCCTCCTCCCCTTCTACCTCCCGACTCGCCGGATACCACTGCCAGGCTCCTAACGTTCTATCCGCCGGTGGTTCTGTACAAAGGGCGTATGCTTGCGTTTTTTCGCTGCCTTGCTCAAACACGCTGAACTGGCAGGCAGGCAGGCGTTTGAAGAGGTGTTCGCCGCCGTCGATGTGCCACAGGTTGAAGTCGCCCCGGTGCGATCGCCCAATGCAGCCTGCTCCAAAACCGCCCAATGGCATCCCGTGCCAGGGACCATCGTCCAGATTGCTGGTGTAACGGACGGTATACGGCTTTTCCCAGCCCAGCCCGATCGGACGGCTCCAGGCGCAAGTGGGAATTTCGACAGACGATCGCGGTTTTTGCATTCCCTGATTTTACGGGTGAACGGGAAGCGCGATCGCGTCTTTGGCGATCGCTTGAGCAAACGACCTATCATACAAAAGCAGTGGAGAATACTGCATTCGATCTGTGTGTGCAACCACAATGACTCAACCCCTTGCCGATCTTCGCCACAATTACACGCTGGAGCAGCTTAACGAGACAGACGTTGATCCTGATCCCATCAAACAATTTCAACGTTGGCTTGACCAGGCGATCGCGGCTGAGCTACCCGAACCGAACGCCATGACTCTCGCAACAGCAACCAGCAATGGCATCCCATCTGCCCGCATTGTCTTGCTCAAAGGCTTAGATGAGCGCGGCTTTGCATTTTACACCAACTACGAGAGCCGTAAAGGTCAGGAGCTAACAGAAAATCCCCAGGCGGTGCTGGTCTTTTTGTGGACAGTGCTAGAGCGGCAGGTTCGCATCGAAGGGCGGGTTGAGACCGTAGCAGCGGCAGAAACCGAGGCTTATTTTCAGAGCCGTCCCCTAGAAAGCCGCCTGGGTGCCTGGGCTTCCAACCAAAGTCGCGTGATTGCCAGTCGTGAGGTGCTGGAACAACGCTTTGCAGAGCTAAAGGCAATGTATGCAGACGAAAAGGTTCCCCGTCCGCCACATTGGGGCGGCTATCGGGTCATACCGCATCAGATTGAGTTTTGGCAGGGACGGACCAGTCGCTTACACGATCGCCTCCGCTATCGTCTGGAACAGGACAACTGGCTGCTTGAACGCCTCGCACCTTGAAGATCGATCGGAGGGTAGTCATCTCAACTCCCAACTGAGTGTTGGACTAACCACCCAACAAGCTGCATTCCTCTAAGCGCTTGCTAAAAAATAACTGCACACTTTTGGATTAGCTATCAGCTATCAGCTATCAGCTATCAGCTATCAGCTATCAGCTTTTTGCTGACGGCTATAGACCATGCTGTTATTTCTGTACAACTCCTAAGCCTTTTCTGGTGGTGCCGCAATCAGAGATACATCCACCCTCTGATCATCTGCTTGACTGACAGTTGCCTTAACACCCGGTCCAAAATAGCCTGCAATCTTCTCTTGTTTTTCTTGCCACACCTTAAGGGGCACCAGAGGCGACTCAAACTCCAGCACTAGAGTATAGGCACCTGCCGTTTCAACCTCTTGCACGCCTACTAAAACAGGACACTCTTCATCCGTAGGGCTTAAGCCAAGGTGGCTCAGTGAGCTGTCAAGATGTGCTCGTTGACCATAACGATAGCGGGTCACGTCTTTACGAATCTGATTTTGAGTCGCTGTTGCTTGCTGTTCTCGCAGGGCAAGTATGCCGTCAGCCGTTGGCTGCATCAACGGTACGGGCTTCAGTTCAGACGCTTTGAGCGCCAGCCCACCTAACAAAAGTGGAATGCCATAGAAAAAGCCGACCAAATTCAGCGTGGCGTTGTCGGTAATAAAATATGCCCAAAAGCCAATGATGGTGAGAACACCACCAACGCTAAGACCCAACGTTCCCAGAGAAGTTTGACGTAACATAGATTAAAAGTCTGACAGATTCGTGAGCATTCATTCTAAGTTCATTATCCTTCTCTTAGGGTCTGTGCAACGGCTGGCATTAGTGCTGTTCTAGTTTGAACTCCAACCCCGTGCCATCATACGATCGCAGGCTTATGGCTGGTGTTGCAAAGCATTCTGAGCAGTAAGCAGCGGCACAAACAGTGATAAAGCGCTGACGGTTGTGCAATTTGATGGCAGAAGTCTGTCATGGTAAGAGCAACCACGATCGCAGCGTTGGATTCGTGTCATAAGTAGAACTGCCTTAGCAAAGGGTTGGAGGATCGCTTCGGCATCAGTTCTCATACCAGTTCTCATAACTGTAGCAAGCGTGGGCTAGACGCGATCGCTGATTTTAGTTTCCTCATTTGGGCGCTTCTATGTCTAAGAATGAAAATCGACGTGCTGGCGAGAAAGATTCATTACTGGAGCAGATCAACGCACTAAAGCGAGAAGATGAGACGCTCAACAACATTCTGGCTGTGGATGTCTGGGCGCTTGCCAAAACGATGGATGAATTTCAACCCGGTTTTTGGGCAGCGTTTATGAAAAATCGCGATCGCGCCCTCAAGCGGTTCATTGATGACGTGATGAAGAGCAAACCAGCAGATGTCAAGCGTCCGCCCTACTTGCGTTAGACCAGAAAGTAGGCGGAAGAGAGGCGTACGAAAGTGTAGCAGGGTAAGATTTGCCAGCTATCTGCTCTTGCACTCAGCCAAGCAACGACTGAATGCTTGAGCCTGTAGCCCGAATAAATCACGATCGCGTAATGCAGCCAGTAAGTGTATTGCAGGCGCTCTGGTGTACCCGGTGCAGGCACCAGTCGTCCCTCGCCATAGCGATCGACCAGATATTCGACAATGGCACCCGACTCTGCCAGGGTTAGTGCGCGATCGGTAATCACTGGCGACTTGCCAAGGGGATGAACCGCACGCAAGGACTCTGGTGCCAGCATCGTCTCCGGGTCGCGTTCATAGCGCTTGATTTCATACAGTAGCCCAAATTCCTCCAGCAGCCAAAGCACTCGCTGAGAGCGGGAGTTGTTCAAATGGTGAAAGGTGATCATCAGCCCACTCTCAGCACTATGTGCAGTGACATTTAACAAACGTTCAACCACTTGGGAGCCAGTTGCTTTTAGCTTTTCGAGCTAGTGACAAACTCTTTCCGCTTCGCCCGCAGGTTGAGGTATTCCTTCGCTTCCTTAAAGAGGCGCTTGCGTTCGCCACCGTCAAAGATCGCGTTCTTGACAATGCGGACGACCACGCGGGGGCGGAAGTAGTAACTACCGTAGAAGTGTTCTACTGCCTCCATCATTTCAGAACGGGATAGACCAGGATATTCAATATGCGGCAACTGGTGCCCTGTCTCATCGGTCATGTCCTGATCAACTCTGAGGAAATTATTGCGGGCGGCGTAATCGTAAAACTCGGTGCCGGGATAGGCATGACCAATGGAAACCTGAATGGTGGTGCAGTCAAGCTCTTTGGCAAATTGCAGGGTTTCGGCGATCGTCTCCTTCGTCTCACCCGGCAGTCCTACAATGAAGTCGCCGTGAATGACGATGCCCGCTTTGTTGCAGTTTTTGACAAAGGTGCGGGCTTGCTCCACGGTTGCCCCTTTCTTGATATTCTTGAGAATCTGAGCATTACCAGATTCAAAACCGACAATAAACAGGCGGCAGCCCGCTGCTTTCATCGCCTGTAGCGTTTCTAAATCAACATGCACACGAGAGGTACATGACCAGGTAAAGTTCAATTTCTTGAAGCGCTCACATAGCGCCAGCACCCGCTCTTTACCGATCGTAAACGTATCGTCATCAAAAAAGATTTCTCGGATGTTGGGAAACCGTTTGAGCGCTTGCTCGACTTCGTTAGCCACATCATCCACCGATCGCTGCCGCCAGGCATGACCATCAAACGTTTGGGGCCACAAGCAAAACGTGCATTTAGCGGGGCAACCGCGCGTGGTGTAGAAGGAAATATAGGGATACAGCAGGAACGGGATGGTGTAGCGCGTAATGTCTAGATCCCGTTCGTAAATGGGTGTCACCCAGGGCAGCGCATCCAGATCTTCGGTTTGAGGTCGGGGTTCGGTGTGAACCACCTTGCCGTCTTGAAGATAGCTGATGCCTTTAATCTGCTCCAGGGGCATTCCTGACGCAAATTCTGTCACCGTATAGTCAAACTCACGATGGGTGATGAAGTCGATCGCCTCACTTGCCATCAGGCTTGCCTCTGGTTGCACCGTCACATGCGGTCCCACAAAGGCAATCTTCAGCTCTGGCTTTGTCGCCTTCATCATCTCTGCCAGCCGCACATCACTACTAAATCCAGGTGTACTGGTGAAGACAACCACAAAATCGTAGTCTTTGGCAATCTCGATCGTCTCCAGGGGCGACACCCCATGTGGCGGTGCATCCAGCACTCGGCTTTCGGGGATCATCGCAGCCGGATATGCCAACCAGACTGGATACCAATAGGATTCAATCTCACGAGTGGCGGGCCATCGAGAACCAGCACCCCCATCAAACCCTTCAAATGAGGGCGGATTGAGTAATAATGTTTTCATCATGTCGGTTTAAAATCTCCCACAGAGACGGTAGTTAAAGGGCGCTGGTCATCGTGCTCGATCGCGCTTTAGTATGCTTCTATGAATGCAATAGTCTGTCAAGGACTGGGCAACATGAAGCATGGGTTTGGCGCTTGAACGTAGCCGAGAAGCGATTAAAACAGACTGCAAAAAACGACTGCCATTGAGACAGTACCGAAGTGTTGACAACCTTCGCATGTCAACGCAGTGAGTTTAGCATGACAACAAAACTTGCTACCGTTGCCCGGAATGCTGCTCGTTGCTGCTGTAGATACTGCTCTGTGGCACAAAAGGAGTTCCGTTGTGAAGATGCGATCGTGGGTTGGATTGGGTGCGTTGGCATTGACACTATTAATCGCTGCGCCCGTTCAGGCAGCACCGATCGCGCTACAGGTATTCAAGGCGATCGATGCCCAAACGATCCGCTGTCCTGAAAAAGTCATGGTGAACGAACAATCACAGCCCTACCGTGAGGGTGGCTATACGATCGATGGCAGCGCCAGTTTAACCCAGCTTACTGATCGCTTGACCGTTGCCGCAGTGGATGATTTTAGCGTCACCTGGGTGGGCACATTAAAACCTGCCTACAGACAGTGCAAAGCCACTGCTCGTATGGTGAAGAATGGTAACGAAGCGTATGCAGATCATTCGTATCTACGTCTGAGATTTACAGGTGGCAAGGTTTACCTCATTCTCGATATGACAGGTATGCGCGATGCCAACGATTTTACAACTGTGATCCTCCGCAAGGGTGTCCGTAATGGAAATGCCTTCTGGAGTTGGGGCGGTACAGACTAGCAAGCGCTTTCCCTGATGAACTGTGCGCCCGAAGCATGACCTAAAAGCCCGTCCTTGCGCTGTAACTAGCTATGTCTTCTTTCTCTTACAAACTCTTTCAGTGCAGTTTAGTCGTTCTGGCTACTAGCAGCGTTGGGATAGCAATCGCGCCGCTCACAACCAATGCCCAACCGTCTGGCGCTGTCGCGATCGCGGCTCAGCCAACGGTCGATGTTCCCTTTGAGGTGTGTGGTGAAGCACAGACCTGGGTGCGTCCAACGAAAGCCGATCAAACCAAAAAGCTGCGAAGTCTGCCGCGCTATGGTGGCGACCTGACAACCCAACCGCTCAAAGGACTGTCCCAACGGTTTTGGCAGCAAGAGGTCTTTTCGTTTACACAGTATGGTCTCAGCCTGCGAATGGAACCCATCTATCTTTCGGGACTGTGGACAGTACAAGAGACGCTCTGGAAGTGCTACAACGCCAAAAATGTGACCCAGATCAACGCGGGTAAAACTGCTGAAGTTTGGGTGCTATCGCATCGTGTGACTCGCATCAAATGGACTGGTGAGCAGTACGTGATGGTTGTGCAGCCTGCTCAAACGGGTGTGCAGTTTATCCAATTTCCCCGCCGTGAGGCGCGATCGTCTCTACCGCTCAAGGTCGTCACCGAGACGGGCGCAAAGCTGACTGTCGTTGCTGGTAATTAACAAACGCGATATACGGCTTTCCTGAAATGTCTGCAATTGCCCTCACCCTAGCCCTCTCCCATCGGGAGAGGGGACAAGAAATGTCCGAAAGCCCTTCTCCTTGGGGAGAAGGGTCGGGATGAGGGCAATTCACATGTGCATTCAGCAACGCCTTTCTTAGAAATTACCTTAGACGACTAAACCCAATTTTGATTACTCTGGAAAAGAGACACCATTGCTCTGCATCGTCTTCGATATACTGCAATCATCGATGACAGCGAAGGATGATTCGTGATGAAGCGCCAGCACCCAGAAGTTTTCGTCTTGTCCCGCAGTGGGCTTATGCTCTCGGTCTTACTGCTATCGCTGGGTGGGATAGTGCAGCCTGCGCGATCGCACCCTCAGTCACTGTCTACACCCCTACTGGCGCAACTACAGCCATCGTCGGGGGAGCCACGCAATGCGAATCAGAGTGAGGTCGATCGCTCCCTGGTGCGTATGACGACGCTGTTCAACATTCTGCTGGGCATTTTAGTGCTGCTGCTGGCAGCGACGATCGCGGCACTGTGGTTGCTTCGTCGTGCGGTCATTCAAGAGATTGCCACCCGTGCCAAAGAACAGCTAGAAGGCTTGCAAGAACTCGAAAGTCAGATTGCCCGGACACGCGAGAACGCCAAGACTGTGCTGGCAGAAGTGGAGACGATCGCGGACGACGTTGCCGATGAAGCCGAGCAGTTTCAGCAAGACGTGACCAGAGAACGTGATGCGCTGGCAGGTTTGGTGGCTGAATTAGCGCAATCCAAAGCACAAATGATTGCCACGCTGGAGGCACAACTTCACGACTCCAAACAGGCTCTTGAGGCATTGGGCGTTGGACTCGTAGCGCAGCTTTCTGGCTCTCAGTCAGACATTCAGCAGCAACAAACAGACGCGCTAGAAAAACTTGCCGCATCCGAGCAAGACTTTGCCGCCCATCTTGCCAAACTTCAGTCGGCAGCCGTCGCGCAGCAAACATTGATGATTGGGCACCTGGAGCAGCTTAAAACCGATGTGGAACCACATTTAGATGCGTTGCAGTCAGACGTGCGGCAGCAAAAAGAACAAACGCTGATAACCATAGCAGCCGCCGAGCAAGACTTTGCTGCACAGTTAGCGGCGTTACAGGTGTCTGCCAAACAGCAGCGCGATCGCAGCCTCGCAAGTTTAGAAACCCTCAAAGCCGAATTCTCGCCACAGTTGGCTCAACTTCACTCTGATGCGCAACAGCGGCAGCAGGATGTGTTGCAGAAGCTCACCGTATCGGAACGGGATTTTGCGGGTCAATTGCTTGATTTGCAGATTTCTGCCAGACAACAGCGCGATCGCATTCTCGAAGAGCTAACCCACCTCAAAACCGAGTTTGCACCACAGTTGACTCAGCTTCAAACAGACGCGCAGCAGCGGCAACGCAACCTACTGGAACGTTTAGAAGCCTCCGAACGCGAGTTCGCTACCCAGTTAGTCGAGCTACAGGCGATCGCTGAGCAGCAAAAAGAGCGCATCCTCGAAAACCTGGAACAGCTTAAAGCCGAAGTCACACCACAACTGTCTGATTTCCGCCTGGATGTGCACGATCGACAAGAGCAAGTTTTACAACGGTTGGAAGCCTCCGAACGCGAATTTACAGCTCAATTAGTCGATTTGCAGGCGATCGCACAGCAACAAAAAGATCGCATTCTGGAGCATTTAGAACAACTAAAAGCCGATTTCTCGCCTCAGCTTTCCGACTTAAAAACAGGCGTTGAACAACAGCGCGATCGCATCTTGCAAAAGCTGGAAACGGTCGATCGCGAATTTACAGAGACGTTAGAAACGTTGCAAGCAAACGCTCAAAAGCAAAAGCAAACGATTTTAAGTGATTTGGAACAAATTAAGACCGAACTCGCACCTCAAATTGCTAGTTTTCAGCTTGATGCCCAACAGCAAACCCAGCAAAAGCGCGATCGCATTCTCGCGGAATTAGAAACATTAGAAACCGAATTCACCACTCAAATTAGTGAACTCAAAGCAACCGTTTCAGGGCAGAAAGACGACAGCTTACAAACGATTGAAGCGTTACAGTCTGAGCTAGTTACACAGCTTACAGCACTTCAATCCACTGCTCAAACTCAAAAAGCTGATATTCTCAAACAACTGGCAGAAGCGTCTCCGGTTTCTGAAGCAGCGGTCGCAGCCTTGCAACAAAAGCTGCAAGACTTGATGGCACAGTTGGAACTGCTCAAAGCGAATCGTCCCGAACTCTTTATTGATGTGAATAAATACATCAATCAGGGACACGAACTCTTTGCTGAAGAGAACTATGAAGCAGCGATTTTGCGCTACGACAAAGTGGTTGAGCTTCAGCCAGAAAATGCAGATATCTGGTACCAGCGTGGGCTAGTGTTCCAAAAAATTCAGCGCCACGAACCTGCGATCGAGTCTTTCGACCACATGCTAAAACTCAAGCCCAAAGACGATAAAGGCTGGTTTAGTCGGGGGATCAGTCTGGCACGGATCAAGCGCTACGAGCACGCGATCGAGTCCTATGATCATGCGCTAGATAGCAAGCCTGACTATCACGAAGCACTGGTGAATAAAGGCGTAGCGCTCGGCATTTTACGACGACACCAGGATGCGTTTAATGTGTTCGATCGTGCCGTGCAGTTCAAACCTGATGATGCCGTTGCCTGGATGAATCGTGGCTTGGCGCTCGAAACGTTAGGACGACACAAAGACGCGATCGCCTCGTTTGATGAGGTCATTCACTTTAATCCCGACTCTTACAAAGCACTCGATAAACGCGGCTATGCATTGGCTCAACTGGGTCGTCACAAAGATGCCATCACTAGCTTTAACAAAGCACTGGATCTAAAACCAGACTATGCCAGCGCGTATTACAATCGCGCCATCAGTCATGCCTTTTTGGGCGAAGCTGATTTTGCGCTGGAAAGTTTAGAAAAAGCGATCGAACTCAATCCCAGCTATCGCGCTGAAGCAGAAACAGATGTTGCCTTCGACGAACTCTGGAACGATGATTGGTTCCAAAAATTAATTAGAGTCTAAACTGCCTTCGTTGTCTGGAAATGTAATCTGCACCATTGTTTGGTGTCCATACGTGCTAGCGATCGTCAATGTTCCACCATGCAATTCCACTAAACGCTTGGCAATAATGAAACCTAAACCAGAGCCTTGCTGTTCGTAAAATTTGCGCTCGAACTGCATATAAGCACCCAAACTGACGAGTTGTTCTGGGGTCATGCCCCGCCCGTGATCAACGATTGTCAACAGCAGGCGATCGTTCATCATTGCGGTCGCTATTCGCACCGATGTACCTGCTGTCGAAAACTTGAACGCATTGTCAGTCAGCTCTTCTACAATAATTTTTAGCTTCTGCTCAGAGATTTGAATTCTGGCATTTTGCAAATCCAGTTGCAAATCGGTTTCGCGTCCTTCTCGCTTGGCGATCGCGGTTGCCACTTCGGTAATCAGAAAGCTCGGATAAAGTGTTTCATCATTGCGGAGGGCAGCGAGACGATCGCGATCGCGGGCTGTGATTTCCAGTTCCGCATAGAGTAGAAAGTTTTGAATGAGTCTGTATAGTCGTTCGGCAGCGCCATGAATGCCCTCCGCAAGCTCCAACACTTCCTGCTGGCTGATCGTTTGATAGTCGTCGATGAGCACTTCAGACAGCCCCAAGATGCCATTTAAAGGCGATCGCAATTCGTGGGGCAGCGACAGTGCAATACTGCTCCGCAAACTGTCAAGCTGTTTCTGTGACTGCTTGAATACTGTTGCCTGTTTGTCAAAACGACTAGCGATCGCAGCCAGCAACTCATCTGCCGTGCAAGGTTTGGTCAAAAAGTCATCGGCTCCAAGTTCCATCCCCTGCCGAAAATCGTCCTTTGTTCCCCGTGCCGTCAAAAAAATGAAGGGAATAGCTGCCGTTGCCGTCTGTTGACGCAGGCTGGTGAGTACCTGGTAGCCATCAAGCTGAGGCATGGTCACATCGCACAAAATCAAATCAGGCAAATGCTGCTGCGCTAACTGCACACCAACGTTACCGTTTGCTGCACCCAAGACGCTAAAGCCTTCAACTGTAAGCAACTCTAAAAGCGACTCACGAATGGAAGGCTCGTCTTCAACCACCAGAATTTTTTTCATCGTTCGTCAGAGCGGTAGTGTTTCACAAGCGTTTTGCGTTGGGTCGAGTGGTTTATCTCACTTTTACAGCTGAGACTAACCGATCTAGAGCGTGACTCAGTTCGCTCCAGTGTGTTTTAGCCAACTTCGATCCCTCTGCGGCTGCTAGAGTAGGCGTTAGTCATCAGCTATTCATCGTATGGGAATGCCTTCTGCAAAAAATGGTGCCGATCTCCAGCATACGCTCCAATTCTCAGCGCGCCCAGTTGAGGCGATCGAGCTACATGGCTGGGACACACTACCTCTGAGCCAAAAAGCGATGATTCGGCGATCAGTCACGCCCGAAACGCTTGCCAGTAGTATCACTTATCCCAACACGCCAACCGCTCTGTCCGCAGTGGTAACAGCCACCGATCGCCAACCTCTCTTACCCTGTGGTGCGGGGAGTAAGCTGCACTGGGGCGGATTGGTGGGAGGGCAGAGGGCAGAGGGCAGAAGGCAGGAGGAAGAAAACCTTCCACCTTTGCTGATGGTGAGTACAGAGCGGCTAAATCAATTGATTGACCATGCAGTGGGTGATTTGACGGTGACAGTCGAAGCAGGGATGCGGTTCGCTGACTTGCAGGCAACATTGGCAAAAGCGGGACAGTTTTTGGCGATCGATCCTGCTTATCCAGACCAGGCGACGATCGGTGGCATTGTGGCAACCGCAGACACAGGCTCACTGCGTCAGCGGTATAACAGTGTGCGAGATATGCTTCTAGGGCTGTCGTTTGTCCGCGCCGATGGACAGGTTGCTAAAGCAGGTGGACGGGTCGTAAAAAACGTCGCAGGCTATGACCTGATGAAGCTTTTCACTGGCTCCTACGGCACTTTGGGCATCATCACGCAAGTAACCTTTCGCGTTTACCCGTTGCCCGAAGCGTCACAAACCATTGTGCTGAGCGGTGCTACAGGCGCGATCGCTCAAGCGACTCAAACGCTCCTGAGTTCAGCGCTAACACCCGCTAGTGCAGATATCTTGTCCGAGTCGGTAGCTGGAGAACTGGCGATCGCGGGTACTGCCCTGGCAGTGCGATTTCAGAGCAGCTTGCCCAATGTCCAGGAGCAAACCAAGCGCATGATTGAAGTCGGTCAAGCGTTGGGGTTAGCTTGCTCCTGTTTTGCTGCTGCTGATGACACCGCTCTATGGCAACGCTTACAAAAACGCATGACGGTGAACAACCAGACCGACGCGATTACTTGCAAAATAGGAATACGCCCCTCCGAAGCCGTAGCGCTGCTGACAACCCTTAAGGACTTGGCGATCAAGGACTTGGCGATCGTGCCCTGGTTTGGACAAATTCATATAGCTAGTGGACTGGGCAGATTGGTATTCGATGCTGTCACCCCATCAGATCTCTTGCAAGTGCGATCGCTCTGTCAGGCAAAGGGTGGCTTTCTGTCTGTTTTGCAGGCTCCGATCGCAATGAAACAGGCGATCGATGTATGGGGCTACTCTGGCAACGCGCTGCCCCTAATGCGCCAATTAAAACACCACTTTGATCCAGACGATCGTTTAAGCCCTCACCGCTTTGTAGGCAAAATTTAAGTCATGAGTGCCGAAGTTCGCAACCAAGAAAGTGATCAGTTTCCAATGTTGAATGTCGAGTTACCAGATTCCACTCCTCACCCCCCACTCCCTACTCCCCACTCCCCACTCCCTTCCTTCGACTCCCACAATCCTCCCGATGCGAAACTCATCGACGCGTGCGTTCACTGTGGCTTCTGCCTCTCTACCTGTCCGAGCTATCGCGTGATTGGTAAAGAGATGGATTCACCCAGAGGGCGCATTTATCTGATGGATGGGGTGAATGAGGGGCAAATTCCGCTCTCGCCAGCGATCGTGCAGCATTTTGATTCCTGTCTGGGCTGTCTTGCCTGCGTTACGACCTGCCCGTCTGGGGTGCGGTATGACCAGTTGATCGAGGCAACCCGTCCCCAAGTGGAGCGCAATCACGCTCGATCGCTGCCCGAAAAGCTCTTGCGTCGTCTGATTTTCTCCACGTTTCCGTATCCCGATCGGTTGCGCCTGTTACTACGTCCGCTGGGGCTTTACCAAAAGTCGGGTTTGCAGAAGTTGGTGCGATCGCTCGGCTTCCTCAAGCAGCTTTCGCCCCAACTGGCAGCAATGGAAGCGATGCTGCCAAAGATCTCACCGCAGGCGTTTCAAGATCCTCTACCAGCGATCGTTCCAGCGCAAGGAAACCAGCGCTACCGAGTCGGTCTGCTGCTCGGCTGTGTGCAGCGACTCTTCAATCCTGAAGTCAACGATGCGACGGTGGGAGTATTGACCGCCAACGGTTGTGAAGTGGTTATTCCTCAAGCTCAAGGCTGCTGTGGGGCACTCACCCATCACCAGGGGCAAGAAGCGCAAACGCAAGCACTGGCGCGTCAGTTGATTGACAGCTTTGCGGATCGATCGCTGGATGCCATCATCATCAACGCCTCTGGTTGTGGGCATTCGCTCAAAGAATACGGCAGCATCTTGCACGATGACCCTGACTATCGGGAGAAAGCCGAGGCGTTTGCCAGCAAGGTCAAAGATGTTCAGGAATTTCTAGCCGATGTTGGTCTAACTGCCAAACTATCGCCCTTACAAGACGAACCACTGACGCTGGTGTATCAAGACGCTTGTCACATGCTGCATGGGCAAAAAATCAGTGTGCAGCCACGTCAACTGCTGAAGCAAATCCCAGGTGTACAGTTGCGGGAACCGATTGATGCTGCGCTGTGTTGTGGTAGCGCTGGTGTGTACAACATCTTGCAGCCCGACGTTGCAGAGGAACTTGGTCGCCAAAAGGTAGAAAACCTGCTCAACACGGGAGCTTCGCTCATTGCCTCAGCCAATATCGGCTGCTTTGTACAAATCAGCAGGCACCTCCAGCTTCAAGGACAAACGGTGCCAGTACTGCACCCAATGCAACTGTTGGATTACTCAATTCAAGGCATCAAGCTAAACGCCGTCTTTCCTGACAAGGCAGCGATCGCAGCGCCATAAACACATCGACCAGCCTTAAGAGCTTGCTGAAAAATAACTGCACACTTTTGGATCAGCTATCAGCTATCAGCTATCAGCTATCAG